>NZ_CP049990.1:2400000-2700000 GCF_011388195.1 Pusillimonas sp. DMV24BSW_D | reverse complement strand
TGTGGGGCGAATGATCTTGTTGTCGATGCGCTGTTCGATAATGTGTGCGGCCCAGCCGGCAGTGCGAGCCAGTACGAATAACGGTGTAAACATGGCGGTGGGTACTCCCATGGTGTGATACGACACGGCCGAGAACCAGTCCAGGTTGGGGAACATTTTCTTGGCATCCCACATCACGGATTCGAGTCGCTCGGCAATTTCGAACATTTTTGTGTCGCCGGTGCTTTGGGACAGTTTTTTTGCGACCTTTTTGATGACTTCGTTACGTGGGTCGGAGACGGTATACACCGGGTGTCCGAACCCAATGATGACTTCCTTGTTGGCAACCCGCTCACGAATGTCGGTTTCAGCTTGGTCGGGGGTGTCGTAGCGCTTTTGTATATCGAAGGCCACCTCGTTGGCCCCGCCGTGCTTGGGGCCTCGCAAGGCACCAATGCCACCGGCAATGGCGGAATACATGTCGGATCCTGTTCCGGCAATCACGCGGCACGTGAAGGTGGAAGCGTTGAATTCGTGTTCTGCATACAAAATAAGCGAGGTGTGCATGGCGCGTACCCATTCCTTGCTGGGTTTTTCACCATGCAGCAGGTGCAGAAAATGTCCACCAATGCTGTCGTCGTCAGTTACGACATCAATCATTTCACCGCGCTGGCTATAGTGATACCAGTAAAGTAAGGCCGAGCTCAGGCAGGCCAGCAAACGGTCGGCGATATCGCGCGCATCGGCCAGGTTGTGGTCGTCCTTCTCGGGCAAGACGCAGCCCAGGGCTGAGACGGCGGTTCGCATGACATCCATGGGGTGGCTGGCTGCGGGCAAGGCTTCAAGAACCTGTTGTACATGTAAAGGTAGCCCGCGCAAACGTTGCAGCTTGGCCTTGTAGGCTTGCAACTCGACTTTGGTGGGCAGGCTGCCGTGAATCAGCAAATAGGCGACTTCCTCGAATTCGCAGGTTTCGGCGATATCCAGAATGTCGTAGCCGCGGTAGTGCAGATCGTTGCCGCTGCGGCCCACCGTGCATAGGGCAGTGTTGCCCGCTACCACACCCGATAGTGCTACGGATTTCTTGGGCTTGGGCCCGGCGGGCGAAGGGGTGTTTTGTTCGGGCGTTGCGGCGGCATTGGCTGTTTGTTGCGTTGTTGCAGACTTGTTTTTGCGTATGCGTGATGTAGCCATGGTGTGTCTCCTGAGCGTTCTAAGGCGCGATGGTTGAAATGGCGTGGTGATAACGTGTTGTGTGGCTGGTTGTTATTTTGTTTCGTTTTGCCGTTGAAAAAGTTGATCGAGTCGGGACTCGTACTCGTGGTAGCCAATAGACTGATAAAGCTCTTCACGGGTTTGCATCATGTCGACCACACTGCGCTGGTGGCCGTCGCGACGAATAGCGGAGTAAACGGTTTGCGCTGCTTTATTCATGGCGCGAAATGCCGACAGCGGATACAGCACAATGCCAACACCCGCTTGCCCCAGCTCCTCGGAGGAAAACAACGGGGTTTGGCCAAACTCGGTAATGTTGGCCAACACCGGCACAGATAAAGCCTGGGTGAATCGGCGATAGGTGTCAAGGTCGTAAGCAGCTTCCACAAATACTGCATCGGCACCGGCCTGGGCACACGCCTGGGCGCGCTCAAGCGCTGCTTCGACGCCATGCACTGCAATGGCATCGGTGCGCGCGATAATAAAAAAGTCTGGGTCGGTGCGTGCATCAACCGCCGCTTTTACCCGGTCAACCATTTCTTGTGTACTTACAATCTCTTTGCCGGGCCGGTGGCCGCAGCGCTTGGCGCCCACCTGGTCTTCCAGGTGGCAAGCCGCCGCGCCGAACTTGATCAGGCTTTTAATGGTGCGGGCGATATTAAACGCCGAAGGGCCGAAGCCGGTATCGATGTCGACCATGAGTGGCACTTCGCACACATCGGTAATGCGGCGCACATCGGTTAATACGTCGTCTAGCGTATTAATGCCCAGATCGGGCATGCCCAGCGAGCCGGCCGCTACGCCACCGCCCGATAAATAAATGGCGCGAAACCCCGCTTGTTGAGCGAGCAGAGCATGGTTGGCGTTGATCGCGCCTATTACCTGAAGCGGTGTTTCCTGAGCAAGGGCGGTACGAAATCGGGTGCCGGCGGAAGGAGGGGTACGCATAAATTTAATCACCTGAAAAAAAGGCCTCATGACGAGGCCTTTAGTGTGAAGGTATTGCTACCTGGCGCAAAAGGCCTGCGATTAGTTCAACAGGTCTTTAACGCCGTCGCGCTCTTCAAGAAGTTCGTTCAAGGTTTTGTCCATACGTTCGCGTGAGAACGAATCGATTTCCAGTCCTTCAACAATTTTGTACTTACCGTTTTCCGTGGTAACAGGGAAACCGTACATGATGCCTTCAGGAATACCGTAGGAACCATCTGAGGGGATGCCCATGGTGACCCACTTGCCGTTTGAGCCCAGCACCCAGTCGCGTACGTGATCAATGGCGGCATTGGCGGCAGAAGCGGCGGAAGACAAACCACGCGCCTCGATGATGGCGGCACCACGCTTGCCGACAGTAGGAATAAACGTGTCACGGTTCCAGGCGTCGTCGTTGATGACTTCGGCCAACTTGTCGCCGTTCGCTGTGGCAAAACGGATGTCGGGATACATGGTGGGAGAGTGGTTGCCCCACACGATCAGTTTTTCGATGTCGGCTACTTTCTTGCCGGACTTTTCGGCCAACTGCGATAAGGCGCGGTTGTGGTCCAGGCGCAGCATGGCCGTGAAATTTTCAGCGGGCAGGTCGGGGGCCGACTTCATGGCAATGTAAGCATTGGTGTTGGCGGGGTTACCCACAACCAGAACCTTCACATTGCGCGAAGCAACGTCATTCAATGCTTTGCCTTGCTCGGTGAAAATTTTGGCGTTCATTTGCAGCAGATCTTTGCGTTCCATGCCGGGGCCGCGAGGGCGTGAGCCAACCAGCAAAGCAACGTCGGCGTCTTTAAACGCTTCACGAGGGTCGCTGTGAGCTGTCATGCTTTCAAGCAACGGAAATGCGCAGTCGTCCAGTTCCATCATGACGCCCTTCAGCGCTTTTTGTGCTTTTTCATCTGGGATTTCCAGCAGTTGAAGAATAACCGGCTGGTCTTTACCCAGCATTTCGCCGGAAGCGATGCGGAACAAAAGAGCGTAACCAATTTGGCCGGCAGCGCCGGTTACGGCAACGCGCATGGCGGGTTTTGACATGAGCAAATCTCCGAAAAAGGTGAGAACAGAATTAAATGTGGTAACTCAACCCTGCAGTTTAAATCGTTTGAAGATTAGTGGAAATTACCCCTGTCGTCAAATATCTTATATCTTATATAAGACAAAAGAGTATTAGACAGAAAACGCGAAGCGTGCGAGAATGGCGGGCGTTTTCGAATCCGGTGCTAGGCACAGAATCCTGTTACAAGTATGGCTGATCATTCTTCCATCGACGATGCGGTTATGGCGGGTCGCGCGGCAAGTAGCGCGGCGTATAGCCCGTTGTATCAGCAAATCAAGGCACTGCTATTGCAGAGTCTTGATCAGGGTGAATGGAAGCCGGGAGAGGCGATTCCCAGCGAGTTCGAGCTGGCCGCGCGGTTTAATGTCAGCCAGGGGACGGTGCGTAAAGCCATTGATGAACTGGCCGCCGATCATTTGCTGATTCGCCGGCAGGGTAAAGGCACTTTTGTGGCGACGCACAACGAGGCAAAAGTGCGGTTTCGTTTTTTGCGGCTTACCCCCGACGACGGTAAAGTCAAGCCCTCAAGCAGTCGTATCATCGACTCCAGGCGCATCAAGGCGCCGGTTGATATTGCGCGATTATTGGATTTGCGTCCATCTGATACTGTGGTGAACGTGCGTCGTGTGCTGTCTTTTGAGCAAACGCCCACGATTTTGGACGATATCTGGTTGCCTGCTGCTGTATTCAAAGGGTTAACGGCCGAGTCGTTGACCCGTTATCGTGGCCCTTTGTACGCCCTTTTTGAGTCAGAGTATGGGGTGAGCATGGTGCGGGCCGAAGAGAAAATCAAGGCGGTTGCCGCCTCCGACGATCAGGCCGGGCTTTTGAATATTGTTTCAGGAAGTCCGGTGCTCCAGGTTGAGCGTGTGTCGTTCACTTACGGCGATCGTCCCATGGAATTAAGAAGGGGCTTATACCTGACCGACCGGTTTCATTACCGTAATACGTTAAGTTGATTTGTTACTGTATTTGATCCCGTTCCCGGAAATAAGCGAAAATACTAATAGCATTTTGCAATAAATTGTTTGTTTAACCTCGAGGCCATCATGTCCGATTCAGCTTCCAAGCCGCGTCCGCAGTACCGCAATCTAAGCGTGCCGCAGATTCTCAGCTACCATCTGCCTTTGGCAGGCAAATCCTCTATTTTGCACCGCGTCAGCGGCGCATTGCTTTTTCTCTGTTTGCCGCTGGTTATTGTGCCGTTGTTCGCCCTTAGCGTGACGTCGCCCGAGTCATTTGCTTCCATTCAGGGCTGGGTTTCCAACCCTTTGTTCAAACTGGTATTGCTGGTTCTTATCTGGGGTTATTTACACCATTTTTGTGCCGGCATACGCTACTTGATTCTCGACCTGCATATTGGCATGGATAAGGTTTCCGCTCAGAAGAGCGCCGGCGTGGTGTTTGGTGTCAGTTTGGCACTGACATTGATCTTCGGTCTTAAATTGTTTGGAGTCTGGTAATGGCTACTCAGGAACGTATTGGTACTAAACGTTTAGTTGTGGGTGCCCATTACGGCACATTTGATTTCATCGTACAGCGCTGTACCGCCATTATCATGGCCGTTTACACGCTGGTTCTGTTTTTCGGGGTTCTGTTCACGTCGGGCATGAGTTTCGAAAGCTGGCAGAATTTGTTCACTTTCCAACTGGGTGCAATACCCGCAGGGCAGTTGCTGGCAACGTTGGCGTTTTTGTCACTGGCCTGGCACGCGTGGATTGGTGTTCGCGATATCTGGATGGACTATGTCACTTCCGCAGGCTTGCGCCTTTTCCTTCAGGTGCTCACTGTTTTGTGGCTGATTGGTTCTGTTGTTTATTTCGCTAAAGTTCTTTGGAGTCTATAAACCGTGACTGCTGTCAAAAAATCCTTACCTCGCCGCCAGTTCGATGTGGTGGTTGTAGGCGCCGGCGGGTCCGGCATGCGTTGCTCCTTGCAACTGGCGCAAGCGGGTTTATCGGTTGCGGTGTTGTCCAAGGTATTTCCTACTCGTTCTCATACGGTCGCAGCCCAGGGCGGCGTTAGTGCTTCGTTGGGCAACATGAGCGAAGACCATTGGTATTGGCACATGTACGATACCGTGAAAGGGTCCGATTGGCTGGGCGATCAAGACGCAATCGAGTTTATGTGCCGCGAGGCGCCTAACGCGGTTTACGAGCTTGAACACTTTGGTATGCCGTTCGACCGTAACGCCGACGGTACTATTTACCAGCGCCCGTTCGGTGGCCACACGGCTAATTTCGGTGAAAAGCCTGTGCAGCGTGCCTGTGCAGCGGCCGACCGCACCGGTCATGCCATGTTGCATACGCTTTATCAGCGCAACGTGGCTGCACGTACCCAGTTTTTTGTAGAGTGGATGGCCCTCGACTTGTTGCGTAACGATGCAGGCGATGTGCTGGGCGTTACCGCTCTGGAGATGGAAACCGGTGATATCTACGTTCTGGAGGCCAAAACAACGGTGCTGGCAACCGGCGGCGCGGGTCGTATCTGGGCGGCTTCCACCAATGCGTTCATCAACACGGGTGACGGCTTGGGTATGGCCGCACGCGCGGGTATTCCGTTGCAAGATATGGAGTTCTGGCAGTTCCACCCAACGGGTGTGGCCGGTGCCGGCGTGCTTATTACAGAAGGGGTGCGTGGTGAGGGCGGTATTCTGCTGAACAAAGACGGCGAGCGTTTTATGGAACGCTACGCGCCCACACTGAAAGATTTGGCGCCACGGGATTTCGTGTCCCGCTCCATGGACCAGGAAATCAAGGAAGGTCGTGGTTGTGGCCCCAATGGCGATCACGTATTGCTGAAGCTCGACCATCTGGGGGCCGATGTGATCAACAAGCGTTTGCCTTCCATTCGTGAAATTGCCATTAAGTTCGGCAACGTCGACCCCATTAAAGAGCCTATCCCTGTCGTGCCTACCATTCACTATCAAATGGGTGGTATTCCAGCGAATTACCATGGCCAGGTGCTTGAAACGCACAATGGCGAGTCGAAGGTGGTTAATGGCTTGTATGCCATTGGTGAGTGCGCGGCTGTTTCGGTTCACGGCGCCAATCGTCTGGGTACGAACTCCTTGCTGGATCTTATTGTCTTTGGCCGTGCAGCGGGCAATCATATTGTGGATGCTCACCCTGAACGCCAACATGCACACGAGACCATTCCAGAGTCCAGTATCGATTACTCCCTTGACCGCGTGAACAAGCTGGAAAGCCGCACCTCCGGCGAGAAATCGCAGGACGTCGGTAACGATATGCGCAATGCGATGCAGTTCCATTGTGGTGTATTCCGTACGCTGGAGCTGCTGAACAAGGGTGTTGATGCAATTGAGGCGCTGGTGCCACGTGTTGACAACCTGTATTTTTCAGACAAGTCCAAAGTGTTCAATACGGCGCGTATCGAAGCCCTGGAAGTGACCAACATGATTGAAGTGGCCCGGGCCACGATTAAGTCTGCGGCAAATCGCACGGAAAGTCGCGGTGCCCACGCCTTGAGCGATCATCCGGATCGTGACGATGAGAACTGGTTGCGTCACACCATGTGGTATTCCAACGGCGGTAAGCTGGATTACAAGCCGGTTCAAATGCAGCCGTTAACGGTTGAAAGCGTCCCACCCAAGGCACGGACCTTCTAAGTAGGAATTGAAATGAGCGAAAAACGTATCGTCAAGTTTGAAATTTATCGCTACGATCCCGACAAGGACGAGCGTCCGTATATGCAGAAACTCGAGGTTGAGCTGCAGCCAACCGACAAAATGCTGCTCGATGCCTTGGTGCGGATCAAGAATGATGTCGACGACAGTCTGGCTATTCGTCGTTCGTGTCGTGAAGGGGTATGTGGATCCGACGCAATGAACATCAATGGCCGTAATGGTTTGGCTTGTACCACTAACCTACGCGAGTTGAAGCAGCCCATTGTGCTGCGCCCACTGCCCGGGTTGCCGGTTGTGCGGGATCTGATCGTCGACATGACACATTTCTTCAATCAGTACCATTCGGTTAAACCGTTCCTGATCAACGATCAGCCTCCTCCAGAGCGCGAACGTCTGCAAACGCCGGCGGCCCGTGAAGAGATCGACGGCTTGTATGAGTGCATTCTTTGTGCCTGTTGTTCAACGTCTTGCCCGTCGTTCTGGTGGAACCCCGACAAGTTCGTTGGCCCGGCAGGTTTGTTGCAGGCCTACCGGTTTATTGCCGATTCACGTGATGAAGCAACGGCTGAACGTTTGGATAATCTTGAGGATCCTTATCGTTTGTTCCGTTGCCATACCATTATGAACTGTACGGAAGTCTGTCCGAAAGGGTTGAATCCGTCCAAGGCAATCGGAAAAATCAAAGAATTGCTGGTTCGTCGCAGCATTTAACGTGCTGTGAGTGTATGAGCAAAGAATTGACTGAACTTGAGCGTGCCCGCCTGCGTTGGCGGGCACGACGCGGTTTGTTGGAAAACGACCTGATCATCACGAAGTTTCTCGATCAGTACGAAACTCAACTAACCACTGCCGATGTCGCCGCGTTGACCTGTTTGTTCGATATGGGCGATAACGATTTGCTTGACGTATTGCTGGGCCGCAAGGAGCTGGAAGGGGCATATAACACGCCTGATATCCAGCGTCTGGTAAAGCAAATGCGGGAGCTGTAAATTTTTGAGGAAAAGTAATGCAACTGTCAGATAAAAAAGCCACCCTATCGTTCTCAGACGATAGCGCATCGGTTGAGTTTCCGGTGTACCAGGGCACGATTGGGCCCGACGTTATTGACATTCGCAAGCTGTACGGCCAAACCGGAATGTTTACCTACGATCCGGGATTTCTGGCAACGGCTTCGTGCGAATCGGCCATTACTTACATCGACGGCGATAAAGGCCAGTTGTTGTATCGCGGCTATCCCATTGAGCAGTTGGCTGAAAACTGCGACTTCATGGATGTCAGCTACCTGATCCTGAACGGCGAACTGCCTGATGCTAATCAGAAGCAAGATTTTGATAGCCTGGTAACGCATCACACCATGGTGCACGAGCAACTGCAGTTGTTTATGCGCGGATTCCGTCGCGACGCGCATCCTATGGCTGTGCTTACAGGTTTGGTGGGTGCATTGTCGGCGTTCTATCACGACTCAACCGACATCACGAATGCCCGTCATCGCGAAATTTCGGCGATTCGTCTTATTGCCAAAATGCCTACGCTGGTGGCCATGGCATACAAATACAACCAAGGCCAGCCTTACATCTACCCGCGTAACGATCTTTCCTATACCGGAAATTTCCTGCGCATGATGTTTGCTACACCTTGCGAAGACTATCAGGTAAATGAAGTGGTTGAGCGAGCGCTTGATCGTATCTTTATTTTGCATGCCGATCATGAGCAAAACGCCTCCACCTCAACGGTGCGTTTGTGCGGGTCGTCCGGAACGAATCCTTTCGCAGCCATTGCTTCTGGCGTAGCCTGCTTGTGGGGCCCTGCTCACGGTGGTGCCAACGAAGCTTGCCTGCAAATGCTCGAACAGCTTCAGGCTGAAGGTGGTGTGGCTAAAGTGGGCGAATTCATGGAGAAAGTCAAAGACAAATCTTCGGGCGTTCGCCTTATGGGTTTTGGTCATCGCGTATACAAGAATTACGACCCACGCGCCAAGCTAATGCAGGCAACATGCAAGGAAGTCTTGACAGCGCTGGGCCTGGAAAACGACCCCTTGTTCAAACTGGCCATGGAGCTTGAGCGTATTGCGCTGGAAGATCCATACTTCGTTGATCGCAAACTCTATCCGAACGTTGACTTCTATTCGGGTATCGTTCAGCGCGCCATTGGTATTCCTACCTCGTTGTTTACCGCCATTTTTGCTTTGGCACGTACCGTGGGCTGGATCGCTCAGTGGGATGAAATGTTGTCCGACCCCGAGTACAAAATTGGCCGTCCGCGTCAGTTGTACACGGGCGCTGCGGTTCGCGATATTAAGCGTTAATTTTTATAGGCTGGGTGCTCCAGCCTGCTGCCTTGTAAAGCGGCAGGCTGCAGCTAAATGTTCGAAAAAAGAGGCTGCCGGTATGATTCCGGCAGCCTCTTTTATTGCGCTCTGATGATCACGTATTCGAAGCGTGTTTTGCTTGAGACTCTTGTTGCGCATCCACAACCGCCAGTGCAGTCATGTTCACAATACGTCGAACGGTGGCGCTTGTGGTCAGGATATGGACCGGACGTGCCGCCCCCAGTAAGACCGGCCCCATGGAGACGCCATTACTTCCGGTCATTTTCAACATATTGTAGGTAATGTTGCCGGCATCCAGATTCGGTGTGATTAACAGGTTTGCCGGGCCTTTCAGTGTTGAGTCGGGATAGGCTTTATTGCGAATTTTCTCTGAAAGGGCGGCATCGGCGTGCATTTCACCGTCTATTTCCAAATATGGTGCACGTTCATTAATGAGTTGCCGTGCTTTGGACATTTTGCGCGAAGACTCCGTTGGACGACTGCCGAAGTTGGAATGTGAGAGCAGGGCGATTTTCGGTACAACACCAAAACGCAAAATTTCTGCAGCCGCCTGAATTGTCATTTCGGCAATCTCTTCGGCTGAAGGGTTTTCGTTTACATGTGTGTCGCATATGAATAGCGTTTGGTCGGGCAGCATGAGAACGTTCATGGCTGCATAAGTTTGTACGCCGGGCTTCAAGCCGATAACCTCGTCGATGTAACGTAGTTGGTTGTCAAAACGGCTGGATACTCCGCAAATCAGGGCATCGGCGTCGCCGCGCTGGAGCAGCATGGCGCCGATGAGTGAGTTGTGCTTGCGTACCATGGCCTTGGCAATCTCAGGCGTCACGCCATTGCGCCCTTGAAGCTTGTAGTAGCCCGTCCAGGTTTCGTGGAAGCGCTCATCGTCTTCGGGATTCACAATTTCGATGTTCTCGCCCGGAATCAATCGCAGACCAAATTTGCGCACGCGCATTTCAATGACGGCCGGGCGACCGATTAGAATTGGTTTGGCAATGTTTTCGTCGAGCACGGTTTGTATTGCGCGCAACACGCGTTCGTCTTCACCGTCGGCGTAGATAACGCGCTTGGGCGCATTTTTGGCCTGCATGAACAAAGGTCGCATTAGCTGGCCGGTGTGATACACCAGGCTCATAAGCTTTTGCCGATAAGCCTCCATGTCTTCAATGGGGCGCCGGGCTACGCCCGAAACGGTCGCGGCTTCGGCTACTGCGGGCGCAATTTTGATAATAAGGCGCGGGTCGAATGGTTTCGGGATGATGTAGTCAGGCCCGAAACTCAGTTCCTGCCCCGCATACGCCATCGCAACTTCGTCGTTTTGTTCGGCTTCCGCCAGTTCGGCAATGGCTTTAACACACGCCAGCTTCATCTCTTCGTTAATGACCGTCGCACCGACATCCATGGCGCCGCGGAAAATGAAGGGGAAGCACAACACGTTGTTCACTTGGTTCGGGTAGTCGGAACGACCAGTCGCAATGACGCAATCCGGACGAACTTCTTTCGCAAGTTCAGGCCGTATTTCCGGTTCGGGGTTGGCCAGTGCCAGAATGAGCGGACGTTCCGCCATGCTTTTGACCATTTCCGCTTTCAGCACTCCGGGTGCCGAGCAACCCAGAAACACGTCCGCGTCTGCGCAGACATCAGCCAGTGTGCGGTCATCGGTTTTTTGGGCGTAAGCGGCTTTGGTGGGTTCCATGTTTTCGTCACGGCCCTCCCAAATTACGCCGCGCGAATCAACAACATAGGTGTTTTCTTTCTTTAGGCCCAAATGCACCAGCAAGTTCAAGCAGGCGATGGCGGCGGCACCGGCCCCCGAACACACCAGTTTCACCTCGTCCATTTTCTTGTTTACCACTTTCAGGCCATTCAGAATGGCGGCGGCTGAAATAATGGCGGTACCGTGCTGGTCGTCGTGGAAGACGGGGATTTTCATGCGTTCGCGCAACTTCCTTTCAATATAGAAGCATTCCGGCGCTTTGATGTCTTCGAGGTTGACACCGCCCAGTGTGGGCTCCATTGCAGCGATGATATCAACCAGTTTATCCGGATCGTTTTCAGCTAATTCGATATCGAAAACGTCGATACCGGCGAATTTTTTGAACAAACAACCTTTGCCTTCCATAACGGGCTTTGCCGCAAGCGGGCCAATGTTACCCAAGCCCAGAACAGCCGTCCCGTTGGTTACGACACCGACCAGGTTGGAACGCGATGTGTACTTGGCCGCCGCCTCTTCCCCGCCCTCGTAAATGGCCATGCTGGCCACCGCAACCCCGGGCGAGTATGCCAAAGATAAGTCATCTTGATTGGCCAATGTTTTGGTGGGTGTAACGGAAATTTTTCCGGGCTGGGGGTTGGCGTGATAGTCGAGTGCCAGTTTAGAAAGGTCCGCCTTGGCGTCCATAAAATGATGCTCCTGAAAACAATCTTAAAAATTAAAAGAAACGTAAAAAATACACCATATATAAAATGCATGCATCTTGAAATGCCCAAATTGGCGCAGGTGTCAGTTAATTTCAACGTTGCACTCGTAAATTCGCGGTCTTTCGGGGCTCGCTGTTACATTCCATTTTGTTTGTGGTTATACTTACTTGCAATACGGCACTTGAGGCGTCGTACGTTGCCTTCTGCCCCCCGCTATCCGCTATTCGGTCTGGCCGTGTCGCGGAAGGTTGTCCTGCATCATAACGAGTGAAGCACTCGATCGGTGAAGCGAATATATGTCATCACAACTTGAATCATTAAGTAATTCTTACCTGTTTGGCAGTAATGCCCCTTATGTAGAGGAACTCTACGAAGCTTATCTCGACAATCCTGGTTCGGTAGCAGAGGAATGGCGAAATTATTTCGACCAGCTTCAGCATCTTCCTGCGCCTGACGGCAAGGAAGGTGTCCGTGATCAAGCGCATGCACCTATTCAGCAGTCGTTTGCCGAACGTGCCAAAAACAATGCGTTTGTGCGTCACTCGGCTCAGCCCGACCTGGCCGTTGCCGGCAAGCAGGTTTACGTTCAGTCGCTTATCGCGGCGTATCGTTCACTGGGCGCGCGTATTGCTGATCTCGACCCACTGAAGCGCCAGGATCGCCCGAACATACCCGAGCTTGATCCGGCCTTCTATGGCTTAACCGAGTCAGACCTTGACCAGGTTTATTCGGCCACGAACACGTACTTTACCAAATCCGAAACCATGACCTTGCGCGATATGCTCAAGGCATTGCGCGACACCTACTGTCGCTCAATTGGTGTCGAATTCATGCATATCTCCGATCCGGCAGCCAAGCGCTGGATTCAGGAACGCCTTGAGTCAACTCTGGGCGTCCCGGCGTATGCACCCGAGCGCAAGCGACATATTCTTAAGCAACTTACTGAAGCAGAAGGTCTGGAACGGTATTTACATACCAAGTATGTCGGCCAGAAGCGTTTCTCTCTTGAAGGGGGGGAAAGCTTTATCGCTGCGATGGATGAGGTTGTGAACCATGCTGGTGAGAATGGCGTGCAGGAAATTGTCGTGGGCATGGCTCACCGCGGTCGTTTGAACCTGCTGGTGAACATTATGGGCAAAATGCCCGGCGACCTATTTGCCGAATTTGAAGGCAAGTACAGCCAGGTGCTTAGCGATGGCGACGTCAAGTATCACAACGGTTTTTCAAGCGACTTGTCGACTCGTGGTGGCCCTGTTCACTTGTCGCTGGCGTTTAATCCGTCCCATTTGGAAATTGTTAACCCTGTTGTCGAGGGTAGTGTGCGCGCCCGTCAAGACCGTCGCAACGACGAAGAAGGCGATCAGGTCATGCCGGTACTGGTTCATGGCGACGCCGCCTTTGCCGGCCAGGGCGTTGTAATGGAAACCCTGAACCTGGCGCAAACGCGCGGTTATGGTACGGGCGGTACATTCCACATCGTGATTAACAACCAAATTGGTTTCACGACGTCCGACCCACGCGATTCTCGTTCCACGCTTTACTGTACCGATGTTGTAAAAATGATTGAGGCTCCGGTGTTCCATGTGAACGGCGATGACCCCGAGGCAGTGGTTTACGTTACTGAGTTGGCGCTCGATTACCGCCGGCAGTTCAAGCACGACGTCGTTGTGGATATTGTGTGTTTCCGCAAACTGGGTCACAACGAACAAGACACGCCGTCTCTTACCCAGCCGCTGATGTATAAAAGCATTGGCCAGCATCCCGGCACACGCAAGTTTTACGCCGACAAACTGATTGCGCAAGGTGTGTTATCCGACAACGAGCCCGATGATATGGTCAAAGACTATCGTCAGCTCATGGAAGACGGGCAAAAAACAGTTGAACCTGTTTTAACCGACTACAAGAACAAATATGCAACCGATTGGTCTCCATTCCTGAATGCAAAATGGACGGATCAAGCCGACACGGCAATTCCCCTGGCCGAGCTTACTCGTATTGGTGAGCGCATAACCACGGTGCCTGATAATTTCACTGTGCACCCGTTGGTCAAGCGCTTGTTGGGTGAACGCCAGAAAATGGCCCGTGGCGAGCAGCCCCTGGACTGGGGTATGGGCGAGCACCTGGCGTTTGCAACACTGGTTGCGTCTGGTTATCCCATTCGGATCACAGGTCAGGACTCAGGTCGCGGCACGTTTACCCATCGTCATGCTGTGTTGCACGACCAGAAACGTGAGCGCTGGAATGACGGTGCTTATATCCCGCTGCAAAATGTGTCTGAAAACCAGGCGCTGTTTTCAGTCATCGATTCGGTCTTGTCGGAAGAAGCCGTTCTGGCGTTCGAGTATGGTTATGCATCGGCTGAGCCCAATACGCTAACTATTTGGGAAGCCCAGTTTGGCGATTTCGTGAACGGTGCCCAGGTAGTGATTGATCAATTCATTTCTTCTGGTGAGGCCAAGTGGGGTCGTCAATGCGGTCTGACACTCATGTTGCCGCATGGTTATGAAGGTCAAGGGCCTGAGCACTCTTCGGCACGTATCGAGCGTTTCCTGCAATTGTGTGCAGACAACAATATGCAGGTCATCCAGCCCACTAACGCGGCACAAATTTTCCACGTGCTGCGTCGTCAGATGATCCGGCCGTTCCGCAAGCCGCTCATTTTGTTCACCCCCAAATCATTGCTGCGTAATAAGGATGCAACTTCACCCTTAACTGATTTGGCGGACAAGCATTTCATGCCGGTCATCGGTGAAACCCATGACGAGATTAACGCCGAGCAGGTTAAACGCGTGCTGATTTGTTCGGGCAAGGTGTACTACGATTTAATGAATGCCCGCAAAGAGCGTGAACGCAGCGATGTCGTCATTTTGCGTATTGAGCAGTTGTATCCGTTTGCCCATAAGGCATTCCAGGCTGAATTGCAGAAATACCCCAATGCCAAAGAGATCATTTGGGTGCAGGACGAACCGCAGAATCAAGGGCCCTGGTTCTACATTCAGCATCACTTGTACGAGAACATGACCGACGGTCAGCGCCTGGGTTATGCAGGGCGCTCTGCTTCGGCCTCTCCGGCAGTGGGCTATCTGGCTAAACACGTTGAGCAACAGAGGGCGCTTATTGAGCAGGCGTTCGCCGATAAGTTCAAGGGCGTTGCCCAGTCCCGATAAACGCATATCTAACATTACGGAATCAAAATATTATGGCTATTACAGAAGTTCTCGTTCCCCAATTGTCGGAATCTGTTTCAGAGGCAACGTTGCTCGAGTGGAAGAAAAAACCCGGCGAGGCTGTGGAAGCCGACGAAATCCTGATCGAAGTGGAAACCGACAAGGTTGTGCTGGAAGTACCGGCACCGGCCGCTGGCGTGTTGTCTGAAATTGTTAAAGGCGACGGCAGCACCGTTGGTTCCGGCGAGGTGCTTGCCCGTATCGACAGTGAAGGCAAGGCCAGTGCGCCCAAGGAAGCGCCGGCAAAAGAAGCTGAGCCTGCCAAGCAAGAGGCGGCGCCTGCTAAAGAGGAAAGCGCTCCGGCCGCGGGCGGCTCGAAGTCCTCCGCAGCATCTGCGGCGTCTCCGGCTGCCGGTAAAATTTTGGCTGAAAAAGGTATTGATCCTTCCGATATCGATGGCTCAGGTCGTGGTGGCCGTGTTACCAAAGCCGACGCCATGAGTGCTGAAGCCGGTGCCAAGAAACAACAGGCAGCCGCGCCTGCACCGACCAGTTTGTCTCTTGATGGTCGTCCTGAGCAGCGCGTACCGATGAGCCGCCTGCGGGCTCGCGTGGCCGAGCGCCTGCTTCAGTCGCAGTCAGAAAACGCCATCCTGACTACTTTTAACGAAGTAAACATGCAGGGTGTACTCGATATCCGCGCGCGCTACAAAGACAAATTCGAGAAAGAGCACGGCGTAAAACTGGGCTTCACTTCTTTCTTTGTTAAGGCAGCGGTTGCGGCATTGAAGAAATACCCGGTTGTGAATGCGTCAGTAGACGGCAAAGATATCATCTACCATGGTTATTTCGACATCGGTATTGCCGTCGGTAGCCCGCGTGGTTTGGTTGTGCCTATTTTGCGTAATGCCGACCAACTCACTATTGCTGAGATTGAAAAGCAGATTGCCGATTTTGGCGCTCGCGCCCGCGACGGCAAGTTGGGCCTGGAAGAGCTCACTGGCGGTACATTCTCAATTTCCAATGGCGGTGTGTTCGGCTCAATGTTGTCTACACCTATTATTAATCCGCCTCAATCGGCTATTTTGGGTATCCATGCCACGAAAGATCGCCCGGTTGTCGAAAACGGCCAAATTGTCATTCGCCCCATGAATTACCTCGCACTGTCATACGATCACCGTATCATCGATGGGCGCGAAGCCGTGCTGGCGTTGGTGGCAATGAAAGAGGCGTTGGAAGATCCGCAACGTTTGTTGCTCGACGTTTAAATTTTGGCGGACCAAACTAATTGGATAAACAATGGCTAAGAATTTTGATGTAGTGGTAATCGGGGCCGGCCCCGGTGGTTATATTGCGGCAATTCGAGCTGCGCAACTGGGTATGTCGGTTGCGTGTATTGACGCCTGGAAGACGTCCGATGGCAAGCCCGCTCCCGGCGGCACTTGCACTAACGTAGGTTGCATTCCTTCGAAGGCCTTGCTGCAATCGTCAGAGCATTTTGAGCAAGCCAATCATCATTTCTCGGAACACGGTATCGACGTGAAGGGCGTAAGCTTGAAACTGGATACGATGCTGGGGCGCAAGGAAACGGTAGTCAAGCAGAATAACGAAGGGATTCTGTACTTGTTCAAAAAGAATAAAGTGACCTACTTCAATGGCACGGGCTCTTTCGTTGCCAAGGTCGATGGTGGCTGGTCGATCAAGGTATCAGGTGACAAGGAAGAGGATCTCATCGCTAAAAATGTGGTGGTCGCAACGGGTTCGGCTCCGCGTGAATTGCCAGGCCTGCCGTTTGACGAAAAGAAAATACTCTCGAATGACGGCGCGTTGCGTATCGATGGGGTACCCAAGAAACTGGGTGTGATCGGTGCTGGTGTCATCGGTCTTGAATTAGGCAGTGTCTGGCGCCGTTTGGGTGCTGAAGTGACTGTTCTGGAAGCCATGCCCGATTTTCTGCCCGTCACTGATCAGGCCGTCGCAAAAGAAGCGCTTAAGGTGTTTACCAAGCAAGGCCTGAACATTCAAACCGGCGTGAAAATCGGCGAAGTTAAAACGACCGCCAAGTCTATTACCATTCCCTATACCGATGCCAAAGGTCAAGAGCAGTCCATTTCGGTCGATCGCCTTGTCGTGTCAATTGGCCGTGTCCCGCATACGGAAGGCTTGGGAGTTGATACCGTCGGCTTGAAGCTCGATGAGCGTGGCTTTGTGGTGGTCGACGAAGATTGCCGCACGAATTTGCCCAATGTATGGGCGGTGGGTGACGTTGTTCGCGGCCCCATGCTGGCGCATAAAGCCGAGGAAGAAGGCGTGGCGGTGGCTGAACGTATGGCGGGTCAGCATGGTCATGTGAATTTCGATACGATCCCCAATGTTATTTACACTTCACCGGAAATTGCATGGGTCGGTAAAACCGAGCAGCAATTGAAGAAAGAGGGTGTTCAGTACAATACTGGCTCCTTCCCGTTCATGGCCAATGGGCGCGCGCGGGCTCTGGGTGACACCACCGGTTTTGTGAAAATTCTGGCCGATGCCAAATCCGACGAAGTGTTGGGTGTCCATATTATTGGGCCGTCGGCATCCGAACTGATTTCCGAGGCCGTTACCATCATGGAGTTCCGTGGCGCGGCTGAGGACATTGCGCGTATTTGTCACGCTCATCCAACTTTATCTGAGTCGATGAAGGAAGCCGCGTTGGCGGTTGATAAGCGCGCACTTAATTTTTAATGTTATCGACGTTGTCGTAATGTGCTGCAAAAAGGGGCGGGTTCGCCCCTTTTTGCGTTCAAACTTTTCTTATGAATGTACGTGAATATTATCAGCAGGCGTTAGGCGAACGAGGATTTAGCGCCGACCAGGCACAAGAAGCGGCAATTGATCGCCTGCAACAATTTTATGACGACTGGGTCGTATATAAGCAAGCACGTTCGTCTCCACTGCGCAAGCTGTTCCGCCGTCCTGACATCCCGCGTGGTGTATACATGTGGGGCGGCGTGGGTCGAGGCAAAAGTTTTCTTATGGACGCTTTCTACGCCACCGTGCCGCTTAAACGCAAGGGGCGACTGCATTTTCATGAATTCATGCGAGGTGTGCATCGACAGCTTGATGAAGTCAAAGGCCGGCAAGACCCTTTAGACGAAGTTGCACGCCGTATTTCCAAGCGCTATCGCCTCATTTGCTTCGATGAGTTCCATGTGTCGGATGTAGCCGATGCCATGATTCTGTATCGTTTGTTGCTTAAGCTGTTCGAAAATGGAACGTCGTTTGTCATGACGTCCAACTATGAGCCGTCGACCTTGTATCCGGACGGTTTGCATCGTGATCGTATTCTTCCTGCTATTAAATTGATTCAGGAACGGTTGGATGTTGTTAACGTGGACACGGGAGTTGATTACAGGCGCCGCGCATTAGAGCAGGTCAAAATGTATCTTACGCCATTGAATGCCAAAACGCGTGAGGCGCTGCAGGACGCGTTCGACCGGTTGGCCGATACCGCTCCTCAGAAACCAGTACTCACGGTTGAGCATCGGCAGCTTAAGGCGGTTGCTCTTGCAGGGAGCGTTGTGTGGTTCGATTTTGCCACGATGTGCGGTGGGCCCCGCTCGCAAAACGATTATCTGGAATTGGCCAGCCGTTTTCAAACCGTTATTTTGTCTGATGTGCCGCGTATGGATTCACGACAGGCTTCGGAGGCGCGGCGCTTCACATGGTTGGTCGACGTTTTTTATGATCATAAAGTTAAGTTACTGATTTCCGCAGAGTGTGAGCCGGAAGCGCTTTACACTGAAGGGCCGATGTCCAATGAGTTTCATCGTACGGTATCGCGCTTGCTTGAGATGCAGTCGCGTGAGTACCTTGATGCCGAACGACGCGCTGCGGTAACGCTTTAGCGTGCGGTTGCGTCATTATTTCTATTGAGCGAATTTTTATTTTTATCATGACAACTCGTGTTCTAACCGGTATTACAACAACAGGCACCCCGCATTTGGGGAACTATGCGGGCGCGATCCGTCCCGCCATTGAGTTAAGCCGCCAATCGGGTGTCGATGCCTTCTTTTTCATGGCTGATTATCACGCGCTGATTAAATGTGAAGATCCTGAAAGGGTGGCGCGCTCGCGGTTGGAAATTGCCGCAACCTGGATTGCGGCAGGGTTGGATCCCGAAAAAGTCACCTTTTATCGGCAGTCGGATATTCCGGAAACCACCGAGCTGTGCTGGATGTTGTCGTGCGTAACGCCTAAAGGATTGATGAATCGTGCCCATGCTTATAAAGCCTCAGTAGATCAGAATACCGAGAAAGGTGAGGACCCCGACGACGGTGTGACCATGGGCTTGTTTTCGTATCCGGTACTTATGGCCGCCGACATTCTTATTTTTAATGCGAATAAAGTACCCGTTGGGCGTGATCAAATTCAGCATCTTGAAATGGCTCGCGATATCGCACAACGTTTTAATCACTTATACGGTAAAGGCGAGGCGTTTTTTGTATTGCCCGAGGCGCAGGTTGACGATGAGGTGGCAACCTTGCCGGGTTTGGATGGGCGCAAGATGTCCAAGAGTTACGACAATACCATTCCCTTGTTTGAAGGGGGGTCGCAAGCATTGCGTAACGCAATTATGCGTATCGTGACTGATTCGCGCGAGCCGGGTGTGTCCAAGGATCCCGACAGCTCACATGTATTTGCCTTGTACCGCGCATTCGCGACGCCGGATCAAGCCAGTGCGTTTCGCCGTTCCCTTGAAGAAGGTCTGGGTTGGGGTGAAGCAAAAACGCAACTCTATGAGTTGCTGGAATCCATTATTGGGCCGATGCGTGAAAAATATAATCAATTAATGGCCGACCCGTCGAAAATCGAATCTATTTTGCAGGCCGGCGCGTTGAAAGCACGCAAGCAGTCGGGTGACTTAATGACGCGTTTGCGGGAGGCAGTGGGCTTGCGTGCACCGGTCTCGTCTGCAGGCGACGGCAATAAAGATAAAGCAAAAAGCCGCAGTGCGCGTTTTGTTAGTTTCAGGGAGAATGGAAAGTTCCATTTTCGCCTGTTGTCTGCACAGGGCGAGGAATTGCTTCTATCGGAAGGGTTTGATCAGCCTAAAGACGCGGGTCAGGCCATGGCTGCATTGAAGCAGCAGGGGCCGCAGGCCCTGGCGCTGTTGCAAGACGGTGTTTGGCAATTGGCGTGGCAAGGCCAAACTTTTTGTCATTTGTCTGATGCACAACTGAAAACAGTTGCTGAGGTTGTCCATCAGTTGAATCGCGACGCCGAATAAGGTGGTGGGGAATCCTGAGGTTTCTTGTTACCTTATTATTTCTGCTTGAGCTTGGCGAACGCCGCCGCCATGGCGTTGTTAGCCGGCTGGGCCTGGTTGCCGGGTTTGTTGGGAGCTGACGCGCGTTTCTGGCTGGATTGCATCGGTTTGCCGCTTGCTTTCGAGGCGCCTGACGCTTCACCCGGTACGTCATCAAGACGCATGCTTAAGCCGACGCGTTTGCGGTTTAGGTCAATTTCCATCACCTTTACCTGAACGGTTTGACCCACGCGCACGACATCGCGGGGGTCTTTCACAAAGCGGTTCGACAGCGCCGAAATGTGCACCAGGCCGTCCTGGTGAACGCCAATATCAATAAATGCCCCAAAATTGGCTACATTGGTTACGACACCTTCAAGAACCATGCCTGGTTGAAGGTCGCTTAAAGTATTCACGCCTTCCTTGAATTGCGCTGTTTTAAATTCGGGTCGTGGGTCACGGCCGGGCTTTTCCAGTTCCTGGAAAATATCTTTCACGGTTGGCAGCCCGAAGCGTTCGTCAGTAAATTCGCTTGGCGACAAGCCTTTAAGCCCTCCTTGCCGGCCAACAATTTGTTTTGCCTGTGCATTGATTTTCTTTAGAATGCGTTCGACGACCGGATAGGCTTCGGGGTGAACCGCCGAAGCGTCGAGTGGATTTTGGCCATCGGGAATACGCAAAAATCCGGCGGCTTGCTCGAAGGTTTTCTCACCAAAACGGGGGACTTTCAGCAGGGTCTTGCGGTCGGGGAAGGCTCCGTTTTCATTGCGCCATTCCACAATTTGGCGCGCCAAACCGGCATTCAGGCCGGACACCCGGCTTAATAAGGCGGCCGAAGCGGTGTTGACATCAACGCCAACGGCGTTCACGCAGTCTTCAACCACCGCATCAAGCGATCGTGCCAGCTCCCGTTGGTTGACGTCGTGCTGGTATTGGCCTACGCCAATGGCTTTAGGTTCAATCTTTACGAGTTCGGCCAAGGGATCTTGCAGACGTCGCGCGATCGATACGGCGCCACGTAAACTGACGTCCAGATCGGGGAATTCAAGAGCGGCCAGTTCCGACGCAGAATATACCGAGGCGCCCGCCTCGGAGACAATGACACGGGTGGGGTGAGGCTCGGGTAACAGGTCTTGCAGTTCGGCTGCCAATTGCTCTGTTTCGCGCGAAGCCGTGCCGTTGCCGATGGCGATTAGCTCAACGTGGTGCCGTTGTACCAGTGTGGCCAGTGTTGTTAATGCGCCTTTACGATCTCGTTTTGGTTCGAACGGATAAATGGTGGCTGTTTCCAGTAGTTTCCCCGTTTCGTCGATTACCGCTACTTTTACGCCGGTCCGGATACCGGGATCGAGGCCGATGACGGATTTGGGGCCTGCCGGAGCCGCCAGCAGCAAATCTTTCAGGTTATTGGCAAAAACGTGAATGGCTTCTTGTTCGGCGCGCTCACGCAGCACCCCAATAAATTCAGTTTCAAAAGTGGTCAGCAACTTTACTCGCCACGACCAGCGGCATACTTCGCCCAGCCATTTGGCGCGAGCGGGCGCCTGGTTGTCGAAGCGGGCGCCCAGATGAAGAAACTCGGCGATGCGGGTAATGCAGGGATGGGGCGATTGTTCGTCCAGGTCGGGACTCAAGCCGATACGCAAATCGAGTACACCCTGTTGGCGACCACGCAATAACGCCAAAATACGATGCGAAGGCAGGCTTTTGAGCGTTTCATGAAAGTTGAACCAGTCGCGAAAATTGGCGCCTTCCTGCTCTTTGCCGTCAATGACCTTCGCGTACAGCATGCCGTTCGCTTCTATGTATGAACGCATATGAGCCAATAGGTCGGCATTCTCGGCAAAGCGCTCGGCCAGAATATCTCTCGCACCGTCTAGCGCGGCTTTGTCATCATTGATATTCGCCTCAGCGTTGAAATAAGCACTTGCCAGTGCAAAGGGATCGCTGCTTTTATCGTTCAGAATCGCGTCTGCCAGAGGTTCCAGCCCCGCTTCAATGGCTATTTGCGCGCGAGTGCGACGTTTCGGTTTGTAGGGTGCGTACAAGTCTTCCAGGCGCTGTTTTGTCGTGGCAGACAAAAGGTCTTGCTTTAGCGCTTCTGTTAGCTTACCTTGCTGCTCGATCGATTCCAGAACCGTGTGACGGCGGTCTTCGAGTTCGCGCACATATAGTAAGCGAACCTCCAGCTGTCGTAGCTGACCGTCGTCCAAACCACCGGTTGCTTCCTTGCGATAACGGGCAATAAACGGAACGGTGGCGCCGCCATCCATGAGTTCGACAGCGGTGCGTACCTGGGCCGGGCGCACACGAAGCTCTTCAGCCAATAACGCAATAATGAAATCCGGGCCGGCGCTCTGGTGGGTTTGGGTGGCGGGAGTTTTGTTTTCAGCAATTGTCGACATGTTTTGGATACGGCTTTATTAACTTCAAGCGGGGCATTTTGCCACATTGGGCGCAATCCAGTCTTTTTCGCCAGTTATGATTATGTCTTGACAGAGTAAAACAGGATTGCCTGATGTTGGACGACGCACTTGCTACAACCTTTGCCGACGGTGGGCCGCTTGCTCGTTCGGTGTCCGGTTATCGTCCGCGTCAGGCGCAGTTGGCGCTGGCGCAGGCAATTGAACAGGCGGTTCATGATCATTCCGTTCTGATTGCGGAGGCAGGGACTGGTACGGGTAAAACATGGGCTTATCTCGTACCGGCCTTTTTAAGCGGCGCCAAAGTGTTGGTGTCAACTGGCACGCGTACATTGCAGGATCAGTTGTATCGGCGTGATTTGCCGCGTTTGCGGGAGGCGCTGGCGTTGCCGGTTGGGGCCGCGCTATTGAAAGGGCGCAGCAATTACGTGTGTCACTATCATCTTGAACGTCTGCAAGACGACGACCGGGCTTTAAAGTCGCGTCAGGAGGTCGCCCAGTTAAGGCATATACAAGTATTCGCAACTCAAAGCCAAAGCGGTGACAAGGCTGAATTGACGCAAGTGCCCGATAACGCAGATATCTGGAACCGCGTGGTTTCAACGCGTGATAACTGCCTGGGTCAGACGTGCCCGCATTTGAAGTCGTGTTTTGTTTATAAGGCCAGACGACAAGCGCAGGAAGCAGACGTTATCGTTGTAAATCACGCGCTGTTCATGGCCGACTTGGCTTTGCGCGACGAAGGGATTACTGATTTGCTACCCGAGGTGCAGTTAGTCGTGTTCGACGAAGCGCATCAGCTTCCCGACATCGCGACGCGATTTCTGGGTAGTAGTGTGTCGTCAAATCAGTTGCTTGAGTTGGCACGTCAGGTTGAGGCGGTAGGGCTGGCTCAGGCGCGGGAGGCCACTGACTGGCCGCAATGGCATGTGAAAATTCAGCAGGCGACGCGTGAATTGCGTTTGCGTGTCGACCCGGTGGATCGTTTGCCGGCAAAGAGAGCGACATACGAGTCCATGCCTTCCGCAGAGTCTGTGCACGAGGGTTTGACTCAATTGCATGAGGTTCTTGCTGCGTGCAATGAACGACTTGCTGTTGTCGCTGAAAAGCATCCTGATTTGCAGACCTTGCATCGAACCTGCACAGATTTGGCGGCACGTTTGTTCCAGTGGGCTCGTGCGGCCGCGAACGCGGGGAGTGCTCAGGAACCAATAACGACAACGCTGGTTCGATGGGTTGAAACCAGCCCTCAGCATTTTCGCTTGCATAGCGCCCCGCTGTCAGTGGCACAATTGTTCTCGCGTTTTCGCCGCCCAGACCAATCGTGGGTTTTTACCTCGGCCACTTTGTCGGTTAACGGCGATTTTTCTTATTTCCAGCGTCAGTTGGGTTTATACGACGCCGCCACCGAGCGCTGGGAGTCTCCATTCGATTACGCAACGCAGGGTATGTTGTTTGTGCCGTCCAGTTTGCCGTTGCCTAATTCTCCCGCCTTTACTGAGCAGTTTGTTCAGCAGCTGGTGCCGCTCATCGAAGCCTCGCCCGGAGGGGTGTTGGTGTTGTGTACAACCTTAAGGGCGGTAGATCGTATCACTGAGTTGCTGAAAGAAGCTTTCGACGAACGCGGTATTGATCGCTTGCTAATGCAGCAAGGAGTGGGTTCGCGACGTGGCTTGTTGGAGCGTTTTCAAGCGTCGAAGAATGCTGTGTTGGTGGGGAGTGCCAGTTTCTGGGAAGGGATCGACGTACCAGGCGACGCGCTTACTTTGGTGGCCATCGACAAATTGCCGTTTGCGCCGCCCGACGACCCTGTCTTGGAGGCCCGGCTTAATGCATGTCGTGAAGAGGGCGGGAATCCGTTCATGGAATATCAGCTTCCGGAGGCCGCTGTCGCGTTGAAGCAAGGGGCCGGGCGTTTAATTCGTTCAGAGTCTGATTGGGGCGTGCTGATGGTGGCTGATCGCAGGCTGGTGGATAAGCCTTATGGAAAACTATTGTGGCGGGGTTTACCGCCGTTTGCCCGAACACGAGACCCTGAGCAGGTTCTTGTGTTCATGGCAAAACAACATTGCGCCGAAATCAATTGAAGCGCTAGAACCAGTAAAGAGGATTCCACCAACTGCCTTGTGAGGCGTCTAGGCCTTGTTCATAGTATTTGCTGTTTGGAAAGTTGGTGTCCAGTACACGTTTGGCGTCATCGCGCAGCTCGGGCATATTCAGCTTGTCGTATGCCATGTACATGATGTACAAGGCTTTCTCGGAGATGGGTACCCCTTTGAAGTCGGTAATGACGGTTTGTGCGCGATTAATGGCAGCCAGGTAAGCGCCACGTTCATAATAGTACTGGGCAACATGCACCTCATTTTCAGCCAGGGTGTTCACCAGCCACGTTACGCGCTTTTCTGCGTCGGGGGTGTAGCGGCTGTCGGGGTAGCGGCGAATAAGTTCGGTGAAGGCTTCGTAAGACTCTCTCAGGCCTTTGGGGTCACGCTCGCTGGGGTCTTGCTGGGTGATAGAAGAAAATATCGCGCTGGGCGGAGTGAAGGTAATCAGCCCTTTCAGGTACAGCATATAGTCGGTACCGGGGTGGTTCGGGTACTGTTGCTGGAAGCGGTCGATTGCCGCCAGAGCCTGTTCGGGCTCGTCGTCCTTCCAGTTTACGTAGGCAAGGTCGATGAGCGCTTGTTGGGCGTAGCCCCCAAAAGGATAGCGTGCTTCCAGTGATTCAAGATGCGTTCGCGCGTCGGTCCAGTTTGAATCGCTCATTTCCATGCGTGCTTCGCGGTAAAGCCGTTCAGCGCTCCAACCGGCGGTAGGGTCGGCGTCGGGTTTGCTGAGCGATCCGCAGGCGGCGAGCAAGACGGAAAACGCGAACAGCGCGGCCAGCCGGAACAGTCGGGACATTCCCAGGGGTAAAGAAAACATCAGAGTAGAGCGAGTCACAAAAGCATCCTTGGTGTTAGCATTGCACGCAGATTATATGATTTGTCGATATGCCTGACACAGATATTACTAAAGATTATGCAATGCGTTGATTCCAGCCCCGAGGTTTTGACTTTCCGGCTACCCATTACGGCCGGCCCCGACAGGTTGGATAAGGTTTTGGCGCAACATATTCCGGAGCACTCCCGCAGTCGCTTGCAAAGTTGGGTTGAGGCGGGTCAGGTTTGGGTCAATGGTACCCCGGCTAAGGTGCGACAGAAAGTGGGGCCGGGGGATCATATCGAAGTTCATGTGCAACCGGCACCTGAACAGCAGGCATTTACGCCTGAAAACGTGGATTTCGAGGTGGTCGCGCAATCACCGGATTGGGTTGTTGTAAACAAGCCTGCCGGCCTGGTTACACACCCCGGCGCGGGCAACTGGAGCGGGACGCTGCTGAATGGTTTGCTTTTCCGTTTTCCCGAACTTGCGTCTGTGGCCCGGGCAGGCATTGTTCACCGGCTCGACAAAGATACGTCCGGCCTATTGGTTGTAGCACGCAATGAAACAACCCAAACACATCTTGTACGTCTTTTGCAGGCCAGATCAGTCAAACGCGTTTATGCTGCTTTGGTGCACGGAAATGTCATAAAAAAAGGAACGGTCAATCGTCCGATTGGGCGCGACCCCCATGTCCCGGTGAAGATGACTGTGGAACGACCTATTGCGCCTAAAGAGGCCATTACTCATTACGCACCTCTTGCGCATGGCAGCGATCTTGCCGGCCAGGCTGTTTCGCATGTTCAGTGCGAGTTGGAGACCGGGCGCACGCACCAAATCCGCGTCCATATGGCAAGTATTCGTCATCCCCTTGTCGCAGACGTGTTGTACGGTGGCAAGTGTGTTGCCGGCGCGCAGCGACAAATGTTGCACGCACACGCCTTGAGTTTTGTTGATCCCGCTTCCAATGCTTTGGTGTCGTTTGAGGCGCCTTTACCGTCTGACTTCAAGGCTGTAATGGAACAACTGTCGTGGGATGTGCAATAGGTAATACCAGGTGAAGTCAAACAAACCGAGGTGGGTGAGGTAAATGGTTGAAGAAATGAATGGGCGCCTGTTACGCATTACCGGCACACCTTGGTCCGGTGTTCATTATTTCTGCTCGACCCGACAGGGCGGAGTGAGTGCGGAGCCCTACAGTAGTCTGAATCTGGCAACGCATGTTAACGATAACGTTGAGAAAGTGGCTCTAAACAGGGCGCGTCTTGAGGCTTTGCTGCCAGGGCCTCCTCAATGGCTGGAGCAGATCCACGGAGTGGATGTGGCGGAGTTCAACGGTGACGCCCCAACTCAGTGCAGGTCGTCTGTTGTGTGTGCCGATGCTGCAGTGACCACCCGTTCACAATGCGTGCTTGCCATACTGACGGCCGATTGTCTGCCGGTGGTGCTGGCCGATGAGGCCGGCTCGGTTTTGGGGGTTGCGCATGCGGGCTGGCGTGGTCTGGCTGCCGGCGTGTTGGAAAATACCATTTCGGCGATGCGAAAACATTTAAAGCCCCAAAGTGTCCTAAGAGCCTGGATTGGGCCCGGTATTTCTCAAGCTGCGTTTGAGGTTGGGCCTGAAGTGCGCGCGGCTTTTGTCGACCCTGATGCGTCGACGTCGGTTTATTTTGTGCAGCGTTATGCCGAATATCCTGGTGCCGGCCAAAAATGGCTGGCCGATTTACCGGGGCTGGCGCGTCATCGCCTGTGGGCCGCGGGCGTGGCCAATATCGAATTAAGCGGCCATTGCTCATTTCGTGAGTCGGCGCTTTTCTACTCTTATCGTCGTACGCCGCATACCGGCCGAATGGCGACGGTGGCCTGGTTAAGCGGCGCTACCGACTAACCCGAATTGACACATGAATCAATGACGGTCACTATCCCTATGAAACCGGTACATCATAAAATGCAGGCAGGTCGTCGTAATGAATTCACCTCGTTTCCCCGATAGTCTGGCCCAACTCCAGGGCGAATTCATGTCTGGCTGGCAAGATTTGCTGGCGCAGGCACAGTCAGGCTCTTTACCGGTTCCCAAAGATCGCCGCTTCAGCAGTTCAGCCTGGCAGGCGCATCCCAATTTTCTTTTTCTGGCGCACGCGCATTTACTGGCAACACAAACCATGCAACGCATGATTGAGGCCGCCGACTTACCCGAAGATCAGCGTGAGCGCTTGAAATTTTCAGCCATGCAATGGCTTGATGCCGTAGCGCCGTCGAATTATTTGGCGACAAACCCCGATGTACAGCAAACGCTGCTCGAGACCAAGGGAATGTCATTGCTTCAGGGGATGACGAACTTCCTTGAAGACATGCAAAAAGGGCGCATGTCGCAAACGGATGAAAGTCGTTTCGAGGTTGGTGTGAATCTGGCGGTTACACCCGGCCAGGTCGTCTACGAAAATACGCTGTTTCAGTTAATTCAATACGCACCGCAAACCGCACAGGTATACAAAACACCATTGCTCATGGTGCCGCCCTGCATCAACAAATACTATATTCTCGATCTCCAGCCCGATAATTCTTTTGTTCAGTATGCGGTCGAACAAGGCTTTACGGTGTTCATGATTTCATGGCGTAATCCACAACCCAATGATACTGATGGCATCGATAAAGCCACGTGGGCCGATTACCTGCAGCATGGTGTATTGCAGGCTATTGATGTTGTGCGCGATATTTCCGGTGAAGACAAAATCAATGCACTGGGCTTTTGCGTGGGGGGAACTTTGTTGGCCAGCGCTTTGGCCGTGGCGCGTGCGCGCGGCGAGAACCCGGTTAACAGCCTAAGTTTGCTCACGACTTTTCTGGATTTTTCAGATACGGGAATTCTGGATATTTTTGTCGACGACGCGCATGTGGCGTACCGCGAACTGCAGCTTGCGCAAGGCGGCTTAATGTCGGCGCGCGAGTTGGCGTCCACGTTTTCGTTTTTGCGCCCCAATGAACTGGTGTGGAACTATGTGGTAAGCAATTACCTGAAAGGGCAGTCCCCACCCGCGTTCGATTTGCTCTACTGGAACGCCGACGGTACCAACTTGCCAGGCCCGTTCTTTGCCTGGTATTTGCGTCACACTTATCTGGAAAACAGTCTGGTTCAACCGGGGAAGGTGACGGTCGACGGCACGCCGGTTGATTTGGGCAAAGTCGATATGCCGGTGTATTTGTATGGATCGCGCGAGGACCACATTGTGCCCTGGCGATCAGCCTATGCCAGTGCCAAATGGTTGCCCAATACCCAGCGATTCGTGCTCGGGGCGTCTGGGCATATCGCAGGGGTCGTTAATCCGCCCGCCCGACAAAAGCGCTCATACTGGACGGCCGATTTACCTCAAAAACCCGGTGACCCGCAACAATGGTTTGACCAGGCAAAGGAGAATCCCGGAAGCTGGTGGCCCGATTGGTCTGATTGGTTGGCAAGCCATTCCGGGGTTAGGAAGCGCGCGACCAAACGAATGGGTAATGCCAGACATCGTCCTGTTGAAGCTGCGCCGGGTCGTTACGTCCGGTTGCGAGCAGTGTAGGATTTCGAAAGGGTAAAGCAGGGGATAAAAATGGCCGGAAAAATAGCGTATGTAACCGGGGGCATGGGCGGCATTGGAACTTCCATTTGCCAGCGCCTGGCGAAAGAGGGGTTTACTGTGGTGGCCGGCTGCGGTCCGAAACGTAACTATCAACAGTGGCTCGAAGAGCAAGCCGCGCTGGGTTATCAGTTTCATATCTCAATGGGGAACGTGGCCGATTGGGACTCGACGGTTGACGCTTTCAATAAGGTTAAGACTGAACTTGGGCCGATCGATGTGCTTGTGAATAATGCCGGTATTACGCGTGATGGGCTATTTCGCAAAATGTCACGCGATGATTGGTACGCTGTCATGGACACCAATTTGAATAGCTTGTTTAATGTCACCAAGCAGGTGATTGAAGGCATGGTCGAGAGGCAGTGGGGTCGCATCATTAATATAAGTTCCGTTAACGGGCAGAAAGGGCAGTTCGGGCAAACCAACTACTCTACCGCTAAGGCGGGTATTCATGGTTTCACCATGGCCTTGGCCCAAGAGGTCGCTGCCAAGGGCGTCACTGTGAATACGGTGTCGCCGGGTTATATTGGTACAGATATGGTTCGGGCAATGCGCCCGGATGTTCTCGAGAAAATCGTTAATACGATTCCAGTGCGTCGCCTTGGCACACCAGAGGAAATTGGTTCCATCATTGCATGGATCGCGTCTGATGACGCGGGCTTTGCAACCGGTGCTGATTTTTCCCTGAACGGCGGCCTGCACATGGGTTAAGTTCAATTCATAATGAGCAACTATGGCAAGAGCAGCAAAATCAGCCGAATCGAAAAGCCGGTTAATTAAAAAATATCCCAATCGGCGGTTGTACGATACACGTAACAGTGCCTACATTACGTTGGCCGACGTCAAGCAACTTGTGCTCGACAACGAGTCTTTTACTGTGGTCGATGTCAAGTCGGGTGAAGACCTTACCCGCAGTATTCTGCTGCAAATCATTCTTGAAGAGGAAACCGGCGGTATGCCGATGTTTTCCGCCGATGCACTGGCGCAAATTATTCGTTTTTACGGCAACTCAATGCAGTCGGTGATGGGTGTTTTCCTGGAAAAGAACATTAAAGCCTTCATTGAAATCCAGGAAGGGATGGCCGAACAGTCGAAAAACTTGTACGGTGGTGCTGCAGGGCCTGAAGCCTGGACTCAATTCATGAGTGTGCAAACGCCGGTGTTGCAAAACATGATGAGCCAGTACATCGATCAAAGTAAAAATTTATTCGTGCAAATGCAGGATCAAATGCAGGATCAAACCCGCAATTTGTTTTCCACGTTTCCGTTTAATCCTGCGGCGCCGCAAAACAAGAAAAACGATGACTCCTGAGGGGTCGCAAACGGCAGGGCGCAGTAATCAGGTACTTTTGCGAAAAGGGCTATGCGTAGATAATACCTGGGCGTAATGATCCACCGCCTGGGTTTCTTCGTCGAGGAATCGGGCAATGGCTTTTGCAAAACCAGGTTCGCCAACCCAGTGTGCCGACCACGTTTTCACAGGCAACAGCCCTCGCGAAAGTTTGTGTTCGCCTTGTGCTCCGCCCTCGAAAACTTCAATGCCGTTTTCAATGCAATAAGCAATCGATTGCAAATAACAGGTTTCGAAGTGCAGGCCTGGAATAAATTCCATACTACCCCAGTAGCGCCCGTACATGCGGTTGGACGTTTTCAGATTAAGCGCGCAAGCGATTGGCTTATTGGCGCGTTCTGCAAGTACCAGCATGATGCTGTTTGGCATCGCGTTATGTAGTTGTTGGAAAAAATCGAAGCTCAGATAGGGCGGATTACCGTGCTCGTAATAGGTTTTTTCATAGCATTGATAAAAGAAAGACAGGTCGGCCATGTTGATGTCTGACCCACTGAGCCATTTGAACGTAACGCCGGCATTCTGTACTTTCTTCTGATCCTGGCGAATTTTTTTTCGATGCTTTTGGTTCATCGACGCTAAAAATTGGTCGAACGACGCATAGCCTTGGTTCAGCCAATGAAACTGTACTGTCTCACGGAGCATGTAGCCCGCCTCAAGCAATGCCGCCCGGTCATCATCGTTTGGAAAAAGAATATGCACTGACGACAGGTTGTTTTGTTGTGCGATGGATTGTGCCGCGATAGCCAGTTTGACGCGATCTTCGTGCGAAGTGGCCAGGAGCCTTGGTCCGGGAACGGGGGTAAAAGGGATGGCGCTTAACAGTTTTGGGTAATACTCCAGGCCATGCTGCATGAATGCCCGCGCCCATGCGTAATCGAATACGTACTCGCCGCGCGAGTGCGACTTAACGTACATTGGCATGACGGCAGCCAATTCACCATGTCGTTCCAGCACGAGGAAGTGGGGCGCCCAGCCTGTTTGTTCGCAGGCACATTGTGTTTGAGTGAGTAATTGCAGAAACTCAAGCTGAAGCATGGGTTGATTCCCTGCTAATTTATTCCAGCTTTGGCGGTTCAGCTTTGTCAGGTCGCGAATTAAAGAGTATTGTTCAGACAATAGTTGGCTCGGTTGGCAAATAGTAAAAAGATGGGTCTATTTTAGAATGGCGCGCCGGCCTGCAAAGTGCCTGCCTCTTGTTTTTTGGATGTAAGTGTAATGAAGCGAATAAAGGTGCATGTGTTGGTTGCCCAGAGCGACGGCCAGGCACGCGCTGATCCGCTTTGGCAATGGTTTGAAAACGGTGATGCGCATTCGGCCATCTTGTTGTCTTGCTCGGAGTCGTTGGTTGAAACCGCCAAGGGTGCCGCATGGCATTACCAGCGTCAGCTTTCGCTGAATGAGTATGTTTGCTTTTGCTGTAAGGCGCAAGGACCGGTATTGGCTCTTTTGCGCGACGTGTTTTTACAGGCGTTGCACCGGAAGATCGCGCCCTTCACGGATGTGGTTGTTCATACAACGGAGCCGCTGGATGCTATTTCTTTGGCACGGGCGCTCGTGTTGGACCCATTTTTGGCCGATAGATATGAGTATGGTGAAGCCGGTCAAACTCCTGCCGCTTGTGTGGGAGTAATGGGGGTTGCACTTGCCAAAGCGCGGGCGCTTGAGCGGCAGGGGCCTGGCACGCCTTCTGATTTATAAATTTTTATTAGTAATGAACCGTGCGTTGCTTTCGCCGGTAACGCTGCAAACAAAAAAGCCTGCTGTTAAGCAGGCTTTAGTGCAGATTCTTGGTTGCGGGGGCAGGATTCGAACCTACGACCTTCGGGTTATGAGCCCGACGAGCTGCCAGACTGCTCCACCCCGCGTCTGGAAAACATAATATTAACGTACTATTACGGTCATAGCAAGTCGCGTGGTAAATAGTGCACAATGTTTTATTGAATGTTGTGCACTTATTTCAATTACAGCGTAAAATTAAATTCATTCAAATACATGACAGATAACGAAATCATACGGGTGCTTGAAACGGCGCTATTGTGTGCCGATGCACCGTTGTCCACAACAGAGCTGCGAAAACTTTTTGCATCGGAGGAAGTCTCTCCCGATGACATCCGCAGGTTGTTGTCTCTGTTGCAGCTAGACTGGGCAGAAAAGGGTCTTGAACTGGTATCTCTTTCAAGTGGCTGGCGTTTTCAAAGCCGCCCTGAAATGCAGCGATACCTTGAACGCCTTAATCCCGAGAAGCCTCCTCGTTATTCCAGAGCGGTTCTGGAAACGCTTGCGATCATCGCTTGGCGTCAACCGGTCACCCGGGGCGACATCGAAGACATTCGTGGTGTCACAGTGTCGTCTCAGATCATCCGTACGCTCGAGGAGCGCAGTTGGATTGAAGTCTTGGGGCATCGTGATGCTCCCGGTCGCCCGGCTTTGTTTGGCACGACAAAACAGTTTCTGGATGATCTCGGTTTACGCTCGCTCGACGAGTTACCTGCCGTTGAGTCGAACGAGGCGCTGGATGTTCTTGAGGGTCTTGATCTTGGTGAGCAGGCGGATCAGGCGATGGAAAGGGCTGATGAAATCGAGACAGACACTTCAGAAGATTTATCACAAACAGGCGAAGCCGATTCGCCGACACGCAGTTCTGATTAAAACGGAGTTTGCTTTTTACTTATGAACGAATCCACCACCGAGATGCCCAAGCAGGGTATCGACGTCCAAAACGAAAATAAAGAAAACACGTCGAACGCGAAAGGGCGAGGGCGAAAGCTGCGTACCCCTTTTCGACGTCGTCGGGGCGATGCGGAAGTAACCGATCAAAATTCGACGGTTGAAGCGGGTGAGGCGCCTCCGAAAGCCGAGCAGAGCGCACCCCAGCAACCCAGGAGTACAAATAAACGTACGCCCCGCAAACCGCGTAAAAAGGTTGATGCTCCTGACGGAGACAGCGACAACGCGCTAGCTTATCTTGATACCGCACAGAAAACCGAGCAGCGTCTCAGCAAGTATTTAGGTAGCGATGCTATTGCGCCGAAGCTGCACAAGGTGCTGGCCGATGCCGGCATCGGGTCCCGCCGTGAAATGGAGGAACTGATTATTGCAGGTCGTGTTTCGGTTAACGGCGAACCGGCCCATATCGGCCAGCGCGTCAAGCCAAACGACCAGGTTCGGGTTAATGGGAAACCCATTACGCGCAGGAATCCGGCCAAGCCGCCGCGCGTCATTCTTTATCATAAACCTGCCGGTGAGATTGTCAGTCATGATGATCCCGCGGGTCGTGCCAATGTTTTTGCCCGATTGCCCAAAATGAAAGTAGGTAAATGGCTGTCTGTCGGGCGGCTCGACCTAAATACCGAGGGTCTGCTTATTTTGACGACGTCCGGTGACTTGGCTAATCGTTTGATGCATCCTCGTTATGGTGCAGAGCGGGAATATGCCGTGCGCGTTTTGGGTGAGTTGGATGAAGCGCAACAAAAGTCGCTGGTGAAGGGAATTCAGTTAGACGACGGTGAAGCAAAGTTTGGTTCGCTCGAGTTTCTTGGCGGTGAGGGCAGTAACCGTTGGTACCGCGTTACGCTAACCGAAGGCCGGAATCGTGAAGTGCGACGTATGTTTGAAGCGGTCGGTGTGACAGTCAGCCGCCTTATTCGTACGCGTTTTGGTGAAATTATCCTTCCCCGCAATTTGCGCCGGGGCCGTTGGGAGGAGCTTGACGCAACGTTGGTCACTGCGTTGATGGTTAAGTTTGGCCTGATTCGCGATGGCGAAGAGCAGCCTCAAGGCCGGCGCGGGCGTAGCTCGCAACAGCCTATCTCGCACGATAGCGCATTACCGCCCGGGTTTGGCACATTGGAGCGCAATGGTTTAAGCGGAGCGAAAATCAGCCGGCGGGGCAAATTGTCCGGAGGACGCGTGGCGGCGGCAACGGGTGCCTCGTATCCTTCGGATCCCTACGGCACGGGCTTAACGTTATCCGGTGGGTTGCCCAATGGTCACCCTGAAGGCCTAGGAGGCAATAAGAATAAAAAACGTAAAGGGCGTAAGCAGCCCGCTGCGGTCGCAGGGCCGACATCATCTCGCAAAGCGGCACCGCGCAATGCGCGCCCAGGGGCACCCAAAGCCGCTCGTCCCGGTCGCGGGAACAAAGGCGGGCGCGGGCCGGCGAAGGGAGATGATTGGCAGCCCAAAGGTGCGTCGGCACATGAGTCTCGTCTGGGCGTGCTGAAATAAAGTTTTTTTGCGTAAGCCTTCGTGAAAACAGGAATTTCTATGAAAATCTGTTAGAATATAGGGCTTTACCAGCTATATAGTTTTCGGCCGCAACAGGCGATCGTATAGCGACGCATTTTTGAGTGTGTCTTATGGGTCTTATAGGTTGGGCAAAATATTTGCTCGAACCTTTTGAAGGCGTAATAACAGTGGGCTGGTGTACAGCCCTTTTTTTTTGAATTTATGGCAGATCTGTTCGCATTAACGCAGGAAGTCTTGCATGGTACCGACTTGGAGCTCGTCGACATCGAACGTGCGCCCATGGGTTTGTTGCGTATCACGCTCGACCGACCGGGTGGTGTGCGAATAGAAGACTGCGAAATGGTTTCCAAGCAGCTGTCCCGCGTTTTCGAAGTTGAAAATATCGATTATCAACGTCTTGAGGTGGGGTCGCCGGGCGTTGACCGGCCGCTTCGCCAGGAACAGGATTTTTTTCGATTCGCTAACGAACGAATCGAAATTCGGTTGCGCCAGCCGGTTAATAATCGCAAGGTTTTTGCCGGAATTTTGCGTGTCGATGAGAATGCAGGTGGTTCTTCCCCGTTGGCTTTTCGGCTCGAACTCGAGCCAAAATCAAAGAAAAGCCCGGCTGAGGAGCTTAGTTTTACGTTGGACGACATTGATCGTGCCAAACTGGATCCCGTACTTGATTTCAAGGGTAAAAAGCGATGAGTCGCGAAATTCTTCTGTTGGTTGACGCCTTGGCGCGTGAGAAAAACGTACCACGCGAAGTGGTTTTTGGTGCGCTTGAGAACGCGTTGGCTTCGGCTATGAAAAAGCGTTTCAAGGAAGACGCCGACATTCGTGTCTCGATTGATAGGGACACAGGTTCGCACGAGGGGTATCGGCGTTGGCTGGTTGTGCCCGACGAGGCCGGTCTTCAAGAGCCGGATCAACAGGAGTTGTTTTCCGAAGCTCAGGAAATCGTGCCCGATATTGAAGTGGGCGAGTATATTGAAGAGCCGCTTGAGCCTGTGGAGTTCGGGCGTATTGGCGCCCAAGCTGCCAAACAGGCAATTTTGCAGCGTATCCGCGATGCGGAGCGTGAGCAATTGTTGAATGATTTCCTTGAGCGCGGCGAAACCATTATCTCCGGTACGGTTAAACGTATCGATAAAGGTGATGTCATTATCGAGGCCGGCAAAATCGAAGCGCGCCTGCCCCGCTCTGAAATGATCCCGAAAGAAAACATCCGTGTGGGCGATCGTATTCGTGCCTGGGTGCTGCGCGTTGATCATTCAGCACGAGGGCAGCAGGTTATTTTGTCGCGCACGGCGCCCGACTTCATTCGTCAGTTGTTTGAGAACGAAGTGCCGGAAATCGAACAAGGTTTGCTTGAAATTAAAGCCGCCGCTCGCGACCCGGGTGTGCGGGCCAAGATTGCGGTGGTGGCCTACGATAAACGTATCGATCCAATCGGCACGTGCGTGGGAATGCGTGGTTCTCGTGTAACCGCAGTTCGTAATGAACTGGGCGGCGAGCAAGTAGACATCGTTTTGTGGTCGGAAGACCCCGCCGAATTTGTCATTGGTGCGTTGGCACCGGCAACCGTTGAGTCGATCGTTGTCGATGAAGACAAACATGCCATGGACGTTGTGGTGGATGAAGAGAACCTGCCCAAGGCAATCGGGTCTCGTGGCCAAAATGTTCGTTTGGCCTCGGAACTGACGGGCTGGCAGATCAACATCATGACGCCGGAAGAAAGTCAAAGCCGCCTTGAGCAAGAGCGTACCGAGTTGCGTCAGATGTTTATGAGCAGGTTAGATGTTGATGAAGAAGTGGCCGATATCCTTATAGATGAAGGGTTTACCGGCCTTGAGGAAGTGGCGTATGTGCCGATCCAGGAATTGCTGGATATCGAGGCGTTCGACGAGGATACGGTCAATGAGTTGCGTTCCCGGGCCCGAAACGCCTTGCTTACCGAGGCAATCGCCCAGGAAGAGCGCGTGCAGCGTACCGAACCTGAGTTGCTTGAGCTGGAAGGGATGACCCCAGAGCTGGCTGCCCGCCTGGCTGAGCATGAAGTGTTTTCGCGTGATGATTTGGCGGAACTCGCTACCGATGAGTTGTCGGAAATGTGCGAACTTGATGAAAAAGAAGCCAGTGAATTGATCATGAAAGCGCGAGCGCATTGGTTCAGCGATGAAGCCTAGCTTTGTACGCTTCCTTTTTGAGCCCGTATGTATTGAATAAAGTTGTCGTATAAGAGAGAGTCGAATGTCGAGTAACACCGTCGCCCAGTTCGCCGTTGAACTGAAAATGCCCGCAGACGCACTGCTGGAGCAGTTACGCGCTGCAGGCGTTGATTTGAAATCGGTTGACGATAGTGTCACCGATGCAGACAAGGCGAAACTGCTCGATTCGTTGCGTCGCTCCAAAGGAGCCGGCGATGGAAAGAAAATTACGCTTACCAGACGTCAAACGTCAGAAATTCGTCAAGCTGATAGTTCCGGTCGTTCGCGCACCATTCAGGTTGAGGTCCGTAAGAAGCGGGTTTTTGTGAAGCGGGAACCTACTGACCTTGAAAGCGCACGTAAAGCGGCCGAGGTGGCCGGCTCAGAAACTGATGCGACGACAGTAGGGAAAGACGACGATCAGAATGCGCAAACGACGGCGCCGGTAACCGATATTCCTGTGTCACAAGAGCAAGCTACAAGTTCTGCGGCTGTTGAAAGTGCAGCATCTACGCCTGAAGCGTCTGATGCAGACGCTACCGCAGCCAAAGGGCAGGAAAAGGACGTAGACGAAGCAAAGTCGTTGCCCAGTCAGCCTGTCGCTGATGATCACGCTCGTGACGATGTTGCTGCCGGTACAGACGAGGAAGCTGACGCTAAACCTAAAGACATCACTGAGCCGACGGCCGACACGGCTGAGACATCTGTTTCCGATCAGGTCACCGAAACAGGTCAGCAAGAGAGCGCCGGCGAGGCTAAAGAAGCCGAGGTGGTGGCAAAGGCTGAGGCTGTGGAGCCAACTGCTGAAGTGCCCGATGCGGACACAGAAGCGGCCCAAAAAGCGGTTGAGCGCCGGGCTAAATCTGAGAATGATAAGGTCGGCTCATCCGGGCCCGGTAAAAAAGTCGCCGCCAAGAGAGTGGCGGCCAAGGCGCCCGCGGGGAAACGCGCTGCTGCGCAAGACGATACCGATGCGCCCGATGAGGAACGTGACCGTGCCCGTAAGGCGGCTGAAGCTGAAGCCGCAGCACTGCGCCAAATGTTAAATCGTCCGCGTAAAGTGCTTAAGGCACCTGAAGACGAAGGTGGCATATCCGGTACTTTGCACAAGCCTGCAGGTAAAGCAGGCAAGAAAGACGGCAAAGCGGCCGACGGCAAGAAAGGTCGTGCAGGTGATGCCGGTTGGGTTGAAGAAGGCGGTGCTCGCAAGAAGCCCGCGGCTCGCGAAGCAGTTGCTGCGCCTCCGCCAGGCCGTGAGGGATGGCGTGCCGGCGGCAAGGCGGGCAAGGGCGGTCGCGGTCGTAATAGCCGTCAAGCTCAACCCGAGCGCAAAGAGCCGCAAGTCGTTGAGTTTATTGCACGTGAAATACATGTGCCTGAAACCATCACAGTGGGCGATCTGGCACATAAAATGGCAATTAAAGCGGCCGAGGTTATCAAGCATCTTATGAAGCTGGGCCAAATGGTGACCATCAATCAGGTTCTTGATCAGGAAACGGCCATGATTGTTGTTGAGGAGTTGGGTCACACCGCTATTGCGGCGAAACTCGATGATCCCGAGGCTTTCCTTGTTTCGCCTGAGGTGGACGTGCAGGCCGAGTCCTTGCCGCGCGCACCTGTTGTCACGGTGATGGGTCACGTTGACCACGGTAAAACATCTTTGCTTGATCACATTCGACGCGCGAAGGTGGCCTCCGGTGAGGCAGGCGGTATTACGCAGCATATTGGTGCATACAGTGTCAAAACAGATCGTGGCATGGTTACCTTTCTTGACACCCCCGGTCACGAGGCATTTACGGCTATGCGTGCGCGTGGCGCCAAGGCGACTGATATTGTGATTTTGGTGGTGGCCGCCGACGACGGCGTGATGCCACAAACCAAAGAAGCTGTTCATCATGCCAAGGCTGCTGGCGTTCCGTTGGTTGTTGCGGTGAACAAAATCGATAAACCGGAAGCTAATCCAGATCGTGTCAAGCAAGAGCTGATTTCGGAAGAAGTTGTGCCGGAAGAATATGGTGGTGATGTGCCCTTCGTACCGGTGTCGGCCAAAACAGGTCAAGGCATCGATGATCTGCTTGAACATGTGTTATTGCAGGCGGAGATCCTTGAGCTTAAGGCACCTATAGAGGCGCCTGCCAAGGGTATCGTCATTGAGGCGCGACTCGATAAGGGCCGAGGACCGGTTGCGACTGTATTGGTTCAAAGCGGCACATTAACCCGTGGCGATTCCATTTTGGCAGGAGCCAGCTATGGTCGGGTTCGCGCGATGTTGAATGAGAACGGTAAGCCGGTAAACACCGCAGGCCCGTCCATTCCAGTTGAAATTCAGGGCTTAACGGAAGTGCCGGCCGCCGGTGATGAAGTGATTGCGATGGCCGATGAACGCAAGGCACGTGAAATCGCCTTATTCCGTCAGGGCAAGTTCCGTGATGTCAAACTGGCACGTCAACAGGCAGCCAAGCTTGAATCCATGTTTGAAAACATGGGCGAAGGCAGCCAAACGTTAGCGCTTATCGTTAAAACCGACGTTCAAGGTTCGCAGGAAGCATTGGTGCAGTCATTGCTTAAACTTTCAACCGAAGAGGTTCGGGTTCAGGTTGTGCATGCTGCTGTGGGTGGTATCTCTGAAAGTGACGTGAACCTGGCGATCGCTTCGAATGCCGTCATCATCGGTTTCAATGTGCGCGCGGAACAAAGTGCGAAGAAGCTGGCTGAAAACAACGGCATCGATTTGCGCTACTACAACATCATTTACGACGCTATCGACGATGTTCGCAAAGCCATGTCGGGCATGCTTGCCCCTGAGCAGCGTGAAGAGGTGATCGGCTCGGTCGACATTCGCGAAGTGTTTACTATTTCCAAAGTCGGCAATATTGCCGGTTGTATGGTTACCGATGGTGTCGTTCGCCGCGACGCGCAAGTACGCTTGTTGCGCAACAATGTTGTCATCTGGACAGGTGCAATCGATTCCTTGCGTCGCTTCAAAGACGACGTTAAAGAAGTTAAAGCCGGCTTTGATTGCGGTATTACTTTGAAGAGTAGTATTGATCTTGAGGTGGGCGACCAGCTTGAAGTATTTGAAATCAAGGAAGTTGCTCGGACGCTGTAAATATGGGACGTCACAAGTCAAAACCCGCCACCAGCCGTAACACGCGGTTGGCCGACCAGATACAAAAAGATCTTGCGATTCTGATCCAACGCGAGGTTGATGTATCGCGGGCGGGGCTTATTACGCTAACCGGCGTTGAGCTGTCTGCCGATTACGCTCATGCTAAGGTATATTTTACCGTGATGGGTGCCGAGCCTGATGCGGCTAAAGCAGTGCTCGACGAAAAAGCCGGTTGGTTGCATTCGCTGTTATTTAAAATGTTGCACATTCATACTGTGCCTACATTGCACTTTCATCATGATGATCAGCTTGCGCGGGGCCTGGCGCTCTCGCGGCTTATTGATCAGGCCAATGCGCCGCGTTCCCAGGAAGCTGGGGCCGAGCCCGACGAACCCGACGAACGGTCCTGATTCGGGCTGTCGTATTTTCTTTAGAGTTATTAACGATGGCATCCCGACGCGGGCAGTTGCTCGATGGCGTATTGTTGCTTGATAAACCTCAGGGTTTGTCGAGTAATCACGCCTTACAGCGGGCTAAGCGTACATTGGATGCGCGCAAAGCCGGACACACTGGTACGCTGGATCCTTTTGCTACCGGATTACTTGTTTGTTGTTTGGGTCGTGCCACCAAAATTGCCGGCAACATGCTTGCCGCCGATAAGGCATATGAAGCCACGTTGTTGTTCGGTGAAGAGACCGACTCCGGCGACTTGACCGGAAATATTGTTAGCCAGGCCGGATCAGACTTTCAAGAGGTTGAGCGTGCCCGGTTCGAGGTTGTACTGGACGCGTTTCGGGGAGAAATTTCGCAAATCCCCCCAATGTATTCAGCATTGAAGAAAGATGGGCGTCCGCTGTATGAGTACGCCCGAAAAGGGGTGGAAATAGAGCGTCCGCCACGTCAGGTCGTAATCCGAGAGCTTGTAACCCGTGCTTTTGATGGGCGCCAAGCCACCATTTACGTACATTGCAGCAAGGGCACGTATATACGGACATTGGCGCAGGATATTGGGCGTATGTTGGGTTGTGGCGCTCATTTAGTTGCATTACGACGCACCAGCGTCGGGCCGTTTCAGTTACAGGATGCGGTTGATTTGGATACTTTACAGGCGATGCCTACGCCCCAAACTGCGTTGATATTGCCGGAAAATTTACCCGAGGGCCTGCTGCCGTCGGGCACTAAACAGAAAGGATGAATTTATGAGCCGTGCGTTGCGTAATGTTGCCATTATTGCCCACGTTGATCACGGGAAGACGACACTGGTTGACCAGCTACTGCGTCAGTCGGGTACTTTTCGTGATAACCAGCAAGTGTCTGAACGCGTGATGGATTCAGGCGATATTGAGCGCGAGCGAGGTATCACGATCTTGTCGAAGAACTGTGCGGTGGAGTACGAAGGTACGCATATCAATATTGTTGATACCCCCGGTCACGCCGATTTCGGCGGAGAGGTCGAACGGGTTCTGTCGATGGTCGATGGTGTGTTGCTACTGGTTGATGCCGTTGAAGGGCCGATGCCGCAAACACGCTTTGTAACCCGTAAGGCACTGGCATTGGGTCTTAAACCGATTGTGGTGGTTAATAAAATCGACCGTCCCGGTGCCCGTATTGATCACGTTATTAACGCCACGTTCGACTTGTTCGACAAATTAGGCGCAACTGAAGAGCAGCTCGATTTCCCCATTGTTTATGCATCGGGTCTGTCGGGTTATGCCGGGCTCGAACCCGATGTGCGCGAGGGCAATATGCGGCCGTTGTTCGAAGCGATTCTGAAGCATGTTCCAGAGCGCGATGACGATGCCGATGGCCCATTACAGTTGCAAATCATCTCGATGGACTACAACAGTTATGTAGGTAAGATCGGCGTGGGCCGTGTTAATCGTGGTCGGGTGAGAGCGGCTCAAGATGTGCTGGTTCAGTTTGGCCCTGAAGGTGCGCCCATCAAGGGGCGCATCAACCAAGTGCTGAAGTTCCGAGGTCTGGAGCGCGAATTGGTTGACGAAGCTCAGGCCGGTGATATTGTGCTGATTAACGGCATTGAAGAAATCGGTATTGGTTGTACAGTCATGGATCCCGCCCAACCCGATCCCTTGCCTTTGTTGCGCATCGATGAGCCGACGCTAACCATGAACTTTATGGTAAATAGTTCACCCTTGGCCGGCCGCGAGGGGAAATACGTTACCAGCCGCCAGTTGCGCGATCGTCTTGAGCTGGAGTTGAAATCGAATGTCGCGTTGCGCATGGATCCAACCGACGACGATATGGTGTTCGAGGTACGTGGCCGTGGTGAATTACACCTGACGATTCTGCTCGAAAACATGCGCCGCGAGGGCTACGAGCTGGCTGTTTCACGGCCACAGGTTCTGATTAAAGAGGTCGATGGGCAGAAAATGGAGCCTTTTGAGCTGCTGACGGTCGACGTTGAAGAGGGACACCAGGGCGGCGTTATGGAAGAGTTGGGGCGTCGAAAGGGTGATCTGCTTGACATGCAATCGGATGGCCGCGGTCGCACGCGTCTGGAATATCGCATCCCCGCTCGCGGGCTTATTGGCTTCCAGGGCGAGTTTCTGACACTGACCCGCGGTACCGGCTTGATGAGCCACAATTTCGACGAGTATGGCCCCATGCGTGAAGGAGGGGTTGGTGAACGACGCAACGGTGTATTGATCAGTCAGGATAATGGTAATGCCGTTGCCTACGCGCTCTGGAAGTTACAAGAGCGTGGCCGTATGTTCGTCAGCCCGGGTGAGGCAGTATATGAAGGCATGGTTATTGGCATTCATAGCCGGGACAACGATTTGGTGGTTAATCCCATCAAGGAAAAAAAGCTAACCAATATTCGTACGACCAGTAAAGATGAACATATCGACTTGGTGCCGCCTGTTAAGCTTACGCTCGAATACGCCGTTGAATTTATCGATGACGATGAGTTGGTTGAGGTGACGCCGAAATCGATTCGTTTGCGTAAGCGCTATTTGCAAGAGCATGAGCGCCGTCGCATGGCACGTGAAACCGTAACAAGCTAACTTAATGCATTGGGCAGGCAAGAAGAAAGACGCCGGACCAAACTAAGCTGAACCACACCCCAAAAACTGAACATCGTTTCAAGTTTTGGGGTGTTTTTCATTTTGGCGAAAACACTCGGGTCGGCTTCCCGCTTGGGTTGAGAGTGGGGGAGTTATTCAGGAATAATTGCGGCATATCCCAATTGATCGGCCTGGCTTTGCATGAATGTCTGAATTGCATGCATGGCCTCGTCGATATCGTCGGTCATGGTCATCAGTTGTAGGTCGTTCGGACCAATTAACTGACGTGGTTCGAGTTCGTTGGCGATCCACTTCAGCAGGCCGGACCAATAATCGCTGCCCATTAGAATAATTGGGGCGTGCGGAATTTTGCCGGTTTGTATTAAAGTAAGAACCTCAAATAGTTCATCGAGCGTACCAAAGCCGCCGGGTAAAGCGATAAACGCCGCACTGTGCATGAAAAAGGTTGCTTTACGGGAGTAAAAATACTCAAAATGCAGGCTATGCGTTTGGTAGTCGTTGTTCTTGGTTTCCTTGGGTAGTTTGATATTCAGGCCAATGCTTTGTCCGCCCGACGTGTAAGCCCCTTTATTTGCGGCCTCCATAATGCCCGGGCCACCCCCTGCAATAACGGGTAGGCCGGCTTGGGCCAGCCGGGTACCCAAGGCTTCGCCCATGGCGTAGTATGGCGAGTCTGGTTTAATACGGGCACTGCCAAAAACGCTTACGCCCCAGCCAATTTCCTGAAGCGTGTCGGCAGCGGTCTGCATCTCTGACATAATCACGGGAATCTGCCGGCTAACCGGCGTACGTACGACTTTATTACGACTCATGAAAAAAACCTTGTTACTTGTTGATGGTTCCAGTTATCTGTACCGGGCGTTTCACGCGCTGCCTGACCTTAGAAACGCCAAGGGTCAGCCAACCGGAGCCTTGTATGGTGTCATATCAATGTTACGGAGGCTGTCTCAGGATTACAAGGCAGATTACGCGGCCTGCATTTTTGATGCCAAAGGCAGTACGTTTCGCGACGAAATCTACCCTGAGTATAAAGGGCATCGGCCTTCCATGCCTGAAGACCTGGCTTTGCAGATCGAGCCGATTCATGAAGCCGTGAAAGCCATGGGCTGGCACGTGTTAACGGTGTCGGGGGTTGAGGCCGATGATGTCATTGGCACATTGGCGCATCGCGCCACCGAGAAAGGGGTATACACCGTTGTATCGACCGGTGATAAAGACCTGGCCCAGTTGGTTAATCACCACGTAGAGCTGGTTAACACCATGACCGGCGGGAAGCAGGATGTCCAGGGAGTGACCGAAAAGTTTGGGGTCCGCCCGGATCAAATCGTGGAATATCTGATGCTGACAGGAGATGCTGTTGACAACATTCCCGGTGTTGAAAAAGTAGGACCCAAAACGGCGGCCAAATGGCTCAACCAATATGGCTCAATCGATGAAATAGTGAAGAACGCCGACGAAATCAAAGGCGTAGCCGGCAAGAATTTGCGAGAAGCGATTCCTAACTTCGAAATGACGCGTCAATTGCTGACTGTAAAGGTCGACTGCGATATCCCATTCCTGGCTGATGATTTCTCAGATTTGGTTCCGAAAGAGCCCGATCGCGAAAAACTGGTGCAGCTGTACGATGAATTCGGCTTTAGAACCTGGTTGCGCGAACTGACAGGGGATGACGAGCGGGTGCCGAGCCAGGATAGCCGAGTGGCGGCCGATCCGCCTGCGGCGCCCGATAACGTTGAATACGATACGATTCTTGACTGGAAGGGTTTTGATACCTGGTTGGAGCGAATTGAGTCTGCCCCGTTAGTAGCACTGGATACGGAAACGACGTCACTTGACCCGATGGCCGCCCGGTTGGTGGGTATGTCGATGTCAACTGCTGCGGGCACAGCATGCTACATACCTTTGCGCCACTGCGGCCCCGACCAGGTCGATCAACTGCCGTTTGACGAAGTCATGAATCGGTTACGCCCGTGGCTGGAGAACGACAAAGCGCCCAAGTTGTTGCATAACGCGAAGTACGATGCGCATGTGTTTATGAATGAAGGAATTCAACTGGCCGGTATCGTGCACGACAGCATGTTGCAAGCTTATGTTCTTGAATCCCATCGTCGTGTGAATATGCAGGAACTGGCCGAGCGTTGGCTGGGGCGCAAAGGAATCAGTTATGAAGATTTGTGCGGCAAGGGGGCCAAGCAAATTGGCTTTGAGCAGGTGGAGGTTGAAAAAGCGGCGTTCTATGGTGCAGAAGATGCCGACTTTACCTGGCAGCTTCACGAGGTGTTGTTACCAAAAATAAAAGCGTCTTCCGAACTTGAGCGTATTTACACGCTGGAGGTGGAAACATCGGCTGTGCTCACGACAATCGAGCGCAACGGCGTTCTAATCGACGCGAAATTGCTGGGTGAGCAAAGCGGGGAAATTGGCAAGAAAATGGCCGAATTCGAAGCTAAGGCACATGAATTGGCGGGGCAACCGTTTAATTTGAACTCCCCCAAACAGTTGGGCGAAATTCTGTTCAACACCATGAAGCTGCCGGTGGTGCGTAAAACAGCGGGTGGAGCCCCTTCTACCGACGAAGAGGTTTTAACCAGGCTGGCGCACGACTACCCTTTGCCGCAGGTTATTCTGGAATATCGCGGCTTGGCCAAGCTTAAATCTACCTACACCGATAAACTGCCCAAGATGATTAACCCGGATACTGGCCGGGTGCATACGCGTTACTCTCAGGCGGCGGTCATTACTGGGCGTTTGGCATCATCCGACCCCAATCTGCAGAATATCCCGGTTCGCACGCCGGAAGGGCGCCGCGTTCGCGCTGCGTTTATATCCAGAAACGGAAAGATCGTGTCGGCAGACTACTCGCAAATTGAACTGAGAGTCATGGCGCACGTGTCTGGTGACAAAAGCCTGCAAAAAGCGTTTGCCGATGGGTTGGATATTCACCGTGCGACGGCAGCCGAAATTTTTAACGTGGCGCTGGGCGATGTCACTTCGGAACAGCGACGGTCAGCCAAGGCCATTAATTTCGGGTTGATATACGGAATGGGCGAGTTTGGGCTTGCCAACGCACTGGGTATTACGCGCGACGCCGCCCGTTCTTATATTGATCGTTACTTTGCCCGTTATCCGGGTGTGGCTCAGTATATGGAGGACACCAAAGCCAGGGCGCATGAGCAGGGTTATGTTGAAACAGTTTTCGGGCGTCGTTTGTGGTTGCCGGATATTAAAGGTGCAAAAGGGCCGCGGCGCGCAGGCGCAGAGCGTGCAGCCATTAACGCACCCATGCAAGGTACGGCTGCCGATCTCATTAAAATGGCCATGGTTGCTGTGCAGAAATGGATTTATGAACAGAAGCTTGAAACATTAATGGTGATGCAGGTGCATGACGAACTGGTGTTTGAAGTACCTGAAAAAGAAGTGGATACGGTAACCAAGTCGTTGCCGGATCTAATGTGTCATGTCGCTAAACTGGATGTTCCGTTGTTGGCTGAAGTAGGCGTCGGCCCCAATTGGGAACAGGCTCATTAAGGAGGATTTATGTCGTTTTCACCTATTACCGGTGCAGCACCTACCGTGATTCATACGCCAGCCGATGGCCTTGATCAGGGTGCGATCAAAATGCCAACATTCGATGGCGAGATTTCTGCCTATTATGCAGCGCCCGCCGGTCAAAAAAATGCGCCGGTATTGCTGGTCGTGCAAGAAGTGTTCGGATTGCACGAGCATATTCAAGACGTGTGTCGCCGTTTTGCAAAAGAAGGTTATTTTGCGGTGGCGGTTGAACTGTATGAGCGTCAGGGGGATGCCTCCAAATATACCGACGTACCGACATTGATTCAGGAAATTGTTTCGAAAGTGTCCGACGAGCAGGTTTTGGCTGATTTGGATGCCAGTGTTGCATGGGCTAAACAGCAAGGGGCCGATACGAGCCGTTTAGGTATTACTGGTTTTTGCTGGGGCGGGCGTATTACCTGGATGTACGCTGAACATAATGCAAGTTGTAAGGCGGGCGTTGCCTGGTATGGGAAGCTGGCGGTTGGTCATGGGCCGTTGCAAAAGCGCAATCCTATTGATGTCGCCAACACGCTTAAAGCGCCGGTATTGGGCCTTTATGGGGGGCAAGACGCCGGTATTCCGTTAGATGACGTACACCGGATGCAAGATGCATTGGCAAAGGGAAATGATATGGCCAAGGCGTCGGAGGTTATTGTGTATCCTGAATCGAATCATGCGTTCTACGCAGATTATCGGCCAAGTTACAACGAAGCGGATGCCAAAGACGCCTGGTCTCGCGCGTTGAATTGGTTTAAACGGTATCTGGCTTAAATGAAAATGGGCCCCTACGCGGTGGTGGGGCCCATTTTCGTTAGCTTAACTGCGCATTTTGCAGCGCCCGAATTCGTTGTTCGATAGGCGGATGGGTGGAAAACAGGGCACTAATTCCGCCGCCGCCCGAGATGCCGGCCGCTTCAAATGATTCCGGCAGTTTACCGGGCTGCAGTCCTCCCAAGCGGGCCAATGCTTTCATCATGGGTTCGCGAGCTCCCATTAATTTGGCACTGCCTGAGTCGGCCCGGTACTCACGTTGACGTGAAAACCAGGCGACAATAATCGATGCCAGCAAGCCGAAGATGATTTCGCACACAATAACGACACCAAAATACCCCAGGCCCAGACCTCGTTCATTTTTAAGAATGACGCGGTCAACGAAATAACCCACTACTCGGGCCAGGAACACCACAAATGTATTCACAACGCCCTGGATCAGCGTAAGTGTGACCATGTCACCGTTTGCGACGTGGGCTACTTCATGCCCCAGCACAGCGGCGACCTCTTCTTCAGTCATACTGCTGAGCAACCCGGTCGAGACGGCAACCAGCGCATTGTTACGGAACGCACCGGTGGCAAACGCATTGGGTGGCCCGTCGTAGATCGCGACTTCGGGATGGCCGATACCGGCGCGGTCAGCCAGTTGATGAACGGTTTCCACCAACCATGCTTCTTGACGGCTGGATGGCGCTTGGGGGTCGATAACGCGGGCACCAGTGGAGCGTTTCGCCATCCATTTACTGATCAGCAAAGAAATGAAAGCGCCGCCAAAGCCAATGAATGCCGAGAAAATAAGTAGCTGAGTCAGGTTCAGCCCTTGTTCATCCAGATAGCGCCCAACGCCCAGAATACTCATCGTGATGCTGAGCACAACCATAACGGCGATATTGGTCATTAGAAAAAGGAAAATACGTTTCATGCTCGGAGGTTCCTGCAAGATATGAATGCGCGAAGTTTGACACAAAATATGGGGTCAGGTTCATTGAATTCAAAGGTATTGAACGTAAAATCTGACAACCAGCTGAAGAAAAATAATCTTACAGGCGCAGTATAGTATTGTCTTTGCAATTTTTCCGGGAAGAGAATTCGCCAAATGCAGTCTTTGTGGATGATTCTGGCCTGCGCCATGTTTGCCTTAATGGGCGCCTGCATTAAGATTGCTGCCGATTTTGGGGCGTCCCTGGCACAAATCGTTCTGTTTCGTGGTATCCCTTCAGTACTGCTGTTATTAGGTTGGGCGTTGCTGACACAACGTGTGATTCGCCCATCCAGCTGGAAACTTCATTTCCGGCGCAATATCTCGGGCGTCAGCGCCATGTGGTTGGGTTTTTATGCGTTATCGCATCTGCCGTTGCCCACCGCCGTCAGCTTGAACTACACATCCCCGCTTTTTATTACCGGTTGGATGTTGGCTTGGGGGGGCGCAAAACGAGACTATCTTCGCGCTGTTGCAGTTTGCATCGGTTTTGTCGGTGTGTTGGGTGTGTTGCGGCCCAGTATTGGTAACGACGAGTTTTTAGCCGCTATGACAGGTTTGGGTTCGGGCGCACTCGGTGCGATCGCCATGATGCAGGTAAGGCAATTGGGGCGTGCGGGTGAGGCCGAATGGCGCACTGTCATGATCTTTTCGTCGTGTGTTTGCGCCTCCAGTGCGGTCGGCTTGTGGTTGCAGGGTTGGAATAGTCTGGGCCTGGAGGCTTGGTTGGCCTTAATGGGTCTGGGCTTGTCGGGTTTGATCGGGCAATTGGCCATGACGCGCGCTTTTGGCATGGGCAAAGCATTGTTGACGGCAGCGCTTCAATACACCACTATTATTTTTGCGGCCATTATCGGTATTGTTTTTTGGGGCGATTACCCCGATTTGATTGCCTGGGTCGGAATGGCGCTGATTATCGGTGCGGGTTTAATTTCAACGTGGCGTACGTACATGGAAAGTCGTCACCTTCGCCGGCAGGGCATAAAAACAGTAAAGGTTTGAAAGGGGTAAAAGTGTATAAGCTATTGGTGAATGTCGATCAGTTGAAATCGTTGCTCGATGACGGCAATACTGTTGTATTTGATGTTCGGCATGATTTGGCCGATCACGATGCAGGGCGCCGAGCTTATGAAGCGGGTCATATACCCGGCGCTTTTTTTCTTGATCATGAAGAAGATTTAAGTGCTCCCAAAACGGGTAAAAATGGTCGCCATCCATTGCCGCCCTTAAACGCATTCGCGGCATTAATGGGCAGTTACGGTGTCCGCAAAGACGTGCAGGTTGTGATTTACGACGGCGGCAATAGTATGTTTGCCGCGCATTTATGGTGGATGTTGCGTTGGATGGGGCATCAACCCGTTAGCGTGCTTGATGGTGGGTGGCAGGCATGGCTGGAGCAAGGTGGTGCAGTTAGTACAGAGGTGCCCAAGCAACCAAGTGGGAAAACGTCTGAACAAATGGAAACGATATCGCAGCCGGCCATGCCGACGGTGAGTTGTGATGAGGTTTTGCTAAATATACAGGCACCGCGATTTACGGTTCTTGATGCGCGCGCGGAAAATCGTTTCAGAGGGGAGGTTGAGCCTATGGATCCGGTAGCGGGTCATATTCCCGGTGCTTTGAATCGTCCCAATACCTTGAATCTGGATGAGAAAGGGCGGTTCCGTTCGCCTCAGGCTTTGCATGAGTCTTTTATCCATGTACTGGGTGGTACTAAGCCCAACGAGGTGGTTCACCAGTGTGGTTCAGGTATTACCGCCTGCCATAACCTGTTGGCTATGGAAATTGCCGGGTTAGAAGGGTCTGCCCTTTACCCCGGTTCGTGGAGCGAGTGGTGCAGTGACAGCACTCGCCCCGTTGCGACAGGTAATTAGTTGGTTAAATTGAAGTTAAGCTTTCATCAGGCGGCGATACCACTCATGGAAATGCAACATGCCATCTTCCATGGGTGATTGATACGGGCCTGTTTCATTAGCCCCGCGCTCCATCAAGGCACGTCGGCCGGCATCCATGCGTTCCGCAATTTCATCGTCTTCAACAGCTGTTTCCATATATGCAGCCTGTTGCGCTTCGACGAAGTCGCGTTCGAATGCCGCGATCTCTTCGGGGTAGTAAAACTCAACAATGTTCACGGTTTCTTGCGGGCTAACCGGATGCAGGGTGGAAAGCACCAGCACGTGAGGGTAGAGTTCGATCATGTGCGTTGGGAAATAGGTGACCCACACTGCACCGAAGTCGGGCGTTTCTCCTTCACGGAAACTGAGCAGATTATCGTGCCAACGTTTATATGTTTGCGAACCGGGTTGCGCCAGTGCGTTGTGCACACCCACTCGCTGCAGGCTGTACCAGTCGCCAAATTCCCAGCTTAGGTCGTCGCAGGTAACAAAGCGTCCGAGGCCCGGGTGGAAAGGCCCGACATGATAGTCTTCCAGGTAGACTTCAATAAAGGTTTTCCAATTGTAGTTGCAGCGATGCACCTCAACGCGGTCAAGCACGTAGTCGGAGAAGTCGAATTCCGGGCGGGCAAACAGGTGTGCCATGTCGGCTGCCGGGTCGCGTGGCCCTTCGAATAGTAAGCCGTGGCAATTTTGCAATGGAAACGTTTGCAGGTTCATGCAGGGCGTTTCCGGGAACTGCGGCGCTCCCAGCAACTGGCCGTTTTGGCTGTATGTCCAACGGTGAATCGGGCAAACGATATTGCCGCCGGTATCTCTGAGATTACCCTGTTTGGCCTGGTGGCCCTGGGGGTGTTGGGTGTCGAACCCCAGCATGATAGCCTGTCGGTGCCGGCAGATATTCGACATGAGTTCAACGCCGGCAGCTGACCGAACCAGTGCCCGCCCGTTCTTTTCGTGGGCAAGCGCATACCAGTCGCCGCGTTCCGGGACAAGTTTTTCGTGGCCGACATAAATAGCGGAGTTGCCAAAAATGCGACTTTTTTCAAGTTCAAACGTTTTTTCGTCGAAATAGTTTCCGACGGGTAATTGAGATTGTGCCAGCGCGAACTGCGCTTCACGACCTATATCGGTCATGATTCCCCCCGCTTGGTTGATACCAGTTCAACAAAAAACCCGTGGCGGCGTGGACCGTAACGGGCACTGGTGCGAAGAAAAAAAATCGGACTGGCCGATGCGTTCAGTACAATGTAAGAGATTATTGTACCCTAGTTTTTATCTTATAAAACAAGGCCTCGGAGCGCGTTTCGTACGAACTTCATGCGATTTCGTACAATCGACAATGGCAAAAAGTATTGGAATATATGAATGGCTGAAAAGCAAAAGACCTCGTCCGACCTGAAATCAAAGGATACAGCGCCTTTGCCCGACGATTTTGAAACGGCACTGACGCAGCTTGAGACGCTGGTTGCGAAAATGGAAGACGGCGACATGCCGCTGGAACATTCGCTGGCAGCTTATGAGCGCGGCGTTGCATTGGCAAAGCGCTGTCAAAGTTTGCTGGATGCGGCCGAACAACAGGTCAAAGTGCTACAGGGCAACCTATTGAAACCGCTTGACGCTGACGCCACGCCGGATGAAAGTCAGTTATGACGAGCGGAACTCTACCTTTTGAGCAGTGGTTAGCGAGCATGGCGTCGCGCATTGAGCATGTGCTGGATGAAGCCATGCCCGACCCAAACGACGAACCTGAGCATTTGCATGATGCCATGCGCTATGCCGTGCTTGGGGGAGGCAAGCGCGTGCGCGCCGCATTGGTGTATGCAGCCGGGGAAGCATCAGCGCATCATCAAGGTACCACCTTGTCGTCCGCCCAAGCCAAGGCACTTGATCTGGCGGCCGCCTCGGTCGAACTGATTCATGCTTATTCGTTGGTTCACGACGATTTGCCGTGCATGGACAATGATGATTTAAGGCGGGGCAGGCCCACTGTGCATCGTCAGTTCGACGAAGCTACGGCAATGCTGGCCGGAGATGCTTTGCAACCTTTGGCGTTTGAGTTGTTGGCGCGAATGCCGGTTGCGCCGGCACTCACGGTGCAGTCAATTGACGTTTTAGCGCGCGCAGCCGGCAGTCAGGGCATGGCGGGTGGGCAGGCAATTGATTGCGCGAGTGTCGGCCTGGCATTAAGTCAGTCTGCGCTGCAAACCATGCATGGCATGAAAACAGGTGCCATGTTGCAAGCGAGTGTACTGATGGGTGGCGTCGTGGTAGGCGCGGGGTCGGCCACGCGTGAAGGGTTGGAAGCGTATTCCGATGCGATCGGGTTGGCGTTTCAGGTCGCCGACGATATCCTTGATGTTACCGCTGACACGCAAACGCTGGGTAAAACAGCGGGCAAGGACCAAGCGCTTAACAAGCCCACGTACGTCTCTTTATTGGGCGTCGATGGGGCACGTGCTTTCCTGGCCCAATTGTGCGAGGCCGCCCATGAGGCGTTGCGACCATTAGGGTCTGCGGGCCAGCGTTTGGGTGAAATTGCAGACTACATTGTGGGGCGTCCGCATTAAGGTAACCCTTGAATAATGCAAGTCAACTAAAATAAGGCTTATGCCTGTGGCGTGAAGCGCCTTTTTGAATTTTTGTATGCCGAATCCCAACCTAGAACAGATTAATTCGCCGGCCGATTTGCGGGCCCTTGATCGCCGTCAACTTGAACAGATCGCTGATCAGTTGCGTGCGTTTATACTCGAGTCCGTATCCAAAACGGGTGGCCATTTGTCGTCCAATCTGGGTACGGTCGAACTGACCGTTGCCTTGCATTATGTGTTTAACACACCCGACGACCGCCTGGTTTGGGACGTCGGGCATCAGTCTTATCCGCACAAAATTCTTACTGGTCGACGCGAGGCAATGGGAAGTCTGCGCCAACTGGGTGGGCTTTCGGGTTTTCCAAAGCGAAGTGAGTCTGAGTTCGACGCCTTCGGCACGGCGCATTCCTCGACATCAATTTCAGCCATTTTGGGCATGGCGGTTGCCTCACGGAACCTGGGCAGGAGTGAGCGACAGCATATTGCCGTTATTGGTGACGGCGCAATGACTGCCGGCATGGCATTTGAAGCGTTGAATAACGCGGGTGTGACGCCCGACATCAATATGTTGGTGGTGTTGAACGATAACGATATGTCGATTTCGCCGCCCGTCGGTGCTTTGAATCGATATTTCGCGCGGCTGATGTCCGGTCGGTTCTATGCCACTGCGAAGAATATGGGTCGTGCAGTTTTACAACATGTGCCGCCGGTTCTCGAGCTGGCTCGCAGGGTGGAGGGGCATGCGAAGGGACTGGTTTCGCCTGCTACTCTGTTTGAAGAGCTTGGATTCAATTACGTCGGGCCGATCGATGGACACGACCTTGATGCACTTTTGCCGACACTTGAGAATTTACGCTCATTGGGCGGGTTGCAGTTTCTCCATGTCGTCACCCGTAAAGGGCAGGGATACAAATTGGCGGAAGCCGACCCGGTGCTTTACCATGGCCCCGGTAAATTCGACCCTTCCATTGGGGTGCAAAAGCCGGCTACGCCGCCGAAGCAAACTTTCACTCAGGTGTTCGGTCAGTGGTTGTGCGATCGCGCTGAGCAGGATTCACGACTCGTGGGTATTACGCCTGCCATGCGTGAAGGCAGCGGGATGGTTGAGTTTCATCGCCGGTTTCCTCGCCGTTATTTCGACGTGGGTATTGCTGAGCAGCATGCTGTTACTTTTGCGGCCGGTTTGGCCTGTGAGGGCCTGAAACCCGTTTTGGCTATTTATTCAACTTTTCTGCAACGCGGGTACGATCAGCTTATCCACGATGTTGCCCTGCAAAATTTGGATGTCACCTTTGCGCTTGATCGTGCCGGCCTGGTTGGGGCCGATGGTGCGACGCATGCCGGGAACTACGATATCGCGTATTTGCGCTGTATTCCCAATATGGTCGTAACAACGCCCTCTAACGAGAATGAGGCACGCTTGTTGTTGAATACTTGTTATGAATATAACGGGCCGTCTTCGGTTCGTTATCCTCGAGGTGCAGGATGCGGCGCTGAGGTAGCGTCGGGATTCGACGCCGTTGAACTGGGTAAAGCAAATGTGTTGCGCGAAGGTCGGCGAATTGCCATTTTAGGTTTCGGAACCCTTACAAATGCGGCGCTTGTGGCGGGCCATGCCTTGAATGCGACAGTGGTCGATATGCGTTTCGTCAAACCCCTTGATGCCGACTTGTTGAATGAATTATTAGCAACGCACGACGCATTCGTTACGGTTGAGGAAGGCGCGATTATGGGTGGGGCAGGCAGTGCTGTCACCGAGTTTTTCGGTTCACAAGGGGTGTCTTGTCCTGTTTTACAGTTAGGTTTGCCCGATGCGTTTATCGACCATGGCGACCAGAAAACGTTATTGAAGCAGCAAGGTTTAGATGCTTTTGGCATTGAAAACAGTATTCGTGCACGCTTTGCGGATTTACTTTTTGTCCAGGACAAAGTCGTGTCACGTTAATTAGGCCTCATTCCCGGATAAATCGTGCGGGTTTTTGCCGATTTTTGGCGAACTGGTCCATAATGAACGTCAGATTCACTAAACACACACCCGATTTCGGGTCAATACAGGTTGAATTATGAACTCAATAACAGATTCCGCAGCGGTAATGCCCGATGTCCAAAGCTCGGCTGACACCCGAAGCATGCCTATTCAACGTGTAGGGGTACGCGGCGTTCGCCACCCTATGTTGGTTCAGGCTGCTGGTGCAGCGTTGCCTACAGTTGCCCAATGGGAGCTAACAGTTGCACTGCCGGCGGAAGAAAAAGGCACTCACATGTCGCGGTTCGTGGCTTTGCTTGAGCAATATCATTCCACGGCCATGACTCCGGCTTTGTTTTGCGAAATGGCGCAAGAGATGCTGCCATTGCTTAATGCAGAAAAAGGTGACATTTGTGCGCGGTTTCCGTACTTTATGAAAAAAGTAGCACCGGTTTCTGAAGTTCAAAGTCTAATGGATTACGAAGTGACCTGGAAGGCGGTTGCCACCAGCGAAGACGTCCAGTTTTATCTTACGGTTCAAGTCCCGGTTACCAGTTTATGTCCTTGCTCCAAGGCAATTTCCCAATATGGGGCACATAATCAACGCTCCCACGTTACGGTTGACGTTGTTTACGACGATGTTGACCATATTTGCGTAGACGACCTCATTCAGCGTGTTGAGCAGCAAGCGTCATGTGAGTTGTGGGGGTTATTGAAGCGTGGTGATGAAAAGTTCGTCACCGAGCGCGCCTATGAAAACCCCAAATTTGTTGAAGACTTGGTGCGCGATGTCGCTGTTCAATTACAGGCTTTGCCTGGCGTGCAGCGTTTCCGTGTTGAGGCGGAAAACTTTGAGTCCATTCATAATCACTCCGCCTATGCTGTGGTAGAAGGCTGATTTTTCAGGTCTTTTGTCATTTTTATGCTATGATTAGCGGTTTCTTGCTCGATCGGCAAGGTTGCGTACTGCGCTTCTTGTCGGCGGGCTGACCCTTTTACGGGCGCGTTGCTCGTAAAAGCCATCCACAAGGAGTAAATCGTATGCGTCACTACGAAGTAGTGTTTATTGTGCATCCCGATCAAAGCGAGCAAGTGCCCGCCATGATCGAGCGCTATCAGTCTTTGGTTACCGGCAACGGTGGCAAGCTTCACCGTCTGGAAGACTGGGGCCGTCGTCAGTTGGCCTATCCCATTCAGAAGTTGGTTAAGGCACATTATGTGTGCATGAATATCGAGTGCGATCAGCCCACGCTCGACGAACTCGAGCATTCGTTCCGTTACAACGATGCTGTTTTGCGCCACATGGCCATCAAGACCAAGAATGCTGAAACTGAGCCTTCCGTCATGATGAAGTCGGTCGAGCGTGAAGAGGCTCGTAAAACAACCAGCGATACGTCTTCCGACGCATCGGCTGAGTAAACGGATCGCAGGTCAGGTTTCAGGGTGAACCACGTTTCCTTGCAGGGCAGTGTGATTGAAGTTGCACCACTGCGTCATACCCCGGCGGGTGTGCCTGTTCTGGAAATGCAGCTGGAGCATCAATCGGTTGTGAATGAGGCGGGCAACGATCGCCAAATCAACATGTTGATTTCAGCGGTGGCTTTGGGTGATACGGCTTTAATGTTGCACGACACACCGTTGGGCACACATTTGCAGGCACAGGGGTTTTTAGCTCCCGCCCGAAAAGGTTCAACCAAATTGGTTCTGCATATTCAGCAGGCATCAAGGCGGTATCCCGGCGATCGAACGGTTGTAGTCTGATCTGGTATTCACTCGGCGTATGGCCCGTTGGCCGGCGCCCCAACAAAATTGCGAGGGCGGATCGCCCGAACATTCAAGAGGCACATTATGGCTTACTTTAAGAAAGGCAAAGAAAAACGTAAATTTTCGCAGCAGAACCCGCTGTTCAAGCGTCGCAAGTTCTGCCGCTTTACCGTGGCGGGTACCGAACAGATCGATTACAAAGATCTCGATACGCTGCGTGACTTCATTCAGGAAAACGGCAAAATCATTCCTGCCCGTTTAACCGGTACCAAAGCGCACTACCAGCGCCAGCTCGACACAGCTATCAAACGTGCGCGCTTCCTGGCCTTGTTGCCTTATACCGATAACCACAAGTAATCCGAGGTCATCATTATGCAAGTTATTCTGCTCGAAAAAGTCAGTAACCTGGGTAACCTCGGTGATGTCGTTCGTGTCCGCGACGGCTACGCACGCAATTACCTGATTCCCCAGAAAATCGCCCGTCGTGCAACGCAGGTTGCGCTCAAAGAGTTTGAAGAGCGTCGTGCCGAGCTGGAAAAGCAGCAGGCCGAGCGCCTGGCTGCAGCCGAGGCCGTAGGCCAGAAGCTGAACGGCTATCAATTAAACATTGCGCAAAAAGCGGGTGTCGACGGTCGTTTGTTCGGTTCTGTTACTACCATGGACATTGCCGCGGCGTTGGTTGAAGCCGGCTTCGAGGGTGTTCAGAAGTCGCAGGTTCGCTTGCCCGACGGCGCTATCAAAGCGGTGGGCGAGTTCCCCGCTCAGGTCGTATTGCATGCCGACGTCGTTGCCGATATCACCATTAATGTTCAAGGTGAAATGGCTTAAGCAGCGCATTCTGCCTATTTTGAAGCTCGTGGTAAATTTGCCTTTTGGGCGGTGCCGTGAGCTTCAGTTAAAAGTCGGCGCAAGCCGGCTTTTTTGTTTTGGGTACATGAATTAATGGCAAATATGGAAACCTCCGGTTCGGTGCTTGATCCTCAGTTGGAGGCTTTACGTGTGCCGCCGCACTCAATCGAGGCAGAACAATCCGTTCTGGGCGGTCTGTTGCTGGACAATGCGGCATTTGATCGTGTGACTGATCTTTTGGGTGATGATGATTTTTATCGTTACGATCACCGTCTTATCTGGCAGCACATCACGCGTCTGATCAGCCTGGCACGACCGGCCGACGTGGTGACGGTGCATGAGTCGCTTGCCAGCGCCGGCAAAGCTGAAGAGCTCGGCGGCTTGAGCTATTTGAATGCGTTGGCACACAACACGCCTTCGGCGGCCAATATCCGACGCTACGCCGAAATTGTTCGCGAACGATCGATGCTGCGTAAATTGGTGTCGGTAGCTGATGAAATATCCGCCGCGGCATTTAGCCCTCAAGGTAAAGAAGCGCGTCAGTTACTCGATGAAGCCGAGGCACGTGTTTTCCAGATTGCGCAGGAAGGTTCACGTGGTGCAGCCGGTTTTCAGGAAATTCAGCCCCTGCTTACACAAGTTGTGGAGCGTATCGACGAGCTTTATCATCGTGAAGGAGACTCCGACGTTACTGGTGTGCCTACCGGGTTCGTCGACCTGGATCGCATGACTTCAGGTTTGCAGGCGGGAGACCTTATCATCGTTGCAGGTCGTCCTTCAATGGGTAAAACATCGTTTTCGATGAATATTGCTGAACATGTTGCGATTGAGCAGGGTTTACCGGTAGCCGTGTTCTCAATGGAAATGGGGGCGGTACAGTTGGCCATGCGTATGGTCGGTTCCGTTGGCATGCTCGATCAGCATCGTATGCGTACCGGTAAGCTTACGGCTGAAGACTGGCCTCGTCTTACGCATGCGGTGCAACAGGTGCAGGAAGCACAAATCTACATTGATGAAACCCCAGCACTAAGTGCAATGGAGGTGCGTGCCCGTTCACGCAGGCTGGCTCGCCAATGCGGTCAATTGGGCTTAATCGTGATCGACTACATGCAGTTGATGTCGGCCAGTGGAAGTGGTGAAAACAGGGCAACCGAAATTTCGGAAATCAGCCGATCGCTGAAAGGTTTGGCCAAAGAACTTAATTGCCCTCTGATTGCGCTGTCACAGTTGAATCGAAGCCTTGAGCAACGGCCGAATAAGCGCCCGGTGATGAGTGACTTGCGTGAGTCGGGCGCGATCGAACAAGATGCCGATTTGATTCTCTTTATTTACCGCGACGAAGTCTATAACCCCGACTCTCCCGACAAAGGTACAGCTGAAATCATTGTTGGCAAACAACGTAACGGCCCAATTGGCACCACGCGTTTAACTTTCCAGGGTTCCAGCACGCGTTTTCTGAATTTTTCAGCGGCGTCAATGTAAGTTCGGTGGCGTCATGGTAACGGCTAAGTTGAAAGCCGCTTTGAGCGAGCTGGGGTCGGCCACCCCTTTACCGGCAATATCAAATGCAGTGCCATGATCGACACTGGTGCGAATGAAGGGGAGCCCTACAGTAACATTCACACCGTGGTCGACGCCCAGGTATTTCACGGGTATCAAGCCTTGGTCGTGATACTGGGCAACCACAATATCGAACTCACCGCGTCGGGCCCGCATAAAAATGGTATCGCCCGGGAAAGGGCCGCCGGCGTTAATACCTTCGCGCTGTGCTTGCTGAATTGCGGGCGTGATGATTTCTTTTTCTTCTTGGCCAAAACGTCCATTTTCGCCTGCATGCGGGTTAACGCCGGCAACGGCGATGCGGGGGTGGGCAACCCCAGCGTGCTTGCAGGCGTCGTGCGCCAGGCGTATGGTTTGCAGTTCCCGTTCTTGGGTCAGGCTAGCGCTGACCTGGTTGAGCGGTATGTGAATCGTGACCAAAATAACCCGCAATTCATGATTGGCCAGCATCATGGCAAAGTGCTTGGTTCCGGTGCGTTGCGCGAGAATTTCTGTATGCCCGGGAAAATCGGCACCGCCTAACTGCATGGCCTTTTTGTGCAAGGGTGCCGTCACAATGGCTCTTAACTGCCCTGAGTTTGCGTCGTCAATAGCATGGCATAAATATTCATATGCGCCGCGCCCGGCGTCAGCGTTTATTTGGCCGGCTTGTATGGATTCCGGTAGCGGCGCGATGCGAGAGATCACTTGAAGGTTGTGACCAGGTGAAAAAGATTCAATATCATCAAGCTCGACCACGGCAAGTGAGGGGTTGAGTCCGAGCTGCTTGATCGTTCGTTTCAAAACACCGGCATCGCCGTATACCACTGCCGGTGCGGACAATGGTTGGCTGAACAGTTTGGCAATGATTTCAGGCCCGATGCCGGCCGCATCACCCATAGTGATACCGATCGGTTTGTGGTGAAGGCGGCCTTGAGCGTTCATTTATCGACCCAGTGGTTTTAGAGCGCTTCACTGGCGTAGTCGGCCAGCCGTGAGCGCTCTCCCCGTTGCAGCGTGATATGGCCGGAGTGCGGCCAACCTTTGAAGCGATCAACCACATAGGTGAGGCCGGAGCTACCTTCGGTTAAGTAGGGCGTGTCAATTTGCGCAATATTACCTAAACAGATAATTTTGGTTCCTGGGCCCGCACGGGTAACCAGGGTTTTCATTTGCTTGGGAGTCAGGTTTTGTGCCTCGTCAATAATGAGGAATTTGTTCAGGAAAGTACGCCCACGCATAAAATTCATTGACTTGACCTTGATGCGCGAACGAATGAGCTCCATGGTTGGGTTTTTACTCCAATCCAGATTGTTGTCGGCATTGCCGGAGCCTAAATGAAGCACTTCCAGGTTATCTTCCAGTGCGCCCATCCAAGGCAGCATCTTTTCTTCTTCCGTACCCGGGAGAAAACCGATATCGTCGCCAACCGGCACGGTGGCGCGGGTAATAATAATTTCCGTATAGCGCTTGGTTTCCAGTGTTTGGGTTAACCCTGCAGCCAGCGCAAGCAGTGTTTTGCCTGTACCAGCCTGGCCCAGCAATGACACGAAATCACATTCGGGGTTCATGAGCAGGTTCAGCGCAAAGTTTTGCTCACGGTTGCGGGCTGTGACGCCCCACACGTTATTTTTGCCGTGGCTATAGTCGCGAATTGTGGCGAGTACCGCACTTTTTCCATTGACCTCTTTGACCTGGGCGTAGAGGGGGAGTTCGCCTTCGAAGTAAACGAACTCATTCACCATGAATTGCGAGCAAAGCGGCCCTTTTATGCGGTAGTAAGTCACGCCGCCTTGTTGCCATGACTCAACATCTTTGCCGTGTTTGGTCCAAAAGTTATCGGGCAACGGCATGACGCCTTCGTACAGCAGGTCGGAATCGTCAATGACGCGATCGTTGTAGTAGTCTTCCGCGCGCAAGCCCAGCGAGAGGGCTTTAAGACGCATGTTGATGTCTTTCGAAACCAACGTCACTTCGCGTTTTGGATGGCGTGCTTGCAAAGCATGAACAACGCTTAGTATGACGTTGTCGGCTTTGCCGATGGGCAGGGAAATAGGCAGATCGGAACTTAATGCCGTCGTCTGAAAGTGCAGCGTGCCCAGTGCGTCGACATTGCCCAACTTATCAAGCAGGACGCCTTTATCGAGTTTGCCTTGTTCACTTACCAGGCCGTCCAGGTATCGGCTAACCTGCCGCGCGTTGCGCGCCACCTCCGACATGCCTTTCTTTTGGTGGTCGAGCTCTTCCAGAACCAGCATGGGCAGGAAAATGTCGTGCTCTTCGAATTTGAAAATGCAGTTCGAGTCATGCAGTAGTACGTTTGTATCGAGTACGAAAAGTTTCCGCTGATTCTCGGGTAGCCGCTTTTTGCGACTACCGTTACTGCTAACCACCGCCAGCTTGGGCCCGGTGGCGGGCTGCTTATCGGCCGCACGTTTTGTTGCGGCCGGCGCCGCAGGCGCTTTTTGCGTGCGGCGTGCGGCGGGTTGGGCTGCCTGGGCGGCCGGCTTGCTCTCTGGTGCAGATTTTGCTGAGGGTGTTTCGGTGGCGCTAACGACAGTTCCCATGCGGGAGGGCAACTTTGGCAGTGGCATAAGGGGAGTGGCTCCGGAGTAACTGCATGGTTAAATGCGAAAGTTCGCAACGACAAGCTGAGTTTGAGCGATTTAAGCGGCGTCTTTCACCGCCTGTAAAACTTGATCGACATGCCCGGGCACTTTCAGCCCACGCCATTCCTGAACAAGTATGCCTTTAGGGTTAATTAGAAAGGTGCTGCGTTCGATTCCGCGTACTTGTTTGCCGTACATATTCTTTAGTTTCATGACCCCGAACAATTCACACAGTGTTTCTTCAGGATCGGAAACGAGTGGGAAGGGCAGCGATTGCTTATCGATAAAATTTCCGTGCGATTTAAGAGAGTCGCGCGAAACACCGATGATTTGGCAGTCGAGCGCCGCAAACTCATTGAGCTGGTCGCGAAAATTTTGCGCTTGCGTGGTGCAACCCGGTGTGTTGTCTTTCGGGTAAAAATAAAGCACAGTCCATTTGCCTTTCAGGCGTGCATTGTCGACTACGCCGTCGGTGCTTTCGGCGGAAAATTTGGGAATGGCTTTACCTAAAGTGACTTCGCTCATTTTTGCTCCAGTGGTAAAAGCGCCGCAACAACACGGCGCCCCTCGCTCATTAAAATATTGTAGGTTCGCGCTGCGGCGTATGTGCTCATGGTTTCCACACCAATGCCAATGTCAAGCAGCGGTTGGGTTATGTGTGACGGCAGAAAATGTTGGGTTTGCCCCGTTCCGATAAGCAGTACTTCGGGTGCGTTATCAGCTTTGCTTAGGCCGGTACGCCCGTCAAGAAAGTCAAGCGGGTCCAGCTTGCGTTTTTCCACCCCGGCTATGGCCTGCAGCGAGGCGCCGTTGATGTCGGCAATACTGCCGACCTGCCAAGTATTCACCGGGCCTTCCGGGGCAAAATACACGGCATGTTTGTAGGACACCGCATTAATTTCAATGAAGCGCTCACCATAGGCCGTGACGGTATTCAGTGCCGGATTCGATTCAGCTTGCAGTTGCACAAAAAACTCCTTTATTCACCAATGATCATATCGCAATCTGAAACCCGCAGTGCAAACGTGTTTCGCTTTTATTGCAGTATCCAATCGGCTAAACTACTAGGTTATTTGCTTTATCTGACCCCTTAAGAAAAAACAAGGATTCATCATGACGAATTTTCCTCGTATCGAGCGCCTGCCGCCCTATGTGTTCAACATTACCGGCGAGCTCAAAATGGCGGCGCGGCGTCGTGGCGAGGATATTATTGATATGTCGATGGGTAACCCAGACGGCCCGACGCCCAAACACATTGTCGACAAGTTGGTCGAGGTTGCGTCGCGGCCCAATACACATGGCTATTCCGTTTCAAAAGGGATCCCGCGTTTGCGCAAGGCTATTTCCGACTGGTACGGGCGGCGTTACGACGTTCAAATCGACCCGGACACCGAAGCCATCGTGACCATTGGCTCCAAAGAGGGGTTGGCGCATTTGATGCTGGCCACGCTCGAGCGCGGTGATACGGTTCTTGTGCCAAATCCCAGTTATCCGATTCATATTTACGGCGCGGTGATCGCCGGGGCCAATATTCGTTCTGTTCCCATGACGCCGGGCCTCGATTTCTTCGAGGAAATTGAACGGGCGGTGAAAGAAAGTATTCCGAAGCCCAAAATGATGATTCTGGGGTTCCCCAGCAATCCAACAGCCCAGTGTGTCGAACTGTCGTTTTTCGAGCGTATTGTTGCGCTGGCCAAAGAGCACAATATCTTGGTGGTGCATGATCTGGCTTATGCCGATATTACTTTCGACGGTTATGTTGCGCCTTCCATTTTGCAGGTCGAAGGCGCTCGCGACGTTGCCGTTGAGTTTTTCACCATGAGTAAAAGTTACAACATGGCCGGCTGGCGTGTGGGCTTCATGGTGGGTAACGCCGAACTGGTGAATGCGCTGGCGCGCATCAAGAGCTATCACGATTACGGCACTTTCACACCCATTCAGGTTGCCTCCATTACGGCGCTGGAAGGGCCGCAAGACTGTGTGCACGAGGTGGTTGAGCAATATCGCAGCCGCCGTGACGTGCTGGCCAAAGGCTTGCATGACGCGGGGTGGATGGTCGATATTCCAAAAGCGTCAATGTATATTTGGGCCAAAATACCGGAAGCCTATCGTTCATCGGGGTCGCTGGAGTTTTCCAAGAAGCTGCTTGCCGAAGCCAAGGTGGCCGTCTCGCCGGGCGTTGGCTTTGGCGAGTACGGCGACGATTACGTGCGCTTCGCACTGATAGAAAACGAGCAACGCACCCGGCAGGCGGTGCGCGGCATTAAAGAAATGTTTCGTAAAGATGGGTTGATTAAATGAATTCTGTAAAAGTGGGTTTGCTGGGGCTGGGTGTTGTTGGTGGTGGTACCTGGAAGGTTCTGGTTCAGAATGCAGAGGAAATCGCTCGTCGTGCCGGTCGCAAAATAGAAGTGGTGGCGGTAGCCGTTCGCAATGTCGAAAAAGCCCGGGCCTTGGTTGGCGATCAAGTCTATGTAACGCAAGATGGGCTTGAAATCGTGCGTCGTCCCGATATCGACATCGTGGTTGAGCTTGTAGGTGGTGAAACCGTTGCGCGTGAGTGGGTAATGGAAGCCATTGTTCAGGGCAAACACGTGGTGACAGCCAACAAAGCCTTGCTTGCCAAACACGGCAATGAAATTTTCGACGCTGCGCATAAGAAAGGCACTATGGTGGCTTTCGAAGCAGCGGTGGCCGGCGGAGTTCCTATTGTCAAGGCTATTCGAGAAGGCTTAACCGCCAATCGAATTCAATGGTTGGCCGGTATTATCAACGGCACCACGAACTATATTCTGTCGGAAATGCGGCTTAAGGGCCTGTCGTTCAACGAGGCGCTGGCCGACGCTCAGCGCCTGGGTTACGCGGAAGCCGATCCTACTTTCGATATCGAAGGGGTAGACGCCGCGCACAAGCTGAGTTTGCTGGCTTCGCTCGCGTTTGGCATTCCCGTGCAATTCAGTAAAGTGCACACAGAGGGCATCACCACTTTGGCCAAGGAAGACATCGCACATGCTGAACGTCTGAGTTATCGCATCAAGCTCCTGGGTATTACGCGTCGCACCAGTCAGGGTATCGAATTACGTGTGCACCCCACCTTGATTCCCATCGAACGCCTCCTGGCCAGCGTCGAAGGTGCGATGAATGCCGTGCAGGTGCAAGGCGATATCGTGGGGCCCACGTTGTATTACGGACAAGGGGCGGGCGAAATGCCTACAGCCTCAGCCGTGGTAGCCGACCTGGTCGACGTGACGCGCTTGCAATTTGCTGATCCCGGCCATCAGGTGCCGCATTTGGCATTCCAGCCTGGATCTATGGCTGATACGCCGGTACTCGACATGGCCGATGTGGTGTCGTCTTACTATTTGCGCATGCGCGTAGACGATCGTCCGGGCGTATTGGCTGAAGTGGCCCGTATTTTGGCAAATCACGAAATATCCATTGGTTCCATGTTTCAGGAGCCTCATGGTCCGGCTGATGCCGACATTATTTTCCTTTCTCATGAAGCGCGTGAGGGCAATATCGACCTCGCGCTTGAGGAAATCCAGAATCTGCCGTTTGTACGTTCAAACGTTATTCGGTTAAGGGTGGAAAGCCTGCTATGAAATATCGCTCAACCCGGGGCGGCATGACGCCCCAACCGTTCTCCGACATTTTGCTTGAAGGTCTGGCACCTGACGGTGGCCTGGCTTTGCCTGAGCAATTGCCGCAGGTATCGGCACAAACGCTTGAGTCTTGGCGGTCACTGTCATATTCCGAGTTGGCTGCTCAGGTTCTGGGTTTGTTTATCGATGATATTCCGCCGGCCGATTTGGCCAGGCTAACCGCAGCGGCCTATACCGTTGAGAATTTTGGTTCGGTTGATATTGTACCGGTCAAGCCGCTTGATCACGGTGTGAGTTTATTAGGGTTATCGCAGGGCCCAACGCTGGCGTTCAAAGATATGGCCATGCAGTTTCTGGGCCAGGTTTTCGAATATGTGCTTGAAAAGCGTGGAACCAGTCTGAATATCCTGGGCGCCACGTCGGGTGATACCGGGTCGGCTGCCGAATATGCTTTGCGTGGCAAAAAAGGGGTGGCCGTGTTCATGCTTTCGCCGCATGGCCGAATGAGCGACTTCCAGCGCGCCCAGATGTATTCCCTGCAAGACGAAAACATCCATAATCTGGCTGTGAAGGGGGTGTTCGACGAGTGTCAGGATATCGTGAAAGCGTTGTCGTCTGATCTCGATTTCAAGGCTCAGTACCGTTTGGGTGCCGTTAACTCTATTAATTGGGCCCGCATTGCCGCTCAGGTAGTTTATTACTTCTGGGGTTGGTTGCGCGTAACGACCGGCCCTGATCAGCCAGTCTCGTTTGCCGTACCTTCGGGCAATTTCGGTAACATTCTTTCTGGGCATCTGGCGCGTCAAATGGGTTTGCCGATTCGGCGTTTGGTGTTGGCCACCAACGAAAACAATGTTTTGGAAGAATTTTTCCGCACCGGGGTATACCGGCCCCGTTCAGCTGCACAAACCCATGCCACTTCCAGCCCATCCATGGATATCTCCCGGGCGTCCAATTTCGAACGTTTCGTGTTCGACCTTGTCGGACAAGACGGAGCACGAGTTGCGGCACTATGGAAAGAGCTGGGTGAAAAGGGTTACTTTGACCTTAGCAATTTGAAACCGGAGTTTGAGTCTCGCTATGGCTTTGCCAGCGGGGTTAGCACTCATGCTGATCGTCTGGCCACCATTAAGGCGGTTCATGAGGGCACGGGTGTTCTAATTGACCCTCACACAGCCGATGGGGTGAAAGTGGCGCGTGCCTTTGTCGAGCCCGGTGTTCCTATGCTGGTACTGGAAACCGCTTTGCCGGCCAAGTTCAGTGAGACAATACAAGAAGCCATTGGCCAACCCGCACCGGCACCAGAGCACTTGCGCGATCTTGGTTCGTTGCCGCAGAAAGTGGAGGTGATGGATTGTAGCCTTGAAGCGGTACGCCGATACATTCAGGATCACGCCAAAATTTATTAAGGATCGCCGAATGGCTACGCCCCTGACATTCAGCAATATTGTTGCGGTTGGTTTGGGGGCGGCTTTTGGCGCTGTCGCGCGTTGGTTGTTGGGGCTGTGGTTGAATCACGCGGGCGCGTTTATGCCTTGGGGTACATTAGCCGCCAACTTTATCGGCGCTTATGCTATTGGCTTGCTTCTTGGCGTGTTGATGCATTTTGCCGATTCACCCGAATGGCTTCGTCTTTTTCTTATCACCGGTTTGTTGGGTGGTTTAACGACGTTTTCAACGTTTTCAGCGGAAACGGTGGGTCTTATTTCCCGGGGCGAGTATTTTCCCGCATTGGGCTACGCGCTGGTTAGCCTGGCAGGTTCGTTAACCCTGACCTTTCTTGGGCTGTGGTCGGCCCAGCGTTTTTTCTAAAGACAGCTCTGAACTCTGCCGACCAATACGTGTTTGGCGGCGGTTAATCCGCTTCTTACCGCGCCCTCCAGCACCGCCGGGTACCCTGTGTCCGTCCAGTCGCCGGCCAGCCATAAGCCGCGCCATGGTGTTTGGGCGGCAGGTCGCGCAAGATTCGGTGTAGCGGCAAAGGTTGCACGCTTTTCTACGACGAATGTATGGCCGCGTATCGTCGGCATGGGGCAGGCATCGCCTGTTTCAGTGGCGAGTTGATTCAATAAATAATGAACCGCTTTCTCGCGGGGTAAGGACTCAAGTACGTTTGCGTCGCTTGTAACAATGGCCAGTAAATTACGGTTACGGCTGCCTTTGATATGCGCATGATTAAACAGCCATTGCCCGTAGGCGTGTTGCTTGGGGTCATCTTCCAGCATCAGCATCGGACGGGGGGGGAGACTCTCCCAGGGTTGCGTCAGCTCGATCCACAGGGTTGCAATGCGTCTGTATTCGAATGTCGACAGTTGGGTATGTAGCGTTTTGCCGTCATTGCATTCCGGTAAGTCAGCAAGTAATTTTTTTGCACTGTGAGCAGAGGTTGCCAGAATGACAGCAGCATGTTCATAACGATCATTCAGGCAAAATCCGTTTTTGCTGCGCGTCATTCGGCGTATGGGTGTACTTAGATGAAGGTTAAGTGAGCGACATACCTGGGTTGGCCATAACGATGTCAAAAGGTCGTTGGCAATCAGGACATCGGTGGCACCTTTATGTCGGTTACCCAAGCTGTCTTTAAGCACATTGGCCATGATCTGGGCGTCTGCTTCATCGGGGTGGGTATTGAGTGCCGCCAGGCAAAGGGGGTGCCAAAAGTACTTGCACGCTGCGTGTGTTTGTTTTTGGTTGCGTAACCATTGGCTTAGGGTTGGCGTGTCGGGTGAAATTTTCCAGTGCTTGCGCTCGAGCTGATACAACGAGCGAACAAGATGATATTTGCTTTGCCACGACAAGCCCAGCGCGCCCAGTAGGCCAAAAAGCATACCAGCGCGCCCGCCGGGAAACCGGGGCGGGCGCAAACGAAACGTGTTGTTTGGCGTGCCAAGGTATAAGGGCTCGCGATGAAGATGCTCAGCGGCATCGACTCCGCACGACTTCATCAATGCCAAGGTCTCCGTATAGGCGCCTAGAAGAATATGCTGACCGTTGTCGACTGGCTTGGATAAATCGGGGCTTTGAACAGATCGGGCTCGCCCGCCAGGTTGGTGCCCGGACTCGTAAACGGTGACCGCGCAACCGGCTTTTTTCAGGGTGTGAGCCGCGCTTAAACCAGCCCAGCCCGCACCGATAACTGCAACATTCATTTGTTTAGCTGATTTGCCAGGCGACGCCCGCCCGTGACCCAGGTTTTCCAAGCCAGCCAAAGTTTACGGATGGGCGTAAGGGAAATGCGCTGATGTAGCACCTGCCATTGGTCGCGTTCAATTTCAAGCAGTAACGCATAGTAAATTGCCGCCATCGCCAGACCCGGACGCTGATTGCGACGGTCTTCGTCTGGTAGTGCGGCCAATGCTTCCCGATAAAAAGTTTTTGCGCGCTCGGTTTGATCGCGCATCAGCGCATTGAAGCGATCCGAATATTCTCCATTCAGGATCTCGGCGGCTTTTACATCGTGCTTTTGCAATTCGTTAACGGGCAGGTAAATACGGCCGCGGCGGGCATCGTCGCCTACATCGCGGATAATATTCGTTAATTGGAATGCGATGCCGAGCTTTTCAGCATACTCAAGGGTAGCCGGGTTGTTGTAGCCGAATACACCGACAGAAAGCTGGCCAACCACGCTGGCCGCGTGCCAACAGTATTTTTTAAGACCTGGCCAATCAAGATAGCGGCTTTGGTCCAGATCCATTTCCATGCCTTCGATAACTGCGTGCATGCGTTCGGCAGTGAGCTGGCAACGGTCGCGATGTGGCAGGAGTGCTTGCATGACGGGGTGGTCGGCGCGATCTTGGAAGAGCGCGGAGACCTGCTGATGCCACCAAGCGAGTTTTTGCCGGGCCACCCCGGTGTCCGTGCAATCGTCAACTACGTCATCCACCTCGCGGCAGAACGCGTAGAGCGCTGTAATGGCACGCCTTTTTTCGTTTGGCAAAAACAAAAATGAATAGTAAAAGCTTGAACCGCTTTGGGCGGCTTTGTTCTGGCAGTATTCGTCAGGACTCATGTATAAATAATGGTATCAAGTAGAGGCCCGGCGGCTTATGGCGCGGCCAAGTAAAAGAATCCAGTCGCCCTTGTTCAGAGTGGGACGCCGGCTAAATACGTTGTAGTTTAATTGTTCCAGGCGCTCAAGTATGCGCAGGCCCCCCAGAATGACGAACTTTAGTTCCAGACCCAGGCGCCCCCCCAAATTGTGCACCAGTGGGAAACCGCTATTTAGCATAGTGCGAGCTTGTTGGGTGCGCTCTTGCATAAGTCCTTGCCAGGCCTCGTCGCAGCGACCTTGCGCAATGTGGGTTTCGGTGACGCCGAATGATTGCATGGCACTTTGTGGTAAATAGATACGTTCCTTGCGCCAGTCGATTGTTACGTCTTGCCAGAAATTGGTGAGCTGCAAGCCGGTACAAATTGCGTCGGAAAGGGGGCGGTTGGCAGGGGTATCGGCCTGGTACAGCTGCAACATCAGCCTGCCCACCGGATTGGCTGAGCGTGAACAATAGTCGAGTAACTCTTGATCGTCGGCGTAACGCGTTTTTTGAACATCTTGCGAAAATGCCGAAAGGAGATCAAAAAAAGGCTCAATAGACAGTTGGTGAGTCTGAATTGTTTGTTTCAGGGGAAGAAAGATGTCGGCGATAGCAACCGATGCGTTAAGGGGGCGTGCGTCTTCCTGAATGGCGCTTAGTTGCCTGCGGTAAGCGTCTAATTGAGCCAGTCGTGTTTCTGCGTTTGCATTGCCCTCATCAGCGATATCGTCTGCGCTGCGTGCAAATCGGTAAATATTGATGACTGCGGGTCGCAAATGCCGTGGCACGAGCAAAGAAGCAACCGGAAAGTTTTCGTAGTGGTCGACCGGCATAATGTCGTTGACAAATTTTACAAGTGGCCGAGCGAACCGACCGGAGTTGGATTAGACTTTCGGTATTAGGGGGAAGTTATGCCACGTCCGATTACGGCAACGATATCTCTGCCGTCATTACGTCACAATTTAGGTGTGGTTACACACCAACTCAATAGTATCAGTAGTCAGAATAACCGCAAAAGACCTTTCGTGTGGGCGGTGATCAAGGCCAATGCTTACGGTCATGGGATTACCAATGCGGTTCAGGCGTTCAGTCAGGCCGATGGCTTGGCGATGCTCGACCTTGATGAGGCCATTCAATGCCGCGAGTTGGGGTGGCAGGGGCCTATTCTTATGCTTGAAGGCTTTTTTAAGCCAACCGATATTCCGCTGTATGAACAATACAAGCTGGACGCAACGTTGCATTGTCATGAGCAATTGCTCATGTTGGAGCGCGCTGCGCCAAAGTGCGCGTTAAACGCTTATATTAAGCTCGACACTGGGATGAATCGGTTAGGTTTCGAGCCGGCCGAGTTTCGGGCGGCATGGGCACAGGCGCAGCAGTTGCGCAGCCGCGGTCGCTTGGCTCAACTTGGGAAAATGACCCATTTTGCGCGAGCTGATGAAGTCAGTGCTTACACCGGAGAACAGCTTGCGGAGTACCAACGCATGACGCAAGATTTACCGGGGCCTGATAGTGTTTGCAACTCCGCCGCAACACTTACGCCGCCTGTTTGGCAGGCTTTGCCGGATACAAACGCACAATGGGTCCGACCTGGGATCTGTCTTTATGGTTCTACGCCGTTTGTGAGTCAAAGTGCCGATGCGCTGGGCTTAAAGCCGGCCATGACGCTTAGCTCAGAGCTCATCAGTGTGCGCCGCGTCGAGTCGGGGGAAGGAGTAGGGTATGGTCAAATGTTCAGAGCGTCTAAACCAATGATGGTGGGTATTGTCGCTTGTGGTTACGCCGACGGTTATCCGCGCCATGCTACAACCGGCACCCCGGTTTGCGTTGCCGGTGTGCGAACCCGTTTGTTGGGTCGGGTGTCCATGGATATGCTGGCGGTTGATCTAACCAATATGCCTGATTCGGTGGTAGGAAGCCCGGTCGTTCTATGGGGCGAAAACGGGCCTTCGGTTGACGAGGTGGCGCAAGCCGCCGGTACGATCGGTTACGAGCTATTATGCGCAGTGGCACCAAGGGTTGCCAGAATCGTTGTCGAAAGTAATTTGGAAAAGGACGGCCAGTGAAAGATAAATGTGTACTTGTTACGGGCGCGACACGAGGGATTGGGTGGGCTATTAGCCAGCGCCTGGCTGATCAGGGGTGTCATGTAGTGGGCTTGGCGCGCCATGTGAACGATATTGATTTTCCCGGTTACCTATATGCTTGCGATTTGTCGAACGCAGGTGAAACCGAAGAGGTTTTGCGCGTCATACGTGAAAAATATCCCATTGATGGCGTGGTAAACAATGTAGGCGGTATTCGGGCGGAGCCTTTGGGTGAAGTTGAACTCGAGTCGCTGTACAGCGTTTACGATCTCATTGTGCGGGTGGCGGTTCAGGTTACACAGGCTTTCGTCGGCTCCATGAAGGCGCGCCGTGAAGGGCGCATTATTAATATTTGCGGTACGGCAGCGCATGGTTCAGCCAATCAAACGAGTTTCGCCGCCGCCAAGAATGCGCTTATTGCCTGTACAAAAACCTGGGCGCTGGAATTGGCTGAATACGGAATTACCTCGAATGCAGTGTCTCCCGGAGCGGTGGAAACCCACACATTTCGAGAGCACAACCCGGTTGGCAGCGAGGCTGAAGTACGTGCGCTAAGTTCAGTACCCTTGCGGCGCCTGGGGCAGCCGTCCGACGTCGCAGCGGCCGTGCAGTTTCTGCTGTCGGATGACGCCGGCTTCATCACCGGCCAGATTCTGGGTGTCGACGGGGGCAGCAGCGTGGCCGGGCGTTAAACGGGGCACGCATGGCAAAAACAAAACGTACCTATGTTTGTTCGGAGTGCGGCGGCACCTCGTTGAAGTGGGAAGGTAAGTGCCCCCATTGCAACGCCTGGAACACCCTGGATGAAGTGGTTCAAACGCCGGCCGACGCACATCGGTTCGCTCCATTGGCCGGCGCCAGTCCGGTCCAGGCGCTGTCGGACATTGAGGCGCGTGAATTGCCGCGTCAACCTACAGGGATTAACGAGTTTGATCGCGTGCTGGGTGGGGGCCTGGTGCCTGGCGGGGTGGTACTTATCGGGGGCGATCCGGGAATCGGTAAGTCTACTTTGCTACTGCAAACCCTGGCCTCTTTATCGCGCAATGTCCCGGTTTTGTATGTTACGGGCGAGGAGTCTGCGGAGCAGGTTGCTTTGCGCGCGCGCCGTCTCGAGCTGGAAACGGGAAAAGTGAATTTGCTGGCGGAAATTCGTCTCGACGCCATTATGGCTACGTTAACCCAGGCGCGTCCGAAAGTTGCGGTGATCGATTCAATTCAAACGTTGTATTGTGCAGAATTGTCGGCGGCGCCGGGGTCTGTATCGCAGGTGCGGGAATGTGCTGCGCAATTAACGCGCTTAGCTAAACAAACCGGTACAACACTGGTGCTCATTGGCCACGTTACCAAGGAAGGTGCGTTAGCGGGTCCGCGTGTGCTGGAACATATTGTTGATTCCGTGCTTTACTTCGAAGGCGACACGCATTCGGCTTATCGTTTGGTGCGGGCATTCAAAAACCGCTTCGGTGCCGTGAATGAGTTGGGTGTGTTTGCCATGACCGACAAAGGCTTGAAAGGTGTCAGCAACCCATCGGCGTTGTTTTTATCACGCCACAACGGGGCGGTTTCCGGTACTTGCATCATGGCCACTCAGGAAGGGTCGCGCCCGCTGTTGGTTGAAATTCAGGCATTGGTAGATACAACCCATATTTCCAGTCCGCGACGTTTGAGCGTGGGTCTGGAAAGTACGCGGTTAGCTATGTTGCTGGCAGTTCTGCACCGGCATGCAGGGGTGGCGACGCACGACCAGGATGTATTCGTCAATGCGGTGGGGGGGGTCAAAATCACCGAGCCTGCCGCCGATTTACCGGTTTTGCTGGCGATTTTGTCCTCCTTGCGTAATCGACCGTTGCCCGACGGATTGGTGGTGTTTGGAGAGGTCGGGCTGGCGGGGGAAATCCGTCCGGCGCCTCGCGGGCAGGAACGTTTGCGTGAAGCAGCCAAGCTGGGGTTTGGCAAAGCGTTGATTCCTCGTGCCAATGCGCCGCGCCAACCCATCGAAGGTTTGGAGATTTGGGCGGTTGATCGCATTGATGAAGCAATTTCCCGGTTGCGGGAAACATAGAAAAGGTCAAAAGCATGGTGGGACTGCGTCGTGCCGGGTGGTTATCCGGTTTTGGGCTGGGTTATCGAGCGTTGATTAGGGATTGGCGCTCGGGGGAGCTACGAATGATCGTCATGGCGCTGATTGTCGCCGTGGCGGCCATCAGTAGTGTAGGATTTCTCACTGATCGCGTGAGTCAGGCTCTGGGGCGCAACACCACTCAAATGCTCGGCGGAGATTTGGCACTGGAGGCCGACTCGCCGATTTCCGCGCAAATAAAATCACAAGCCACCGATTTAGGGCTGCGTGTTGCCCAGACGGTGTCGTTTCCATCAATGGCCAGTGCCCAGGCGGGGTTAAAGCTGGCTTCGGTGAAAGCGGTTTCGCCCGATTATCCTTTGGTGCCCGGGTTAACGTTGCGTACGAGTGCAAATGGCCCTTCAGAAATCGTTTCCGCAGCACCTGCGTCTGGGCAAGCATGGGTCGATCCGCAAATTTTGGGCTTGCTGAATTTGAACATTGGCGATGAGGTTGGGCTTGGGGATCTGCAATTAACAATCGCTGGTGTCATTACCTACGAACCTGACCGCGGCGTGCAGTTTGTCAATGTGGCGCCTCGAATCATGATGAGTACGCTCGATCTTGATGCCAGCGGTTTGTTGGGTTTGGGTAGCCGCGCCCGTTATGGCTTGTTGGCGGCAGGCTCACCATCTGACGTTGAGGCCTTTCAGGCGTGGCTGACACCCCGTCTTGAGCGGGGGCAACGCTTGAAAAGTATTGATGAGGCGCGCCCCGAAATTCGTAGTTCGCTTCAACGAGCACAGCAATTCTTGTTGTTGGTTGCATTGCTTGCCGTCATGATCGCAGCGGTTGCGGTCGCATTGGCGACGCGGCGTTTTCAGCTTCGGCATCAAAATGGTTTTGCCGTTATGCGTTGCCTGGGGGGGAGCGCTAGTCAGTTGCGTGGGTTGTTGTGCAGTGAGTTTGTGCTGCTTGCAGCATGTGCTTCTTTAATTGGTGTTGTCGTTGGTTATGCCGTTCATTTGCTATTAGTCATGACGATTGCGTCGGTGTTCAATACGGTATTGCCGCCGGCCTCATGGGGGCCGGCTTTACAAGGCGCAATAGCGGGGCTTATTTTGCTTTTGGGTTTTGCACTGGCGCCGCTGTTCGAATTGGGGCGTGTGTCGCCCGCCCGGGTTTTGCGTGATCAAGCCCCCCGTTTTAGTTCCTATCGCAGTCTGGCTTACTTGTCGGGTTTGTCGGCGTTTGTAGGGCTAACGTATTGGGTGTCGGGTGATGCGCGCCTTACGTTGACGGTTGTGGGTGGTTTTCTTGCGGCACTTGTGCTTTTCGTCGCACTTTCCTGGCTGGGGCTATGGCTGCTGGAGCGTTTGCGCCATTATGCCGGCGCTCCTTCTATACTGCGATTTGCCCTTGCAGGGCTGGCGCGTCGTCGTAGCTTAACGGTTGCACAGGTCAGTGCATTGTCGCTAGGCCTGATGGTTTTGTTGTTGCTTACTATTACGCGCACTGATTTATTGCAAGGTTGGCAAAATACCGTGCCGGCCGATGCGCCGAATACTTTCCTTATCAACATTCAGCCTGATCAGGCTAATGGCGTGCAGGCCATGTTGCGTGAAGAGGGTTTGGTCAATGAGGCACTGGCCCCCATGATACGAGGGCGTTTGGTAGCGATCAATGGCTCGGCGGTTGATCCCGATCAATTTGAGAGTGGTCGGGCGCGGCGTTTGTCTGAGCGTGAATTCAATTTATCGTATCGCGACAACTTGCCCGACAGTAATCGTATTGTCAGTGGACAATGGCTGGATCCGGCCAAAGCCGAAGTGTCTCTGGAAGATGAAGTAGCGCAAACGCTGGGTCTGAAAGTGGGTGACCAGTTGCAATTCGACATTGCCGGAGAACTGGTGGATGTTCGCGTTACCAGTCTGCGCGAAGTGAAGTGGGACTCCTTTGATGTAAATTTCTTTGCGTTGATGTCGGAGTCCGTGCTGGCGGATAAGCCCGCTTCTTATCTGACTTCCTTTTATCTGCCGCCTGACCGGGTCGGGTTGATGCAAGAGCTTGTGCAGGCTTTCCCGAACATTACGGTTTTTGACGTGGGCGTTATGTTGGCGCAAGTGCAACGGATTCTCGATCAGGTTATTCGAGCCGTCCAGATTCTTTTTGTGTTTACCTTGTTGGCCGGTGTGCTGGTCTTGGCAACCGCGTTTTTCGCAACTCGCGAGGAGCGCCTTCATGAAGTGGCTGTTTTACGCATGTTAGGTGCCAATGCCGGGCAACTGCGTCGTTCGATGAGAATTGAACTGTTGTTGTTGGGTGGATTATCGGGTTTGTTGGCGGCTGCAGGTGCGGTGACTGTCGCGGCTCTTTTGGCACACTACGTATTGTCGATTGATTTTATTTTTTCCTGGTGGCCTTGGGTACTTGGGGTCGGCTTGGGCCTTTTGGCAACGTTGTTGGCTGGGTTGCTGGCATTGCGTGGCGTATTGAATACGCCGCCGTTGTCGTCATTGCGGGTATTGGCATGAACGGGCGTTTAAAGCCATGGATCGATATCTCTGTGGCTCAGGGATGTTTGCGATTTGCAACGAGTTTAATGCCTGATGGTGAAGAGGGTGGCGCAGATCCCAAGGTATTTAATGGTTTGCTTTTCGACCCAAATAACCCTCTTTTGCATGCTCAGGCGGTACAAAAAGGGGGGCGTCAATCGGCCTGGTTCGTTCAAGGGCCTTTCGGCTCGGCTGTTTTGCGCCATTATCGGCGTGGCGGTTGGGTTGCCAAAATAAGTGCAGATCGCTATTTTTGGCAAGGGCCTCAAGCCACCCGTTCCATGGCGGAGTTCGCAATACTGCATAAAATGATGTGTCTTGGTTTGCCGGTGCCCGAGCCATTGGCGGCCGGTTACTGGCGCCGGGGCTTAAGCTATCGGGCCGCGCTGGTTGTGGCGCGAATTGAGAATGCTGCGCCTTTAGCGATGCAATTACAGCCCGAGAATGCCGCGCGAGTTGCGTCGGTTTTGAAACAATTTCATGATGCAAATGTTTGGCACGCCGATCTGAATGCCTTTAACATTCTGTTGGATTCAAGCGGAAAAGTATGGCTCATCGATTTTGATCGGGGGCGTTTTCGTTCAATGTCGGCGTCGTTGCGTCGACGGAACCTGCTACGCCTGCGTCGCTCTTTGTTAAAAGTTGCCGGATCTCAGGGTGACATTTTTTGGCAGGCATTAAGCAACGCCTATTACGCATAGCACCGGCGTCCTGAATGGCCCCCAAAAAAAAGCTATGATCACGCGTTTCAATTTCAAATTTCGCCGGGGTGAATACCAATGCGATTGAAAGGGCTGTTGTCGTTTGCCATGTTGTGCATGGGTTTGTGGGGGTTGTTACCAGCGCACGCCCAGCAGCGCGTTGTAAACGTTTATAACTGGGCTGAATATACTGCACCTGATACCTTACCGGGTTTTGAACGGGAAACCGGTATTCGCGTGCGCTACGATGTTTACGATAGCAATGACGCGCTGCAAGCCAAATTATTAACAGGTAAATCAGGTTACGACATCGTTGTGCCGTCTACGCACTATGCGGCCCGCCAATTGCAGGCCGGTTTGTTTCGCAAGCTCGACAAATCGCAAATTCCCAATTGGAAGCATCTCGATCCAGACATCATGGCATTGCTGGCGGAAATTGATCCGGGCAACCAGTATCTGGTTCCATGGGGGTATGGCACCAACGGTTTAGGCGTGAATGTGACCCGTGTGCGAGAAGTGCTTGGGCCCGATGTGAAGCTTGACAGTTGGGATCTGTTGTTCGATCCCGAAAACGCGCGCAAGCTGCAGTCGTGTGGTATATCCATTCTGGATGAGTCTGCTCAGGTGTTCCCGGCGGCGTTACATTACCTGGGGCTGGATCCGAACAGTGGCGATACCGGCGATTTTCGCGCTGCGCTTGATCTGCTTAAAGGAATTCGTCCTTTTATTCGCCAATTCAGCTCATCGGGTTATATCGATGAGTTGGCAACCGGCGATCTTTGTCTGGTTTTTGGCTATTCGGGCGACATTATGATCGCCAGTCAACGCGCTAAAGAAGCCAATCGTCCATACGAAATTGCGTATTTCATTCCGGAAGGGGGGGCGCCGGCCTGGTTCGACACAATGGCAGTGCCTAAAGACGCACCTCATTTCGACGAAGCGATGGCGTTCATTAATTACATTGAAACACCGGAGGTACATGCGGCGATCACTAACGAACTGTTTTATCCCAATGCAAATAAAACCGCACGCGAATTTGTTGTCCCTGAGGTAGCCAACAACCCCATGATCTATCCGCCGCCCGAGGTCTCGCGCACCTTGTATGTCATTGAGCCCTTGCCATTAAAATCAAAACGTATTCAAACCCGTATGTGGGCCGAGCTTAAATCCGGTCGCTAATCATGACAGACAATCGAAATACCAACGCAGTGTGGGCCGGCGATGCCGAAGAATTCGTTCGTGTAGAAGATATCGTCAAAATATTCGGCGATACCGTGGCCGTTCAGTCGGTGAATTTGTCGGTACGGCGCCACGAAATATTTGCATTACTGGGTAGTTCCGGGTGTGGAAAGTCGACGCTGCTGCGTATGCTGGCGGGCTTCGAGGAGCCGTCTTCGGGCCGTATTTTCCTGGATAACGAAGACATCACATTGTTACCGCCTTACCGACGCCCGGTGAATATGATGTTTCAGTCTTATGCGTTGTTTCCTCACATGACAATAGAGGCGAACGTGGCATTCGGTTTGAAGCAAGAGGGGGTGCCACGCCACGAGATTCACGAGCGCGTGTTTGACGCGCTCGATCTGGTGCAGATGGCGGGATATTCGCGCCGTAAACCCAATCAATTATCGGGTGGCCAGCAGCAGCGTGTTGCACTTGCGCGCAGCCTGGTCAAACGCCCAAAGCTCTTGTTGCTCGACGAACCCATGTCAGCGCTTGATAAGCAAATCCGCCAGAAAACCCAGGTTGAGCTGGTGAAGATTCTGGAACAGGTGGGGGTGACCTGCATTATGGTGACGCACGATCAAGAAGAGGCGATGACCATGGCATCTCGTTTGGCGGTCATGACCGAGGGCCAAATTGTTCAATGCGGCACTCCGCAAGAGGTATACGAGTTTCCAAACTCCAGGTTTGTGGCCGGTTTCATCGGCTCAACCAATATGTTCAACGGCACCATAGTGGTAGATGAGCCCGACCATGTGGTCATTGAAAGCGAGCAGTTGAGCCGCCCGCTGGTTGTCGCACACGGGGTTAGCGAACCCTTGGGTATGGATGTGCATATTTCTATTCGTCCTGAGAATATTAGGGTGAATGTCACGCAGCCGGAAACCGAAGGAAACTGGGCGCATGGCCATGTGAATCATGTGGCGTGGATGGGCAGTTATGCGCGCTATCAAATTCGCCTGGACTCCGGTTTTATGGTGGAGGCGAACGTGCCGGGCGTCATGATGGTTCAGGCTGAAGCGCCGGCTATTGATGACGAGGTGTATGTCAGTTGGTCCGATGACAGTGCGACGGTGTTGCCTTCATGAGCAAGTTCACTGATTGGTCGCGTCGGCTTTTATCCAGGCGAATGGCCATATTGCCGCCATTCATCTGGATGGGTCTGTTTTTGCTGGTGCCATTTCTATTGGTATTGAAAATCAGCTTTGCCGATTTGCGGTTCGGTATTCCGCCCTATACCTCGTTTGCGCAAATCCAGGATCAAGCCATTACCTTAAGCTTGCACCTGAACACCTATGCGCTGTTGTTTACCGATAACCTTTATATCGCCACCTATCTGAACTCAATCAAGGTGGCGGCCATTACGACCTTATGGTGTGCCATTATTGGTTACCCCATGGCGTATTACATTGCCCGCTCACAACCGGCTCTGCGCAGTTTGCTGTTGGTGCTGGTCATTTTGCCGTTCTGGACATCATTGCTGTTGCGTGTTTATGCCTGGGTCGGGATTCTGCGCAACGATGGCCTGCTGAACAACTTTTTGATCTGGTTGGGCGTTATTAGTGAACCGCTGGAAATTTATCGAACCGATCTGGCAGTTTATATCGGCCTCGTTTATGCCTATTTACCGTTCTTTATTTTGCCGCTCTACGCCAACCTGGTAAAGCTGGATGTGCGGCTGTTGGAAGCCGCTTACGACCTGGGTGCGAAACCCTGGAAAGCCTTTTTAAGCGTCACGCTGCCGCTGTCGTTGCCGGGCGTGATTGCCGGTGGCATGCTGGTGTTTATTCCCACTGTGGGGGAGTACGTTATTCCAGAGCTGCTGGGTGGTGCCGATACGCTCATGATGGGGCGTGTGATGTGGACGGAGTTCTTCAATAATACCGATTGGCCCATGGCAGCCGCCGTTACGGTGGTGATGGTGGCCATTCTGTTAATTCCGCTGGTTATTTTCCAGAAGAATCAAATGAGCCAAATGAATGGGGGTGAACGCAAATGATTCAACCCAATCGTTGGTTCAGGGCATTGGCGTTGTTTGTGGGATACGGCTTTTTGTATGTGCCCATCGCCTGCCTGATGGTTTTCTCGTTTAACGATTCTTCGTTAATGACAACCTGGTCTGGTTTTTCGTTGCGTTGGTATGTTGAGCTATTCAATGATCGCGCTTTGCTTAGCGCTGCGTTGTTGTCGTTGCAAATTGCGGCGTTGACCGCCACTGCCGCAGTCATTATTGGCACTTGGGCGGGCTATGTTTTGGCTCGTATGGGGCGCTTTCGGGGTTTTACGTTGTATATAGGCATGCTGAGTGCGCCTTTGGTTATACCCGAGGTTGTGCTGGGTATTTCATTGCTGTTGCTGTTTGTGGAAATGAGTCAGCTTATTGGCTGGCCGCAAGGTAATGGCATGTTCACTATTTGGGTCGGGCATGTCACTTTGTGTGTGGCGTACGTCGCCGTGGTGGTGCAGTCACGCATTCGAGACCTTGATCGTTCACTGGAAGAAGCGGCACTTGATCTGGGCGCCACGCCGTTGAAAGTGTTTTTCCTGATTACCGTGCCGTTGATTGCCCCGGCGTTGTTGGCGGCCTGGCTGTTAGCCTTCACTTTGTCGCTCGACGATGTGGTTATCGCCTCGTTCCTTTCTGGGCCGGGTTACACCACGCTGCCGCTGGAGGTGTTCTCGCGCGTTCGCCTGGGTTTGAAACCTGAAATCAATGCGTTGGCGACGTTGTTTATTCTGATTGTTGGTTTATTCGTTATTGTGGCGAATCGCCTGCAATGGCGAGGGGAGTCTAAATGAGTGAATCCGTTGTTTTATACGGGCTGAAAAAATGCAGCACTTGTGTGAAAGCCATGAAATGGCTGGACGCCAATGACGTGCCGTACACTTTTATTGATTATCGTGAACAACCTGTTGACGCCAAGACTTTAAAAGACTGGGCTGGTCAGGCAGGCTGGGACAAACTCATTAATCGGGCCTCAATGACATGGCGAAATTTACCGGAAAGTCAAAAAAGTCCGGCATCTCAAGAAGACTACCTGGCCCTTGTCGCCGACCATCCAACATTAGTGAAACGACCCGTTGCCGTGGGCCTGGCACCGAATATTGTGTTGGGGTTTTCCGAGAAAAAATATGTTGAGCTAAAGGGGTAAGGTTTGCTAACACAACAACAGTTAAAAGAAAATGTCGCAGTGGCAGCAATCGATTATGTGCTGCCGTATTTAAAGCCCGACACTGTTATTGGCATTGGTTCGGGGTCAACCGCCGATTTGTTTATCGATCAACTGGCCCAGTATAAAAACCGTTTCAAAGGTACGGTTTCAAGCTCCGAACGCAGCACCACACGCCTGCAAAGCCACGGTATTGAAGTGTTCGATCTGAATGACATCAGCCATGTGCCGGTTTATATCGATGGTGCCGATGAAATTGACGCCGGCTTGCACATGATAAAAGGGGGCGGCGGAGCATTAACCCGAGAAAAAATCGTGGCCTCGGTTGCCGATCAGTTCGTATGTATTGCCGATGAGTCGAAATGTGTCGATTACCTGGGTGCTTTCCCCTTGCCCGTCGAAGTCATTCCCATGGCCCGCGAAGCAGTGGCCCGACAAATGGCGGCACTTGGTGGGCGGCCTAAGTTGCGGGAAGGCTTTACCACCGACAATGGTTGCCAGATCCTCGACGTAGCGGGTTTGCGTATTACCGACCCGAAAGCCTTGGAGGCGCAGGTAAATAATATTCCAGGGGTGGTAACGTGTGGTTTGTTCGCCATAGCAGGCGCCGGCGTTGCATTAATTTCAACTCAAGCGGGTGTTGAGCAGCGTAAGCCCGCTTAGTCATAATCACGTCATAATTATCGGGTAAGGTAGCAGTACAATTTTTATCCGCGTTATTGAAACCAGAGGTTCAATCATGACCGAACACACCAACAAACAGTTTTCCGCCGAGCTCGAGAACGTTCGCTCTTCGTTCTTGCAAATGGGGGGCCTGGTTGAGGCCATGATTGGCGAGGCGATGAATGTACTGGTAAACAAAGAAGTAACGCTCGCCGATACGGTTCATGATCGTGAGAAAGAAGTAAACCGGTTGGAAGTCGAAATTGACGAGCGAATTGGGTTGCTTATTGCGCGCAATCAACCCACAGCCGTCGATTTGCGTCTATTGCTGTCGGTTTCAAAAATGCTTACCGATATGGAGCGGTGCGGCGACGAGGCCGACAAAATCGCAAAAATGGCGCGCCGGATGCATGAGGCGGGTGGCCAGTACATTCCAGCGGTTGAGTTACGGCACATTTCCACTCAGGTTACGAACATGATTCGTAATGTGCTCGATGCGTTTGCCCGTGAAGACCCTATTCATGCAGCGACGGTGGTACGCAACGATAAAGAGGTCGACAAGGAGTGGAAAGCCTCCTTACGCCATTTAATCACTTATATGATGGAAGACCCGCGCACGATTTCCCGGTCTATCGATCTTATTTTCATCGCCCGCTCTCTTGAGCGAATTGGTGACCACGCCAAAAATATGGCTGAACGTGTTATTTATATGGTCCACGGAGACGATGTACGCCACATTGGCGTAAAAGCCACAGAGCGCGTGGCCCGCGGCGAACCTCTGGTAAAACAAGGAGACTAACCCCGATCGGCACTAGTTTGGATACATTCCGTTTAGCAAAAAAAAGTCACGTTATGAACGTGACTTTTTTACTTTGGGGCGTTTCAATTACTGCGAAGGCGGCACAAAGCCTTGTGCTTCAACATCGACATCTTCGAAAAGAAACCTTTCCATTTGCTGTGCCAAATATTTGCGTGCCCGGATATCCGCGAGATTGAGCCGGTTTTCATTTACCAGGCGGGTTTGGGTTTGCACCCATTGCTCCCAAGCCTCTTTGGAAACGTTTTGCCAGATACGTACACCCAGTTCCCCGGGATAAGGGGGCGCGGGTAGCCCTTCGGCTTCGCGCTTTAGTTTTACACATTGAACCATACGTGTCATAGGTGCGCCTCTTACTGATTAATTTAGCAACATGCAACATTGTACCCAGTCGTGATGTGGTGCGCATTCTAGAGCTTTTTGATGAACACCAGACTGTTTCGCGAGCGGTTGTAATGTGCCTGACGCTCTCTTGGCAGGTCGGCAACGCCGCCCTGTACAAAGCCGCGTTTGATAAACCAATGTGACGTGCGCGTGGTAAGTACGAACAACCTGCGTGCCCCTGCAGCCCGGGCCTTGGATTCAGCGTGTCGCAACAGCATTTCGCCTTCACCTTCGCCCTGCCATTCAGGGTGCACGATTAAACAAGCCATTTCGGCCATGCGGTCGTCGGGGTAGGGAATCATGGCAACGCAACCGTAGATGACACCGTCGTGCTCCAGGACGGTGAATTGCTCAACGTCGCGCTCGATAACGGCGCGGCCGCGTGGAACCAGCGTGCCGTCGGCTTCCAGCGGATCGATTAAACGCACAATCGCCCCTACGTCATCCATGGTGGCGGGGCGCAAGTCGTCCAGCGTGTCTTCCACAACCATGGTGCCCACGCCATCGTGTGTAAAGATTTCCAACAGTACGCTGCCATCAAGTGTGTAGGGCAGCAGGTGAGCTCGGGCGACGCCCCTTTTAACGGCACGGGAGGCGTGGCTGAGGAAAGTGGCGGTGTCTTCGTCGAGTGCGCCGCCGGCCAGCAGGGCATCGGCATCTTCACGCGCCAGTTCGGTATCGACTGTACCGTCTTCATGTCGGATAGTGCGATTTTGAGTCAGAAAAATGAGTTTTTCCGCACGCAGGGAAATGGCTACGCTGGTTGCCAGATCCTCCATGGCCAGATTGAAGGCTTCCCCCGTAGGCGAAAAGCCTAACGGCGACAACAAAACTATGGCACCCTGGTTGAGAACGGAACGCAACGCGTCCGAATCCAGCTTTCGTACCGCACCGGTGTGTAAATAATCCACACCTTCGATGACCCCAATGGGGCGGGCGGTGACAAAATTGCCGGAAATAACGCGAATTTGCGCATTCGACATTGGGGTGTTTGGAAGCCCCTGGCTGAATGCGGCCTCAATATCAAGCCGGATTTCGCCTGCTGCCTCTTTCGCACATTCCAGCGCAGCGGCATTGGTCGGCTGGTTATTGCGCCCAAACCGAACGTCAAGGCCCTTGAGTTTTAATTGCTCATTCACTTGCGGCCGGGATCCATGCACCAGCACCAGCCGCACCCCTAGCGCGGAGAGTAGTGATAAGTCTTGAATCAGATTATTCAGTGCGCCGTCGTTGACCAGTTCACCGCCAAACGCCACGACAAAGGTTTTACCGCGGAAATTATGGACATAGGGCGCCACTTCGCGGAACCAGCGCACAAATTGTGCGGGGGCAAATTGGGCGGCGTCTTGGGCGGAGAAGGTGTCTTCGGGTTCGGCCATAAGAAATAATATAGAAAGCAGTTTGTGTTGTATCAGGTCAAAATTATAATGACCGGTTGCGCTGTTATAAGAAATTTCATGCAGGACTTATCCGGTTTGTCGGGAAACAAAGACACTTTCAAGGGCCGAAGCCCTCGCACCTCCGCTCATCAGAATGGTACGGAGCGGCGTTCGCCACGCCCGTTGCCACCCATTCATTATCCTGAAGATCTGCCGGTTAGTGCTCGCCGCAAGGAAATCGCCGAAGCCATTCAAGGTAATCAGGTTGTGATTGTATGCGGTGAGACGGGTTCGGGGAAAACCACGCAGTTACCCAAGTTGTGTTTAGAGTTGGGTCGCGGCGGTGAAAAGATCATCGGGCATACTCAGCCGCGCCGTCTGGCGGCGACGTCGGTTGCCAAACGGGTGGCCCAAGAGCTGAATACTGAAATCGGTGATTGGGTGGGTTATCAAGTTCGATTTAATGATCGAAGCTCACGCAATACCGCAATCAAACTCATGACCGACGGCATTTTGCTGGCGGAGTCCCAACGTGATCCCATGCTGCGTCGCTATGACACCATTATTATTGATGAGGCACACGAGCGCAGCTTGAATATTGATTTTCTGCTGGGTTTTCTAAAGCAACTCTTGCCGCGTCGACCTGATCTGAAGCTCATTATCACGTCGGCCACCATCGATGCAGCGCGGTTTTCGCGTCATTTTGCAACGGACGGCAAACCTGCCCCTGTCGTGGAAGTGTCCGGCCGCTTGTATCCGGTTGATATCCTTTATCGTCCGGTTCGCGATCATGATGAGGATTCTGCTGCGCGAGACGATGCGCGTTCGCGCCTTGGCTCCGATGAGGAACGCGATCTGATTGATGCCATTGTTGATGCGGTAGACGAGTGCGCCCGTTATGGTGACGGCGATGTATTGGTTTTTTTGCCGGGCGAGCGTGAAATTCGTGAGTCGGCTGATGCTTTGCGTAAGCATCATGGTGGCCGTCTAGATGTATTGCCGCTGTTTGCACGTTTGTCCCAGGCTGAACAAGAGCAGATTTTTCGCCCACAAAGCAATCGGCGGCGCGTGGTGTTGGCCACCAACGTCGCGGAAACTTCACTTACCGTACCGGGCATCCGTTATGTGGTTGACAGTGGTTTGGCGCGTATCAAGCGATATTCCTGGCGCAATAAAGTCGAGCAACTTCGCATCGAACCCATTAGTCAGGCATCTGCCAATCAACGGGCGGGGCGCTGTGGTCGGATCGGGCCGGGGGTGTGCATCCGACTGTACGATGAAGAGAGTTTTCAACGGCGCAGCGCTTTCACCGATCCTGAAATTCTCCGCTCTTCGCTGGCGTCTGTCATTTTGCGGATGAAAGTACTCAAGCTGGACGATATTGAAACTTTTCCGTTTGTTGAGGCGCCAACCGGTCGGGCGGTGGCTGATGGCTATCACCTGCTGCAAGAGCTTGGCGCGCTCGATGAGGCGAACCAGCTCACGCGTGTGGGCGCTGCACTGGCTCGTTTGCCCGTGGATCCGCGTATTGCCCGCATGGTGCTGGCTGCGCGTGACGAACAGTGTTTGGCCGAGATGCTGATTATTGCTGCGGCATTATCAGTTCAGGATCCGCGCGACCGTCCAATGGCTGAACGAGACGCGGCGCAAAACGCACATCAGAAATTTGCAGATACCAAGTCGGAGTTCCTGTCTTACGTAAAGCTTTGGTCCTGGTATGAAGACAAAGTCCGTCATAAAGCATCGCAGAAAAAACTCGTGGCGTTGCTGCGTCAAAACTATTTATCGCCTTTACGTTTGCGTGAATGGCATGACGTTCACAGTCAATTGGCTGCGCTAGTTGGCGAACAGGGGTGGCGCGTCAATCAGACTGAAGCGACATACGAACAATTGCATAAAGCCCTGTTGGCCGGCCTGCTCGGCAATATTGGGCTGAAAGCCGAAGAAGGGCAGCGCTATTTGGGGGCGCGGGATATTCGGTTTTTGATTCATCCGGGTTCAACACTGGGGCGCAAAGGGGGGCGTTGGATTGTCGCTGCCGAATTGGTGGAAACGTCGCAGCTTTTCGCCCGGTGCGTGGCGCGTATCGAGCCCGGCTGGATTGAGCGTGTCGGTGCGCATTTGGTGCGTCGAACCTGGTCGGATCCTCGCTGGGAGAAGAAAAGCGGGCAGGTGGTGGCCAATGAAAGGGGCACTGTTTACGGCTTGATGGTCTATAACGGCCGGAAAATGCATTACGGAAAAATTGACCCCGTGCATGCGCGTGAAATTTTCATTCGTGAAGGGCTGGTGACCGGCGAATTGAATACCACCGTGCCGTTTGTCCGACAGAACCGCCAATTGATCGAGCGCATCGAAAAGCTTGAGCACCAGACGCGTCGTCCTGACATCCTGGTGGACGATAGCCTCATTTATGCTTTTTATGATCAGCAGATTCCTGCCGAAATATTTCAAACGGCGACACTGGAAAAATGGTTCAAGGGGCTCAGCGATGACAAGCGCAAAGCCTTGTTGCTCACTCGCGACGACCTGATGCGTCATGAGGCGGCCGGCATTACCACTGATGTTTTTCCGAAAAAGGTGGAGTGGGACGGTGTTGAAATGTCGCTTGATTACCACTTTGAGCCGGGATCGGTTCGCGATGGCGTGACGTTGACAGTACCGCTGTTTGCCTTGAATAAAATCGACGCTCAGCGTTGTGAATGGCTTGTTCCCGGCATGCTGAAAGAAAAAGTGCAGTTATTACTTAAATCACTGCCTCAGAAGCTGCGTCGGCATTGCGTGCCGCTACCTGATTATGCAACGCATTTTTACGAGCGCTGGTTCGAAAAGGTGCGTGATCCCGACATGGGTCTGCTGGATGCCATCGCAGATGACATGTGGCAGAACGTGAAGGTCAGGCCGCAGAGAACCGACTTCAAATTAGAGACATTGCCCACTCATATGCTGATGAATTTCAAGGTGGTCGACGAACAAGGGCGCATGTTGTCCGGAGGGCGCAATCTTGACCAGCTTAAGGCAGAACATGGCCGCCAGGCGCAAGCGTCTTTTCAGAAGATGGCTGTGCGCGACGAATCGGTGGCGCAAGCGCTTGCGCAGGAGAATATTACCGACTGGTCTTTCGGTGAGCTGCCCGAATTAATGGAAATTCGCCGCAAGGGTGAGTCGGTGATTGGTTATCCTGCGCTCGTTGACAAGCAAACCCATTGCGATCTCGATGTGTTCGATGACCCGGCCAAAGCGCGTTCTCATCATAGATTGGGATTACGGCGGTTGTTTCGTCTGGCTTTGAAAGACCAGGTTAAGTTCTTGCAGAAGAATTTAACTGATCTTACGCGTATGAGCATGCTTTACATTAGTCTTGGCACACAAGATGAGCTGCGTGATCAGATTATTGACCTGGCCATTGAACAGGCATGCATGGTTGAACCATGGCCCAGCTCGTGTGAGGCTTTCCAGCAAAAGCATGAGTCGGCTCGTTCGCGTTTAGGATTACTGGCGCAGGAAATTGCCCGCCTGACGGGGCAGATTTTAATTGAATGGTCGGCGGTGCAAAAAAAACTGGTCCAGGCTAAGCCGCATACAGACGCTTATGCCGATTTGCAGAGTCAGTTATCGGCTCTGATGAGTAAATGGTTTGTGCGCGATACGCCTTACGAAAAATTGGTGCATTTCCCCCGTTATCTGAAGGCGGTGCAAATGCGGATCGACAAGCTTAAATCCGATCCGCAGCGTGATCGGCAATTGATGGCTGATATGGCACCGCTGTTAACGCAATACCAGCGTGCCTTGAATGCCTTGAAAGGTGCGCCTGATGCTCAATTGGCTGATTTCCGCTGGATGCTTGAGGAGTTACGCGTTTCGTTGTTTGCACAGACATTGCGCACACCGATGCCGGTATCTGTGAAACGCTTACAAAAAGCCTGGTCGGCCATGCACCGATAACCGGGTCTGTGGGTACAATTCGTTCATGACAGAAACCGTTATGCCCCCTTCTTTCGTCCACTTGCGTGTTCACTCCGAGTTTTCGGTGGTGGACGGCATTGTGCAAATCCCTGAGCTTGTTGGAAAAGTGGCGGGCTTTGGCCAGCCGGCTGTTGCGCTGACCGATTTATGTAATGTATTTGGCCTGATCAAATTCTATAAGTCGGCGCGTGCCAAGGGTGTTAAACCGATTGCCGGTTGCGATATCTGGATCGAAAACGAGGCTGATCGCGATAAGCCTCATCGGGCGTTATTGCTGGTTCGCAATCAGGCGGGTTATTTGGCACTTTGTGAAATTCTTACGCGCGCCTGGCTTGAAAACCAATATGCAGGCCGTGCAGAAGTCCGGCGTGCGTGGTTAGACAGTGTTGAAGGCCTGATTATGCTTTCCGGCGGGCGCGCCGGTGATGTCGGTCAAGCCCTGGAGGCCGGTCGCGATGCAGAGGCCAGGGTATTGGCGCAATATTGGGGTCGTCGTTTTCCCGATGCTTTTTATATCGAGTTGCAACGTACTGGGGCGGATGGCGATGAGGCCTATGTCCAAGCGGCATTGCAGCTTGCCGCAGAACTTGATTTGCCGGTCGTGGCGACCCATCCAGTACAGTTTATCGAGCCTCATCAGTATCGCGCTCACGAGGCGCGCGTTTGTATTGCCGAAGGTGAGCAATTAGCCAATCCGCGGCGGCACCGCCGTTTCACTGAAGAACAGTATTTGCTTTCCACCGAGGAAATGGCACGTCGTTTTTCCGACGTGCCTTGTGCGTTGCAGAATGCAGTTGAAATTGCGAAGCGTTGCAATTTAACACTGGTGTTGGGGCAGCCTCGTTTACCGGATTTTCCAACGCCTGAGGGGATGTCGCTAAATGACTACCTGGTTCAGTTGTCGGAAGAAGGTTTGGCACAGCGCATGGCGTTTTTGTACCCCGACGCTACCGAACGAGAGCAGCGTTATCCAACATATCTCGAGCGTTTGCGCCTGGAATGTAAAACCATTATTGATATGGGTTTTCCAGGCTATTTCTTAATCGTTGCCGACTTTATTAACTGGGGTAAGCAAAATGGCGTACCCGTGGGGCCGGGCAGGGGGTCGGGCGCCGGTTCGCTCGTAGCCTATTCACTGGGGATCACCGATCTTGATCCTATTCGTTACGACTTGCTTTTTGAGCGGTTTCTCAATCCCGAGCGGGTATCCATGCCCGACTTCGATATCGACTTTTGCCAGGATAATCGCGAGAGGGTGATTGATTACGTCAAGCAAAAGTATGGTCGTGAAGCCGTCAGCCAGATCGCCACATTCGGCACTCTGGGCGCGAAAGCGGTTGTCCGCGACGTGGGACGTGTGCTTGAAATGCCCTATAGCTTGTGCGACGGCTTATCAAAGCTTATTCCCTTTAGTCCCGCCGATCCATGGACGTTGGAACGCGCTTTGTCGGGCGAGCCGGCATTTAAAGAGCGGTACGATCAGGATGAAGAGGTCCGTGCGCTTATCGACCTGGCACGTCCGCTTGAAGGGCTCACGCGCAATGTCGGCATGCACGCGGGGGGTGTGCTGATTGCGCCGGGTAAATTAACCGATTTTTGTCCTCTGTACGCGCAGCCCGGTGAAGATGCCAGTGCGGTTTCGCAGTTCGATAAAGACGATGTTGAAGCGGCCGGTTTGGTCAAATTCGATTTTCTGGGTTTAAGAAACTTAACGATTCTCGATTGGGCCGTACGTTACGTGCAGCGCTTTAATGAAGATAAGCGTGATTTCGATATTATGGCTTTGCCGCTTGATAACGAACCCACTTATCAGTTGCTCAGCGAGGGCAACACAACGGCGGTTTTCCAGCTTGAATCGCGTGGCATGAAAGAATTGTTGCGCAGTTTAAAACCGAATACGTTCGAAGACGTGATCGCCATGCTGGCGTTGTATCGGCCCGGTCCTCTGGAGTCCGGGATGGTGGTTGATTTCGTTAACCGCAAACACGGGCGTGCCGAGGTGGATTATTTTCATCCCGATTTGGAACCCGTGTTGAAAAGCACCTACGGCGTGATTGTGTACCAGGAACAAGTCATGCTGATCTCTCAGATTATCGGGGGATACACGTTGGGCGGCGCCGATATGCTGCGTCGGGCCATGGGTAAGAAGAAGCCCGAGGAAATGGCCAAACATCGCGAGATATTCCAGAAAGGGGCGGTTGAAAAAGGTTATGACGCTGATTTGGCCGTTAAGTTGTTCGACTTAATGGAAAAATTTGCGGGTTACGGTTTCAACAAGAGTCACTCTGCGGCTTACGCGCTGATCGCCTATCAAACGGCTTGGCTGAAACACTATCATCCGGCCGAATTTTTAGCTGCAACGTTGTCGTCGGATATGGATGACACCGACAAAGTGCAGGTGTTCTGGAAAGACGCCTTGGCCAATGGGGTCACAGTTCAAGCCCCGGATGTCAACACGTCGAACTACCGTTTTGAACCGGTTCAGGATAACTGGACCGCGCAGTCAAAGCCGCCGCGCACTATTTGTTATGGATTGGGGGCGGTAAAAGGCACAGGGCAGGGTGCGGTAGAGGCAATTATCCGGGCGCGTGAGGAAGGGGGGGCTTTCACCAGCCTGTTTGACTTTTGTCGGCGTATCGACCGCCATGCCGTGAACCGGCGCACTATTGAAGCTTTGATTCGAGCCGGCGCTTTCGACACGATCTCAGCCAACCGGGCGGCGCTGCTGGCGACGGTGGGTAACGCCATAGAGGCGGCGGAGCAGGCTGAACGTAGTGCCAATCAAGTTTCTCTTTTCGATGACGACAGCAATGATATTGTTGAGGGTGAGCTGGCGAAGGTCCCTCCCTGGGATTTGCAAACCCAGTTAACAGAAGAAAAAGCGGCATTGGGTTTCTTTTTCAGTGCGCACTTGTTCGACGCCTGGCGCGATGAGGTACGGCGTTTTGCGCCCAAACCGCTTGCGCGCCTAGAGCCGGCGCGTGGTTTGCAATGGTTTGCCGGGGTTTTGTCGGCGCTGCGGCCTCGTATGACGCGGCGTGGCAAGATGTTGTATGCCTTGCTGGACGACGGTTCAGCTCAAGTCGAGGTGGCGATCTTCAACGAGCTTTATGAGCAACATCGCCATCGTTTGCGTGAAGACCAGCTTATTATCGTGCACGGCAAGGTGAGCCCGGATGAATATTCCGGCGGGTTGCGTGTTTCGGCTGACGCCCTATACGACCTGCAATTGGCTCGTGAATCGCGCGCTCAGGCGTTGCGCATCACCTTGAACGGCAACGCCGATGTTGAACGTTTAAAGAAAGTCTTGAATCCATTCAGGGCGGAGCCTGAAAATGGTGTGACCGGGGTTGCGGTGGAGTTGCAATTGGTCAAGCATGATTTTTCCTGCCGTGTTCGTTTGGGTGAGTCCTGGCGTGTGCGTATGGCCGACGCGCTTTTTGATCAGTTAAATGGGTGGGTGTCACCCGACGCTGTGGAGATTGCCTACCAATGACCCGTTTACGAATCGCCTTTTCTGAGGCGGCCACCAGTTTTGGGGGGCAAGAGCAATATATTTTCAAAGTTATGTGCGGTTTGCGGGAGCGTGGACATGACGTTCAAGCAATTTGCCAGCCGCATGCAAAACTGGCGCAGCGCTTGCAAGATAACGGCTTTGTGGTTCATACCTTGTTAACTGATGGGTTCGTTAATTATGTAAAGGGTGTCATGCGCCTGCGGCGCCTGTTCATTGAACAGGGTTTCGACGTTGTGAATACCAACAGTCGCCGTGACACCATGTTGGTGGGGGTCGCGGCTCGTTTGGCGGCTGTGCCTCTAGTAGTGCGTTCGCGCCACTTGGCCAAACGGGTAGGTTCTTTGCTGTCTTATACAGTGGTGCCGCATGCCGTTATTGCATGCAGTCAATACGTGCGTAACCACTTGATTGAACGAGGGGCCGCACCCGATAAGGTCAAAGTCGTGTATCCCGGTATCGATTTAAACAACTGGCCGACGGGTTCAACGCTTCGCAGTGAATTGAAGTTGGCGGAAAATGACGTGGTCATTGTTTCCGTGGCGGTGATGCGTGAACAAAAAGGCCATCGTGTTCTGTTGGAAGCGGTTGAGCCTTTGATTCGTGCCCGACCTAACGTCCATTTGGTCCTGGTGGGATCAGGTTCGCCATTAATGGAGGCTTTGCAAGACATAGTGCAGGAAAAGGGATTGGCGCGGCGTGTTCATTTCCTGGGCACACGTCAAGATGTGCCGCAAATTCTGAATGGTTCGGATATTTTTGCCTTGGCGACGGAAACGGAAGCGACCGGAACGGTTTTTGCGGAAGCTCAGGCTAGTGGTTTGCCCGTTATTGGTACACGGGTAGGTGGCGTACCCGAAATGATGCTTGAAAACGAGACAGGCATTCTGTTTGCGCTGCGCGATGTTGCGGCATTAACCAGTGCTTTACAAAAGCTGCTTGATAACCCCGCGCTGCGACGACAAATGGGCGTGGCAGGCCGGCGCTTTGTGCATGAGGCTCATCGGTACGATTTATCGACAATGGCAAGCTCAACGGAGCAGGCGTATTTGAACTGGCTGGGCCGGCGAAACTGGAGTTCTTCATAATGTTATTTGGCGACGCGTCCAGCATTCCGATTTTGATGTATCACCATGTGTCCCCTAGTGCGGGGCCCATTACCACTTCACCTTCGAATTTTGAAAATCAGTTGAAATGGTTGAAGTGGCATGGGTATCAATCCATTACCACCCAGCAGTATGTTGATTATTTAAATGGTCATCCTCTCGCAGCAAAATCAGTGATGATTACGTTTGACGATGGCTATCTGGATAATTGGGTATGGGCCTATCCCATCCTTCAGAAATGGGGGTTTAATGCGGTGATTTTCCTGGTTACGTCGTGGGTTCACGATGGACCGGTGAGGCCATGCCAAGGCCGTGCAGGCCATTTGCCTGATACGCCCGATCATCATGAATGTGAACGCCGGATTAACGCAGGACACGGTGATGACGTCGTTTTGCGCTGGAGCGAGATTCACGAAATGGTGGAGTCGGGCACTTTTGAGTTTCACAGCCATACAGATACGCACACACGCTGGGACTTGGGTGACGATAAGGCCAACAAAAACCTGCACATGATGGAAGAACTGACCCGGTCGCGCCAAACCCTGGCCGCCCGCCTGGGCTATGCCACCGAGCATTTATGCTGGCCTCAAGGTTATTTCGACGAAGATTACGTGCAACTGGCCAAACAAGCAGGGTATCGTTATTTGTATACCACGTTGGCGTTTGGGCAAAACAAACCTTCCAGTAACCCTGAATGTATTCACCGTTTCGCGGTGCGCAACACAACCGGCGAATCGGTGGGCCGTCGCATCTGGGTTGCCCGTAATCCGTTTGTAGCACCACTGTTCAACGGGTGGAAACGGTGGAAACGATCAAGGCGGGAACGGGCATGACACTGTCGGTAATTATTATTACCAAGAACGAGTCGGCACATATTGCCGACTGCATCAAATCGGTTCAGTTTGCCGACGAAATTATCGTGCTTGATTCAGGAAGTACGGATAGTACGCGGGAAATTGCCGAGTCACTGGGTGCGCGAGTGGAGATAAGCACCGATTGGCCGGGATTTGGTCCACAGAAGAATCGGGTGCTTAATATGGCCACCAAAGATTGGGTTTTGTCGATTGACGCCGATGAACGCGTAACGCCGGAACTGGCACAAGAAATTCGTTCCACTATGCTTAACGCACGCTATGACGCATATAAAATTGCACGGTTGTCGTGGTTCGGAGATCGATGGATCCGGCATTGCGGGTGGTGGCCGGATTATGTTGTAAGGCTGTTTCGTCGTGGCCAGGCGAAGTTTACCGAGGCTGCCGTGCATGAAAAAATTGTGCCGAGTACGTCTCCCGGTACTTTGCGAAGCCATTTTTTGCATTATCCCTATGCAAATATGGAAGTTTTGATTGACAAAGTAAATCGTTATTCGTCGGCAGCCGCTCAGATGATGTTTGAGAAAGGCCGCCGGACTTCCGTGCCGGGTATTGCCGGCCATGCGTTCTGGACATTTGTGCGAATTTATTTGATTCGTCGCGGTTTTCTCGACGGCAAGGAAGGTTTTATTCTTGCGGCTACCGCGGCAGCCGGCAGTTTTTTTCGATACAGCAAACTGCGCTATTTGCAAACAGAGCGCAAATCTCGTTCATCATGAAGATTCTGTATACCAATATTCATCATGGCAATGGTGGCGGCCATGTAACGTACATTATGAATCTGTTGCATACGCTGGGAAATGACCATGAGTTATGGTTAGGCACACCGGCGCAGAGCCGTCTGTTTCGTTATGCTCGTGAGATTTCGGGTGTGAATGTAATCGATATGCGATTCACTTCGCGTCCCGCCGTTTTGTTTCGTGAGGTGTGCGCCTTGCGCCGCTTTTTGCGTCAGGAAAATTTTGATTTGGTGCATGTTAACGCGTCGGCCGATCATCGTCATATGATGTTGGCGAGAATGGGGTTGTCGCGGCCTCCCAAAATTGTGTGGACGCGGCATAACGACCGCAGAATAAACAGTTTGGGGCATCGACTTCGGGCGAATCTGGGTACTGATCATGTTATTGCCGTTAGTGATTACGTGGCGCTGGGTTTGGGTGCTTCTGCATATGGCTCGCTACCCTGTACGACGATTCGACATGGTATCGACACCCAGTATTACGCGCCCGTTGATGCGTCTCGGCGCACAGCTTTGCGTCAGCATTGGTTCGGCGATCAACATGAGCGCTTGATTGTGATGGGTAGTGTGGGCGGGACGGACACCGAAAAAGGTTGGCTGGAGCTGGTGGAGGCCATTGCCATGTTGCCGGCCGAATTGCGCGACCGATTCCGTGTATTGGTCGCCGGAGATCCGCCCGATACAGAACGTATGAGTCGGGTGATTGCGGCAGGAATGCAGAATGCCTGTATTTTTCCGGGGCTGGTTGACGACATACGCGATGTGCTGGGCGCATGTGATGTGGGTTTTGTGCTGTCGCACTTCGAGGCACTCTCGTATGCTTGCCGGGAAACGATGGCAATGGGGCTGCCAACCTTGATAACGGATACCGGTGGGTTACCTGAAAACTTAACCCACGGTGTGCAAGGCTGGATTCTACCGGTGCGTGAGCCCCGAGCAATTGTGCCGATCCTGAACGCTTTGGCTGATAATCCGCAATTGCGGGTTGAAATGGGCAAGGCGGCTCGCCGCCACAGTGAGCAGTATTTCTCTCTGGAACCCTTTACGGCTCAAACCCTTCAGGTCTATAAAAATACGATCGCGTCGATATAATGCCCCGCATGATTCCAATTCTCATGTATCACCAAGTTGGTATACCGTCACCGCGCGGGACGCCTTATCGGGGGCTGACGGTGCATCCGCGCGACTTTGCGCGCCAAATGACATGGATGAGTCGTTTGGGCTATCGCGGACTGTCAATGCGCGACCTCATGCCTTATTTGCGCGGCGATGCGTCAGGCAAGGTGTTTGGTATTACTTTTGATGATGGGTATCGCAACGTTTTTGAGAACGCGTTGCCGATTTTGAATCGTTTGGGGTTCACTTCAACCAATTATTTTGTTGTCCACCAGTTCGACGGGGCAAACGTGTGGGACGCCCACAAAGGTGTGCCGCATTCACCTTTGATGTCGGTCGACGAAATGCGCAAGTGGGCAGCGGCAGGCCAGGAGGTTGGGTCTCATACACTTGATCACGTGCATCTGTCCGAAGTTTCGCCGGAAATCGCGTATCAACAGATCGCTCAATCGCGAACGGAGTTAGGGGCTTTGCTTAACACGGAAATAGGGGCATTTTGTTACCCCTACGGTTCCGAAACGCCGGGCGTTCGAGAGTGGGTGCGAAAAGCGGGCTACAGCAATGCAACGACTACCGTGCGAGGTCTGGTTAGACCCGACGATGATTTATTCGGACTCCCTCGTGTTACTGTAGCAAGGTCAACGAATATTTTTCGTTTTTTACAGAAGTGTCTCACGCGTTTGGAAGACAGGCGACGCAGTGGCTGAACATAAATTAAAAATCGCTTTTGTAGTTGATCGTTTCGGAGGACGCTTTGGCGGCGCTGAGGCGTATGGTGTCGAGCTCATGCGCGAGCTGGCACAGCGCCACGACATCACGGTTTTTGCGCGCGAGTACGACGGTGAGTCGGGTTTGCGTCTGCCTTTTGTACCTATCCGGACACGCAAGGGGCTTCCCAGTTGGTTGCGCGTGTTGTGGTTTGCTGTGCGTGCACGCCGTCTAACACAGTCGGGTTTCGATATTGTTCATTCGCACATGAACGGGTGGTGTGGCGATGTCGAGGTCGTTCACGTTACGCCGGTTCGGTATAACTGGCGCGTGCGTAAAATTTCCTTTATCAAGTGGCTATTGTCTTTTGCAAGCCCCAGGGTGCAAACGTATTTAGCGCTCGAACGTAAGCGGGTGCGTCAACGTGCGGGACACCGGGCCGTTGCCGTTTCAGGGTTGATTGCCGAGCAGCTGAACAGTGCTTACGGAGGCGAAGTTGAGGCCTATCCGGTAATTGCTCCGGGTGTGGTTCCGGCGGCTCAGTTACCCGACGAACAAAGTCATGCTTTGCGCGAAAGCTTGGGGTGGGGGCAAGAGGATTATGTATGCCTCTTAGTGGCACGTAATCCTCAACGCAAGGGTTTGAATACCGTTCTGCAAGCGCTTGTGCATTTACCGACCAATGTGAAGTTGTTGGTTGTCGGAGGTAACGCCTCGACACGCGACTACATACGACGCAACGCGCCGTCAGTTGCCGAGCGCGTAAAAACTGTTGATGAAACGTCCGATGTAACGCCTTATTACAGCTGTGCTGACGCCTATGTTCATCCAACCTTGAATGACAGCTTTGGTATGGCGCCGCTCGAGGCAATGTCTTACGAGCTACCCGTTATTTTAAGTCCGAGTCCATGGTGCGGGTTCGCGCAGTACGTAACGCCGAATATTGACGCTCTTGTGCTGTCGCATCCTGAAAACAATGAAGAACTGGCGGGGTTCATCCAACAACTTATCGCATCGAGCACATTGCAAGAGCAGCTTGTAAGGGGTGGTCGGAAACTGGTCCAACGCCATAGTTGGTCTGAGGTGGCTCGCCGCTATGAAGTTTTATATACCGAAATTCTGCAAGAGCGTCATGGGCGGGTTGCATCTTCCAAATAACCCAGCCAGCGTAAAGCTTGCTCGCGGTGATCACCACACATGTCTTCCGATGGCTGCAAATCGTGACAAACTTGTGGTCGAAGTGGGTCGTTGAAAATAGTGCAACGAAAAGCAGTGTCGAGATGAATGCAGGGTTCTCCCGCGGGCTTCCCGTGTGGCATCCCTGGAATCGGGCTGGAAATGGAAGGGGCGATGCAGCATGCGCCGCAATGTGAGCGACATTTCATCGTTATACCCAGCCCCGCAGCCAATATACGACCAGGCCGGCATATTCTTTGATGATTGAGCGTGCCGCCTCAAAGGTGCGTCCATCGGGGAGCCAGAAGCCAAAATCGGGGTCATCGGGTACCGTTATCTGCGGTGGCGAGGGTGCAGGGATGACGTTTACGCCGAGATTTTCAAAGACCGCGGTGGCGCGTGGCATGTGCAGCGCCGAAGTGACCAATAAAATGTCTTTAAAATTTCGCTCTTGTATTAATTGGGCTGTGAATACGCCATTTTCCCGAGTCGTCAGGCTTTCGGGCTCTAATATAAGCGCGTTCTCTGGTACACCTTGGCGTTTCAGAGCATTGGCCATTGCCTGGGCTTCACTCACGCCGCCGTCCAGAGCGGCACCCGAAAGTATGATGAAGGGTGCCCGACCGGCTTTGAATAAACGGGCCGCAGTATCGCTGCGGGTTGTAACCTTGTCGGAGTCATAAGGTTCAAACCAGTTCGCACGTCCGCCGGCAGTGTGACCGCCCAGAACCACAATGGCGTCAACGTCCGGCAGCAGATCAGGTGGGGTGTATGGATGGAATTGCTCCAGTCTGCCCCCGGCCCATAAAGAGGACGCCGGCAGTGACCAGAACAGGCCCCAGGCCAGACTGAATAGTGCGATCCCCCATGCCAATCGTCGCCATCTGAGCATAAAAAGAATGGCTGCGATAAAAAACAGCGTAATACAAAGATTAAGCGGGATAATGAGATTGGCCAGAAAATTGGTCACATTCATGACGGTTGTGTACTTGGCGACTGACTGTTCAGAAATTGCAGTACGTGCTCGAGCACGATATCAGTATCGGGCCATTGACCCATCTCGCCCAAGCAGACAGCTGAGGGTGACCAAGGGCCGGTGTGCTTGGCATCGGTAACACCAAACAGCGTTATTTGTCGGGCGCCTGCTGCCGCTGCTAAATGCGACACGCCCGAATCATTGCAGATAACAAGAGCAGACATGCGCGTGAGTGTAGCAAAAGCACCCAACCCCTGCGCGTTTAAACAATATGCTGTCGGTGCATTGCGCAAAGCCTCTTCTTTTTCATTGGGTGGCGGGCACATGACAACCTTGAAACCTTTTTCCTGCAAGATACGTGTAACGGAGTCGAATCCAGGCCAAACTTTAATTTGCCCTTTGTGACGACCCGTTGCCGTGGGGGCAATGAGAATAAAGCCACCGGGTTTAAGGCCGGCGCGCGTAAGTAGTTCCTGGGCGGCAGCCTCGTGTTCCGAAGTGAGGGATAAGCCAAGCGTTGGGCCGGGCTTTTCAGTACTTAAGGCGTAACCCCAAACTTTCAAAGCCGACCGGGTTAGCATGAACCACGACTCCACAGCGTGGGGTTTCGGGACAGGTTTTGAAAAAGGCCATTTTAATAGCAGGCTGCGCCCGTCATCGCGATAACCTGCGCATTGCAATCCTGCTAACCTGAAGACTAATGCACTGGACAATGAGTCGGGCAACAGCAAACCCAGGGCATGATCATGGCCATGTTGATGCCTGTGTTCGGCTACTCGTTTGCGATCCTTTCTCCATGCGCCGTTCATCGGGATGAAGCCTTCAATGGCATAAGCTCGCAAGAGGTCTTCAGCCCAAGGGCGTGCACAGACCACGGTTGGCATGCCACTTTGTAATATTGCATTCAACGAAGGTAGTGCCATGCAAACATCGCCAATCCAGTTTGGAAGCCTTATGTAAAGAGTGGGTTTAGGGTTTGTCATGGTCGTAGTGGGAGAAACATTGCCGTCCTGCGTGTTCCAGTTCCTGTTGCGCAGTTAAAATGTTTTTTTCAATTGTTGCATAGTATAAAAGCGAGTCATTTCTTGAGTTCAGTTTTCTCATCCGGTCCTGCGCATGCCGACCCAGTGAAGTTCGACCTTTGGCGTCGCATTTATGTGCGGCTGGGCAAGTACTGGAAGGCGGTTGTGGTTGCCTTTATTCTCCTTTCAATCAGCGCAGCAACCCAGCCTACGCTGGCCATTATTATGAAGCCGCTGCTCGACGAAGGCTTTACAGGGCAGAAGCCGTCATACATATGGTCTATTCCCGCATTGGTTGTCGGACTCATGTTCCTGCGCGGGATATGTACCTTCGGCAGTTCTTACGTTATGGCCTGGATAACCAATAATCTGCTTTTGGGGATTCGGCGGGAAATGTTTCAGCGACTGTTGGGGTTGCCCGACGCCGAATTTCGCAATGGCGATACCGGTCGGTTGTTGAATCGCTTCACAATCGATGCGGGTAACGTCTCCGGCCTGGCTACGGAAGTGATCACGGTTATTACGCGTGAAACGCTGATCGTGGTGTCATTGTTTGCCGTGTTGCTATATATGTCTTGGCAATTAACATTGATTGTATTGCTGGTTTTGCCGCTCTCAGTCTATGTCTCACGCATTTTTATTCGTCGTCTGCGCCGCATAAATCGCGACACGATCAATATGAACGCAGAAATGACGCGGGTGGTCGGCGAGGCAATTGACGGCCAACGAGAAGTTAAGTTGTTCGATGGCTATGATCATGAGTCCTCACGTTTCGAATACGTTAGCGGTCGGTTGCGCAGGTTTGCCATGCGGGCGGCATCTTCCGACGCCGCCATGTCACCTATTACCCAATTTTTTGTGGGTGTGTCGGTCGCGGCAGTCATTGCCGTTGCTTTATATCAGGCGAATAACGAAGGTTTGACGGTGGGTAGTTTCGCGTCGTTTATGGCCGCATTGGGGCAGATTTTCGATCCGATAAAACGGCTAACCAATATTGCCGGCGCGACACAGCGAATGTTGGTATCCGCCGAAAGCGTATTCGGTCTAATTGATCAAACCCCGGAGCCTGATGAAGGAAAAGTTGAGTTTACCAAGGCAGTGACAGGTCACATTGAGTATCGGAACGTAAGTCATCGTTTTGCCGATGCCCAAGTTGATACTTTAACCAATGTGTCGTTGTCGGTAAAACCCGGACAAACCGTTGCGTTGGTCGGTCGCTCCGGCAGCGGTAAAACAACGCTGGTGAATATGCTGCCACGGTTTGTGATCCCTACCGAGGGAGAGATTTTTATTGACGGTCAGCCTATTGGGGCATGTTCTTTACGAAGTTTGCGCGCGCAGCTATCGCTCGTCAGCCAGAACGTGGTACTTTTTGATGGCACGATCGGTGAGAACGTGAGTTACGGCGCATTGCGTGAAGTTAATGAACAGGAAATCTGGGCAGCACTCGAGGCCGCCAATCTGCACGATTTTGTGCGTGCGCTGCCCGATGGCCTTCATAGTCGGGTCGGTGAGAATGCCAATCAGTTGTCAGGCGGACAACGTCAGCGTTTGGCAATTGCGCGCGCCCTTATTAAAGATGCGCCAATTCTGATTCTTGATGAAGCCACGTCAGCATTGGATAATGAGTCAGAACGACAAGTGCAGGCATCGCTGGAACATTTGATGGCCGGACGAACCACCTTGGTCATTGCACACCGACTGTCAACCGTGCAGAAAGCCGATATGATTGTCGTGCTTGATGCTGGTGAAATCGTTGAGCAAGGTCACCATGAAGCGCTGCTTGCCAAGGAAGGGCGCTACGCTATGTTGTACAACATGCAGTTTCGTGACGCGACCTGACTCATTGGAAGCAGGTCGCGCGGGGAATTTGGCAAAAGATTTACAGCGGAAAAATGATGAAAAAATTTATTGCGTTATTAGGTTTTCTTGCGTTGGCCGGTTGTGCCGCGGATAACAAGGGTTTTTCCTTCGATGTCATTGAGGATCCGCTTTATTTGCGTGCCGAGCGCAAGCTTGAGCAGGATTTTGTCCAAATTCAGCGCGCCGTTTTTAAGCATCAGGCTGCGTGCAACGCCGAGGTTCAGTTCTCGCGCGACGAGCTGTATCCGGCCAACGCCCGGGTAACAAAGCCGTTTCGGCCCGGCGCAACGAACAGCAGTGAAATGGTGGTGTTGTCGCTGGCCAGAATGACCAGCGGGCTCACCCGTGGTCGTGTTTATAGTTATTACGCCACCACTAATAATCAGGTTCAGGAAATGTTCGATATCGTGTTGAATCCCGAAAAGTGTCCTGTTTCTGAATAGTGTTTCGTTGTCTCGAGTTAATAGCTAAATAAGCACAATGTCGTATTGTTCTTGTGAATAAGCGGCTTCAACCTCCAAAGAAACAGGCTTGCCGATAAAGTCGCCCAGCATGGCCAAGTGAGCGCTTTCCTCTTCAAGAAACAGGTCAACCACCGCCTGCGAAGCCAGAACCCGAAATTCTTTTGGATTGAACTGTCGGGATTCTCGCAGAATTTCTCGCAAAATTTCATAACACAGCGTGCGGGGCGTACGAACATGCCCCCTGGATTGGCAGGTTGGACACGGCTCACACAATTGATGTGCTAATGAGTCGCGCGTGCGCTTGCGTGTCATTTCAACCAAACCTAATTGGCTGAAGCTGCTGACCGTCATACGCGTGCGGTCTTTGCTTAGCGCTTTGTTGAGCTCAGCCAACACCGATGCGCGGTGTTCGGAGTCATCCATATCAATAAAGTCGATAATGATAATGCCACCCAAATTGCGCAAGCGTAATTGCCGCGCAATGGCAACGGCCGCTTCAAGGTTGGTTTTGAAAATCGTGTCATCGAAGTTGCGCCCTCCGACGTAGCCGCCGGTATTAACGTCTACTGTTGTCAGTGCCTCTGTTTGGTCGATGATCAGATAGCCTCCAGATTTGAGGTCTACGCGTCGCGACAAGGCTTTCTCTATTTCTTCGTCAACATTAGCAGTATCGAAAAGTGGGCGCTCGCCGCTGTAGTGCGAAATGCGTTCCTTTACGGATGGGGTAAAAGTGTCTGCCCATTCATTCAAACGCTGCGCCGTAGCGCGTGAATCAACCAAAATGGAGCCGGTTTCGGGGCTTACCATGTCTCGGAGCACACGCTGTTCCAGTGTTAGGTCGGCATAAAGCAAGGATGGAGCCGGTAAAGATTTTGCTTTGGTGGTGATTCGGGTCCACAGCACCCGCAAGTAGGATAAATCGGCGGCTAATTCGTCATCGTTTGCTCCTTCGGCCTGCGTGCGTACGATGAAACCACCTTTTTCGTCGTCGGGCATTAACTGTACAACGCGTTCGCGCAGTGCCAGACGATCTTCTTCCCCTTCAATTTTTTGGGAAATGCCAACATGAGGCTCATGAGGCAAGTACACCAACATCCGCCCGGCAATACTGATTTGCGTAGATAACCTGGCCCCTTTGGTGCCCAAGGGGTCTTTAATGACCTGAACCATGAGGGATTGCCCCTCGAAAAGCAGTTTTTCGATAGGGGTCAGGGTCCCGCCGGCATTTCGTTCTGCGCGATTCTGGCGCAAATCAGCTACGTGAATGAAAGCGGCTCGTTCCAGCCCGATATCGACAAATGCGCTTTGCATTCCGGGTAATACACGAACCACTTTCCCCAGGTACAGGTTGCCCACGTGTCCACGCTGAATGCTGCGCTCGATATGCAGCTCTTGAACAGCGCCTTGCTCCACGATGGCCACCCGGGTTTCAAAAGGGGTAACGTTAATGAGTATGTCTTCAGCCATTTTCAGCCAGTGTGATTATTTTTGGGGAATGCGTTCAGTATGCCATGATCGGCGCACGTCGCAAGAAGAGAAGCTTCTCTATTGCCTGACGAAGCGTCGGCCAGTTTTATTTAATGTGGCACGCATTTTTTTTTTGCGTATAGCCAATTTAAATGGCATTTCGTTTGCAACTAAATGACAGTCATGCTACAGTTCGGTTCCCTTTGGAGACGGCCTCGGGATAACCCTTAATTTAAGGGGATATTTAAGAGGGTGATTTAAAAGGGACAGTCATTAATCAGGCGTGTATTTTGCGGAGCAAGATGCGGGTGTGGTTGATGGGCTGGGCGGGGCTCTGAGGCGGGGTGTTGGGTCAAGAGTGGTTGGAAATAAATTTCTGTCTTCTCATTTGACACTTCTTAAAAACTGCTTCATAATCTCGTTTCTTCGCTGCTTGAACAGCGCTTCACACGGCAAGTTAGGTGTTTTTAACTTGGTTGTGGGGCGGTTGGGTTGGGTTAGCGAAACTGCTCTTTAACAACGAAACAACCGATAAGTGTGGGCACTTAAGCTACGTTGCTAAGTAGTGGCGCATCAGGGTTAAATGCCTGAGCCAAAGCAAGTAGTAAGAAGTGCTCGCAAGTGATGAAGTAAGAAGTCAAGGCGGTAGATGCTGGATTTTATCTGGTGTTTACTTTTAAGCCTGTCTTTTTTCTTTTGAGTGAGTACGCGACGTATGACCTGGTCTTTTTGAAGGACAGGAAATATGGCAATTAACAGGAATTAAACTGAAGAGTTTGATCCTGGCTCAGATTGAACGCTAGCGGGATGCTTTACACATGCAAGTCGAACGGCAGCGCGAGGTAAGCTTGCTTACTTTGGCGGCGAGTGGCGAACGGGTGAGTAATGTATCGGAACGTACCCAGTAGCGGGGGATAACTACGCGAAAGCGTGGCTAATACCGCATACGCCCTACGGGGGAAAGGGGGGGATCGCAAGACCTCTCACTATTGGAGCGGCCGATATCGGATTAGCTAGTTGGTGAGGTAAAGGCTCACCAAGGCTGCGATCCGTAGCTGGTTTGAGAGGACGACCAGCCACACTGGGACTGAGACACGGCCCAGACTCCTACGGGAGGCAGCAGTGGGGAATTTTGGACAATGGGGGCAACCCTGATCCAGCCATCCCGCGTGTGCGATGAAGGCCTTCGGGTTGTAAAGCACTTTTGGCAGGGAAGAAAGGGCGCTGGTTAATACCTGGCGTTGATGACGGTACCTGCAGAATAAGCACCGGCTAACTACGTGCCAGCAGCCGCGGTAATACGTAGGGTGCAAGCGTTAATCGGAATTACTGGGCGTAAAGGGTGCGTCGGCGGTTTGGCAAGAAAGGTGTGAAATCCCAGGGCTTAACCTTGGAACTGCACTTTTAACTGCCAGGCTAGAGTACGTCAGAGGGGGGTAGAATTCCACGTGTAGCAGTGAAATGCGTAGAGATGTGGAGGAATACCGATGGCGAAGGCAGCCCCCTGGGATGATACTGACGCTCAGGCACGAAAGCGTGGGGAGCAAACAGGATTAGATACCCTGGTAGTCCACGCCCTAAACGATGTCAACTAGCTGTTGGGGCCGTTAGGCTTTAGTAGCGCAGCTAACGCGTGAAGTTGACCGCCTGGGGAGTACGGTCGCAAGATTAAAACTCAAAGGAATTGACGGGGACCCGCACAAGCGGTGGATGATGTGGATTAATTCGATGCAACGCGAAAAACCTTACCTACCCTTGACATGTCTGGAAGGCCGAAGAGATTTGGCTGTGCTCGCAAGAGAACCGGAACACAGGTGCTGCATGGCTGTCGTCAGCTCGTGTCGTGAGATGTTGGGTTAAGTCCCGCAACGAGCGCAACCCTTGTCATTAGTTGCTACGAAAGGGCACTCTAGTGAGACTGCCGGTGACAAACCGGAGGAAGGTGGGGATGACGTCAAGTCCTCATGGCCCTTATGGGTAGGGCTTCACACGTCATACAATGGTCGGGACAGAGGGTTGCCAACCCGCGAGGGGGAGCCAATCTCAGAAACCCGATCGTAGTCCGGATTGCAGGCTGCAACTCGCCTGCATGAAGTCGGAATCGCTAGTAATCGCGGATCAGCATGTCGCGGTGAATACGTTCCCGGGTCTTGTACACACCGCCCGTCACACCATGGGAGTGGGTTTCACCAGAAGTAGGTAGCCTAACCGTAAGGGGGGCGCTTACCACGGTGGGATTCATGACTGGGGTGAAGTCGTAACAAGGTAGCCGTATCGGAAGGTGCGGCTGGATCACCTCCTTTAAGAGAAGTGCTTGGGGTTTGGTCTTGGTGGGCTGTTATTTGGTGGTAGTTTGAGTGTTCACGCTTATCGGTTGTTTTAGAGTTAGGGCAGATACAAGGGCTTGGGTCAGTAGCTCAGTCGGTTAGAGCACCGTCTTGATAAGGCGGGGGTCGTTGGTTCGATTCCAACTTGACCCACCACGTGCTTTACGGGGGGGATTAGCTCAGCTGGGAGAGCACCTGCTTTGCAAGCAGGGGGTCGTCGGTTCGATCCCGTCATCCTCCACCAACGAAGCTGTGGTTGTGCAGGTAGTGGTTGTGAAGGTAGTGGTTGTGTTCAGTGAACAGGGTCTTGGGTGAAGTTAAGGAGATTTAGCTTAATTCATCAGGATGTTGTGCACTGGTCATAGCGATATGGCTAGGTAGTATAAGTAGTACCCGTAGTATTTGTTCTTTAACAATGAGGAAGAAGCAACAATGACAAGTAGCTGTAAGTGGGCTGCGTGTTCTGGGGTGTATGTTTTACATATATTCGCCAGGGACAGGCAGACTGATTATAGATACGGGTTGTGATTGCATTGCAAATAAGTTCTGACTCAAGAGCGGAGTTGATTGGGCGACGTTATTCTTAGGGATGATGTGGTTTGATTGATTCAGTCTTTTGGAAGTGATGAACGGCATGAACACGTAAACTCAAGTTAGGAACCTATAGCCTTTGTGGTTATAGGATCAAGTGACTAAGTGCACATGGTGGATGCCTTGGCGATTACAGGCGAAGAAGGACGTGGTAGCCTGCGAAAAGCGGCGGGGAGCTGGCAAACGAGCTTTGATCCGCTGATGTCCGAATGGGGAAACCCACTGCGCGAGCAGTATCCTGCACTGAATACATAGGTGCAGAGAAGCGAACCGAGTGAACTGAAACATCTAAGTAGCTCGAGGAAAAGAAATCAACCGAGATTCCGGCAGTAGCGGCGAGCGAGCCCGGAGCAGCCTTGACGATTTAGCATTGCATATAGCCGAACGCTCTGGAAAGGGCGACCGTAGCGGGTGATAGTCCCGTAGGCGAAATGTGCGGTGTGGAACTAGGCGTCAGACAAGTAGGGCGGGACACGTGAAATCCTGTCTGAAGATGGGGGGACCATCCTCCAAGGCTAAATACTCGTAATCGACCGATAGTGAACCAGTACCGTGAGGGAAAGGCGAAAAGAACCCCGGAAGGGGAGTGAAATAGATCCTGAAACCGTGTGCATACAAACAGTAGGAGCCTCTTTATGGGGTGACTGCGTACCTTTTGTATAATGGGTCAGCGACTTACATTCAGTGGCAAGCTTAACCGAATAGGGAAGGCGTAGCGAAAGCGAGTCCGAACAGGGCGTTTGAGTCGCTGGGTGTAGACCCGAAACCAGGCGATCTATCCATGGTCAGGTTGAAGGCACGGTAACACGTGCTGGAGGACCGAACCCACTAATGTTGAAAAATTAGGGGATGAACTGTGGATAGGGGTGAAAGGCTAAACAAGCCTGGAAATAGCTGGTTCTCTCCGAAAACTATTTAGGTAGTGCCTCGCGTATTGCTGCTGGGGGTAGAGCACTGTTATGGCTAGGGGGTCATGGCGATTTACCAAACCATGGCAAACTCCGAATACCAGCAAGTATGAGCGCGGGAGACAGAGCACCGGGTGCTAACGTCCGGACTCAAGAGGGAAACAACCCAGACCGCCAGCTAAGGTCCCCAAAATTGGCTAAGTGGGAAACGAAGTGGGAAGGCGAAGACAGTCAGGAGGTTGGCTTAGAAGCAGCCATCCTTTAAAGAAAGCGTAATAGCTCACTGATCGAGTCGTCCTGCGCGGAAGATGTAACGGGGCTAAGCCAGTTACCGAAGCTGCGGGTGTGTATCGTAAGATATACGCGGTAGGAGAGCGTTCTGTAAGCCTGTGAAGGTGGCTTGTAAAGGCTGCTGGAGGTATCAGAAGTGCGAATGCTGACATGAGTAGCGATAAAGGGGGTGAAAAGCCCCCTCGCCGTAAGTCCAAGGTTTCCTGCGCAACGTTCATCGGCGCAGGGTGAGTCGGCCCCTAAGGCGAGGCAGAGATGCGTAGCTGATGGGAAGCTGGTTAATATTCCAGCACCGTCGTACAGTGCGATGGGGGGACGGATTGCGAAAGGTCATCGGGGTGTTGGAAGTCCCCGTTGCTGCACTATAGAAGGCGCTTTAGGCAAATCCGGGCGCGAAATTCAAGGGTGTGGCTGGATAAGACTACGGTCTTAAACTGATTGGAAGTGGTCCCAAGAAAAGCCTCTAAGCTCTAGCTGTACGAGACCGTACCGCAAACCGACACAGGTGGACGGGATGAATATTCCAAGGCGCTTGAGAGAACTCAGGAGAAGGAACTCGGCAAATTGATACCGTAACTTCGGGAGAAGGTATACCCTGGTAGTGTGAAGCGCCTGCGCGCTGAGCATGACGGGGTCGCAGAGAATCGGTGGCTGCGACTGTTTATTAAAAACACAGCACTCTGCTAACACGAAAGTGGACGTATAGGGTGTGACGCCTGCCCGGTGCCGGAAGGTTAAGTGATGGGGTGCAAGCTCTTGATCGAAGCCCCGGTAAACGGCGGCCGTAACTATAACGGTCCTAAGGTAGCGAAATTCCTTGTCGGGTAAGTTCCGACCTGCACGAATGGCGTAACGATGGCCACACTGTCTCCTCCTGAGACTCAGCGAAGTTGAAGTGTTTGTGATGATGCAATCTACCCGCGGCTAGACGGAAAGACCCCATGAACCTTTACTGTAGCTTTGCATTGAACTGTGAACCGGCTTGTGTAGGATAGGTGGGAGGCGCAGAAGAGTGGTCGCTAGACTGCTTGGAGCCGACCTTGAAATACCACCCTGGTCTGTTTGCGGTTCTAACCTTGGCCCGTTATCCGGGTTGGGGACAGTGCATGGTGGGCAGTTTGACTGGGGCGGTCTCCTCCCAAAGCGTAACGGAGGAGTTCGAAGGTACGCTAGGCACGGTCGGAAATCGTGCTGATAGTGCAATGGCATAAGCGTGCTTGACTGTGAGACTGACACGTCGAACAGGTGCGAAAGCAGGACATAGTGATCCGGTGGTTCTGAATGGAAGGGCCATCGCTCAACGGATAAAAGGTACTCTGGGGATAACAGGCTGATACCGCCCAAGAGTTCATATCGACGGCGGTGTTTGGCACCTCGATGTCGGCTCATCTCATCCTGGGGCTGTAGCCGGTCCCAAGGGTATGGCTGTTCGCCATTTAAAGAGGTACGTGAGCTGGGTTTAAAACGTCGTGAGACAGTTTGGTCCCTATCTGCCGTGGGCGTTGGATACTTGACGGAGCCTGCTCCTAGTACGAGAGGACCGGAGTGGACGTACCGCTGGTGTATCGGTTGTCATGCCAATGGCATTGCCGAGTAGCTAAGTACGGAAGAGATAACCGCTGAAGGCATCTAAGCGGGAAACTCGTCTGAAGATAAGGTATCCCGGGGGCTTGACCCCCCTGAAGGGTCGTTCGAGACCAGGACGTTGATAGGCTGGGTGTGTAAGCGCAGTAATGTGTTTAGCTAACCAGTACTAATTGCCCGTGCGGCTTGATCCTATAACCATGCAGGTTATGCATACAAGGTTTAGGTGTTAAGCATGCCGCTAAATGACATAAAGTCAAAAATCAATGGTCAAAACCAACGCAACGCACACAACCAAATAATCAAACCCGCAACAGCATACAAAGCACGGTTGCTTCTGACCTCATTGGCGCTTCAAGGCCAAAACCCTTGAAGCGCAACCCTTTACGCTTGACGACCATAGCAAGGTGGTCCCACGCCTTCCCATCCCGAACAGGACCGTGAAACGCCTTTGCGCCGATGATAGTGGATGTACATCTGTGAAAGTAGGTCATCGTCAGGCTCTTATACCAAAACGCCCCAACATCAAACATGTTGGGGCGTTTTACTTTGTTAGGACGAAAAAACGGTAATTAAGCTAGAGCATGAATCATTTCCGAGCTGTATTTTACGAATTGCGCAAACGTGGGTGTAATAGTGGACTCGGCGCCAGACCAATTGGTAATGAAGCAGAAGTTGACAGTACGTGTTCCGGGAATAACCATTTGGCCTGCGATAGTAAAGCAGTTGAAATCGTTCCAGACAATACTTCCCCCCTTGCCATAACCCATAATGCCGTCGGGCATTAAGGAGGGAATGGCATTGGCCATGGCCGATATACGTTTGAACTCTTTCAAGGTGCTTTCATCTTTAAACAGCTTGCCGGAAAGAACATAGTCGTACCACGCGCGCATTTCCTCCGCGGTGCTCATCATGGTTTGATCGGGATTAATAGGATCGCGAATGGGGCCGAATGACTCGCCTTTCTCCATGGCTTGCATGCCTTCCCACCCCATATCTTTGCCAGAAGGGGCGCCATTCAGATACGAAAATAAAACACGGGTGGAGTCGGGTATTTGGGTGTGATGCAATCCTAGCTTTTTTATTAGTTCCCGTACCCGTGCCGGGCCAACTTGCTTAATGGCCATATCGGTCGACGTATTGTCGCTGTGGGCGATCATCATTTCGAGCACGTTACGCGCGGGGATGGTGCCCTGCACGTCGACCAGTACATCGCCGCCGGGCGACCAGACTGCCGGGCCAACTTGAAGCCGCTCATTTTCGTCGAGTTTTCCAGTTTCCACATCTAGCAGATACTGTCCCAAAATATATGTTTTAACCGCGCTCCCCACGAATAGCGGCTTGGTACCCAGATGGTCGAACCTGTAGGTGCTGTCGGAGTCATGGACGGTGACGCTAACCGCTGACTGTCCAGGGTTAATTTGTGTAAAACTTTCCAGGGCCCGGCGAAATTCGTCATTGTTTTTGGGATCGCTTGTTGTATGTGCTTTGGCCGTCGTGGCGTGAAGAACAACTGGGGCTGACAGGCTGCCCGCCAGAATTTTTAATGCGCTTCTGCGTTTCATAAAGGTCTCCTCTGGAAAGGTTAAGTGCTGCGTATATGCTTAAACGGCTTGTGATTCGTTCATTTTTTTCAGGAGTTGTCCGGTTTCGTAAATGGGTAAACCGACAACACCACTGTAGCTGCCGTTGATATGTTCTATGAACCACGACGCTTTACCCTGTATGCCATATGCACCAGCTTTGCCCCATGGTTCGTTGGTTTTGCAGTATGTTTCTATATCTTGCCGATCAAGATGGGCAAACCTCACGGCAGTAGTACTCAGAATTTCGATGCGTTGTTCGTTGAACGCCAGCGTGACGGCGGTATAAACCTGATGGGTATGGCCGGAAAGTTGTGTGAGCATGCATTTGGCTTCTTCGTATGTGCTCGGTTTACCCAGAATAATGTCCTCCAGCGCAACCGTGGTGTCTGCCGTTAGAACGGGTAAAACAGGTAAAGATTGATGTTTTATCCAGGCTAGGGCGCGATCTGATTTTTCTGATGCCGTACGCATGACATACTGCTTTGGGGATTCTCCTGGAAGACGCGGCTCGTCTTCGCCCGGCGGTGGCGGGACAATGAGAACACGATGCTGGATACCCATTTGATTGAGTATTTTATGTCTCCTGGGACTGGCGGAGGCAAGATAAATTTCACGTTCAGTCATACTATTCGGCGCATACAATGCGTAGTGTGTTGGTTCCGCCGTCTTGATTCGTGTCGCCGCGGGTGATAATGGCCCATTCACCTTTATTCAACTGTCCGCTTTCAACCAGCGCTTCAACAGCAGACGCGCTGACTTGTTCGCGATCCATGCTGCGCGTGTCGAAAGGTAGAGCGTACACGCCCCTGAACAGGGCAACGCGACGTTCTGTAGCGGGATGCGATGTGTAGCAATAAATCGGTACGCCGGACCGAATTCGAGACATGATCAACGGAGTATGACCACTTTCGGTAAGACTCACAATGGCTTTAATTCCGTGAAAATGGTTAGCCGCATACATGGCTGACAATGCAATGGTTTCATCACAACGAGTAAACGTCTCACCAAGCCGATGTTGGGATTTCGTTGTGCCCGGCTCTTGTTCAGCACCCAGGCATACACGTGCCATGGCTTTCACGGCTTCAACCGGATAGCGTCCCGAGGCTGATTCCGCCGATAGCATGACAGCATCGGTGTAGTCGAGTACGGCATTGGCCACATCGGATACCTCCGCACGCGTGGGTAATGGGCTGCTTACCATTGACTCCATCATTTGCGTGGCGGTAATAACAAGTTTGTTGTAAGTGCGGGCGTGCAGGATAATTCGCTTCTGTATGCCCGCAAGACGGGCATCGCCTACTTCAACCCCCAGGTCGCCACGGGCCACCATAACACCGTCGCTGGCCATGATCAGCTCATCGAGTGCGTTGTCATCGATCACCGCTTCCGCGCGTTCAATTTTCGCGATAATCCAGGCCTTACTGCCTGCCGCCTCCAGTAAATGCCGCGCCTCTTCAATATCGCTGCCCTGGCGTGGAAACGATACGGCGACATAATCAAGCTCAAGTTCGGCAATAGTTTGGATATCGGCTTTGTCCTTCTCGGTGAGGCTGGGCGCCGAGATTCCGCCGCCCCGGCGATTAATGCCTTTATTGTTGGACAGTGGCCCGCCTTGAGTTACCGTAGTGTGTACGGCGTGGTCGTCCACTTGATTCACTTCAAGGACAACGCGGCCGTCGTCCAGCAGAAGTTCGTCACCAGGTTTGCAATCGTGAATCAGTGTGGGGTAGTCGATACCGACAATTTTTTCATTGCCGTCCTCGAGCGGATGTTTGTTCGATAAGGTAAACGGCTGGCCGGCAACCAGTTCAATCTGCCCGTTGCTGAAGCGCGCAATACGAATTTTGGGGCCTTGAAGGTCACCCATGATTGCGACACATCTTTTATGTTGGGCCGCAAGGGCCCGAACGGTTTGCGCCCGTTCACGATGGTCGTTGACGGTGCCGTGGGAAAAATTCAGCCGGGCTACGTCCATGCCCGCCAGAATCAGTTTTTCAATGATTTCCGGGCTTGAGCTTGCCGGCCCCAGGGTGGCGACAATTTTCGTGCGGCGTTTTTGCATGAAGACAACCCCATAATGACTGATGTAAATCAGGCCCGGTGATACGGGTGGTTGGTGTTGATGGCCCAGGCGCGATACAGTTGCTCGGCCAACACCACCCTGACCATCGGGTGTGGCAACGTTAAAGAAGAGAGCCGCATAAGACTATCACAACGTTGTTTCAAGTTCGGGTTCAGGCCGTCGGGTCCGCCAATAAGAAAAGCGACATCACGGCCGCTGCCGCGCCATTTCTCGAGTTCAACAGCAAGTTTGGCGGTGGTGATGTCGCGCCCGTTTTCATCCAGCGCAATAGATAGTGCGTTAGCTGGAAGAGCGGCGTGAATACGGTCGGCTTCGGCTTGCATTAGTTGTGCCGGAGATTTTCCGCTCGTGCGCGACTCGGGTTTAATTTCTTTTAGTTCTAAACTGCAGTCGGGAGGAAGTCGCTTTGCGTAGTCATGCCAAGCGTCGGTAACCCATTGTGGCATGCGTGTACCTACCGCAATTACCCAAAGCTTCATGTGTCAGGCAACTCATCATCGTACACCGGGGTGCCGGCTGGTGTGGATTGTGGCAAGAGTTTTACCCGCACAGGTTTGCCACCCCAAATTTCTTCCAGGTTGTAGTAGCGTCGAATTTCCGGCTGCATGCAATGAACGACAATATCCCCTATGTCGAGCAGAACCCATTCTCCGGTATCCTGCCCCTCATAGGCAACAATGGGAATTTTGTGCTCACGAGCCGCGTCGGCCACGCTGGCAGCCAAGGCGCGAGTTTGGCGGTTTGAGGTACCGGTTGCCAGTACCACGCGATCAAACATCGTGGTGATTTCTGTGGTGTTGAAGACTTGAATGTCTTGGGCCTTGACGTCTTCAAGGGCGTCAATGACAAGGCGTTGCAATTTCTGAATGTTCATGTAAAAGGGGTCAGGTTGCCCGCGCACGAGTGCGGTTAGGCTTGGTAAAGGTGATGTTCCCGGATGTAGTCGAGAACGTTCTGGTCAAGCATGTCGTTAACCGATTGTCCGTCCGCGAGCAGATCACGAATTTCGGTTGCGGCAATAGGCATAGGTTCAAAAGGAAGCGATATAAGCGGTTTTTTTAACGTTTCAAGCATCTTGATTAGCGGCTCGGGAGGAACAGGTTCTGTTCCTGGGCGATTGGCGACAACCAAATGGACGTACGCGAGAATATCTTCCCATCGATGCCAGGTACAAAAGTTCTGTAATTGGTCGGTTCCCAGGATCCAAAAATATTGGGCGGTTTTGGGCAAGCCTTCCAATGTATCGATAGTGTAGGTTTTGCCGCCGCGATCGACCTCAACCGTATTTAAGTTTAGAAACGGATACGACGCAATGGCCAGATCCAGCATTTTCAAGCGGTGTCGGCGGCTTGCTTTTAAGGCTGGGCGTTGCCAGGGGTCGGCAGCGGGAATCAGTTGTACTTCGTCGAGCTCAAGATGCTTTCTGGCTGTTTCGGCCAGTGCAATGTGAGCGCGGTGTACAGGGTCAAAGCTACCGCCGAGAAGTCCTATTTTTTTTAAATCCATTCGCGTGGTATTAAAAATTCTGCCAGTTTCGCTTCCGGAGTGCCGGGCTCGGGAGACCAGTTGTATCGCCATGTCGCCAACGGGGGCATCGATAGCAAAATAGATTCGGTCCTTCCCCCTGACTGTAAACCAAATAGGGTGCCGCGGTCGAATACCAGGTTAAATTCAACGTAACGCCCGCGTCGATAGGCTTGAAAATCGCGTTCTTGTCCGCCGTACGCAATGTGTCGTCGTTTTTCGACAATGGGCATATAAGCATCGAGAAAGCAGTTTCCTACAGATTGAACCAGGGCAAAACTGTTTTCGAATCCATTTTCGCTTAGATCGTCGAAGAAAATACCGCCAATCCCTCGAGTTTCGTTTCGATGCTTTAGATAAAAATATTGGTCGCACCAGGTTTTGTAGGCTGGATATTTGTCGGGGCCGAAAGGCGCCAGCGCCTTCGCGCAGACCTGATGAAAATGCCTGGCGTCTTCTTCAAAAGGGTAGTAGGGCGTGAGGTCGAGTCCGCCACCAAACCAGAAAACGTCATCTTCTTCGCTATTATCGGGTGCGCGTGCCACGAATACGCGTACGTTCATATGGGTAGTGGGGATATAGGGATTGCGAGGGTGCAATACCAATGAAACACCCATGGCTTCCCAGGCACGCCCAGCCAGCTCGGGGCGATGAGCGCTGGCTGACGGGGGCAAGGTTTTACCTTGCACATGACTGAACAAAACCCCTGCGCGTTCCAGTAGCTTGCCGTTTTCAACCAGTCGAGAGATGCCGCCGCCGCCTTCTTCACGTTTCCAATGGTCGGTTTGGAAAGTATCGCCGCCGGTGTCTTCAAGGCGCTTCACAATACGCGATTGCAGGTCGAGAAAATAATCGTAAGCGGAGGAAATAGGTACAGCCATGTTGGGTCCTGGTAACGTGTGGCGCTTACTGAGTATCGGTTGGCACGGCGCGCCATCCGATATCAGTGCGATACTGGCAGCCATCGAAATGGGTTTGCCGCACAGCCTGGTAGGCGGCATCTTGCGCACGCTTAACGGATTCACCTAAAGCCGTAACGCACAACACGCGCCCACCCCCGGTTTTCAGCACACCCTCTTCCAGTTTTGTGCCTGCATGAAACACAACACATTCGTCGGTGTTTTCGGGTATGTCGGTAATGACGTCACCTGTGCGCGGCGTTGCGGGGTAGTTGTGTGCCGCCATGACCACGCCCAGTGCCGTACGCCGGTCCCATTCCAGTTCAGCTTGCTCCAGCGTGCCGTTAACCGCATGCTCGAATACACTGGCCAGATCACTTTTTACCCTCATCATGATAGGTTGGGTTTCCGGGTCACCCATGCGGCAATTAAATTCCAGTACCTTAATGGTGCGATCATTGTCGGCTCCCGGGCCAATCATGAGCCCGGCATAAAGGAAGCCCGAGTAGGGTATGCCGTCTTTGGCCATGCCTTGCAGTGTGGGCTGGATAACTTCCCGCATGATCCGATTATGCAAAGCGGGGGTAATGATGGGAGCGGGGGAGTAGGCTCCCATACCTCCGGTGTTTGGTCCTTTGTCATGGTCTTTCAGGCGTTTGTGATCCTGGCTGGTTGCCATAGCCAGTACTTGCTGGTCGTCGCACATCACGATAAAGCTGGCTTCTTCGCCTTCCAGGCATTCTTCGATAACAACGCGGGCGCCGGCAGCGCCAAATGTGCCATCGCCCAGCATTTGCTCGACGGCATCCAGCGCTTCATTTTCGCTTGTAGCGACCACCACACCTTTTCCTGCGGCCAAGCCGTCTGCCTTGACAACAATAGGCGCCCTTTGAGCTTTGATATACGCCTTTGCGGCCTCGGGATCGGTGAAGGTTTGATAGGCTGCAGTGGGAATGTTGTGCCTGATCATGAATGCTTTGGCATAGTCTTTCGAGCTTTCAAGCTGAGCCGCCTGGCGGGTTGGGCCAAAAATTTTCAGCCCGGCTTTTCGAAAAGCGTCGACAATTCCGTTGGCGAGCGGCGCTTCCGGGCCCACCACCGTGTAGGCAATATTCTCTTCGCGGGCAAACTCAATAAGCGAGTCAACGTTGGTGTAGGGAAGGTTTTCAAGAAGCTCGGTCGTGGCGGTGCCGCCGTTTCCGGGAGCGACGAAAACTCGTTGTACACGAGGTGATTTTGACAAGCGCCAGGCGATCGCGTGTTCGCGGCCACCGCTACCAATAACAAGAAGTTTCATAAGAAGGAGTCGAAAGTGAGTAAGCGGTAATAGGGGGAACAGCCTGTTGCATCAAGCGCTTGTTTCGTTGAACACGGCAGTGGTGTAAACCTGCTGAACGTCATCCAGGCTTTCCAGGACGTCGATCATTTTCTGCATTTTTTCAGCATCGTCGCCGGTTAGTTCAACTTCGTTCAGTGGCTTCATAATAATTTCCTGCCATTCAGGCTCAAGACCGGCATCGTGAAACGCGTTCTTTACAGCCGCGTAATCGCCCGGTTCGCAAATGACTTCGATCATGCCGTCGGCATCGGTTTCGATGTCTTCCGCGCCCGCTTCCAGTCCGATTTCCATGACTTTTTCTTCAGAAGTGCCGGGAGCAAACAGGAACTGTCCGCAATGTTTGAACATGAAGGTAACGGAGCCGTCCTGGCCCAAATTACCACCATGCTTTGATAGAGCATGGCGCACTTCTGCAACGGTACGCATGCGGTTATCGGTCATGCAGTCGACAATGACGGCGGCACCGTTTACCCCATAGCCCTCATAACGAATTTCTTCGTAGTTGGAGTCATCCCCCCCTCCTGCGCCTCGGGTGATGGCGCGCTGGATATTGTCTTTAGGCATGTTGGCGGCTGTGGCCTTATCCCATGCAAGACGTAGACGCGGGTTGCTGTCCGGGTCGGCACCGCCCATTCTTGCGGCAACGGTGATTTCACGAATGATTTTGGTCCAGATTTTGCCCCGTTTGGCGTCTTGACGACCTTTCCGGTGCTGAATATTTGCCCATTTACTGTGTCCGGCCATATGCGTGATCTGTTTTCTATATAAAGTAAAGGTTGTAATTTTAACGCGTGCCGACAGGTACGCCGAGATTAAACCTGCGCAACGTTTTAATATTGTGTAAGTTGCTTGATTGTGCTGCTTCCAGGAGCTTTTATGGCCACCCCCTTTCTTATTGCGAAAAACAACACAACTGAATTGCGGCTATTGCCCCAAATGGCTAACAGACATGGTTGTATCACAGGAGCGACCGGCACCGGAAAAACGGTGTCGTTGCAGGTATTGGCGCAGGCGTTTTCGCAAGCCGGTACGCCTGTTTTTGTGGCCGATATCAAAGGCGATTTAAGCGGTATTTCCCAGGCGGCCCAACCCAGCGAAAAGTTGCAAGCCCGATTGGATAAGCTGGGTCTGCCCACACCGGCCTGGTCTGGGTGCCCTGTGACATTCTGGGATGTATTCGGCGAGAGCGGACACCCTGTTCGCGCGACGGTGTCCGATATGGGGCCGTTGTTGCTGGCGCGAATGCTGGAGCTGAATGATACGCAGGAAGGGGTGCTGAATCTTGTGTTTCGTGTGGCCGACGATGAAGGACATCTGCTACTTGACTTGAAAGACTTGCGCGCTATGTTGCAAGACGTTGCCGACCGGGCCAAAACGCTTCGTACCCAATATGGCAATGTGTCTTCTGCATCAATAGGTGCCATTCAACGCAGTTTGCTGCGTCTGGAGTCGCAAGGCGCCGAGCAGTTTTTCGGAGAGCCGATGCTGGATATTCACGATTTGATCCGCACTAATGCCCAAGGGCAGGGCATGGTGAATGTATTGGCGGCTGATCGTTTAATGCAGTCGCCGCGATTATATGGGGTTTTTCTGTTGTGGCTGTTGGCGGAAATCTATGAAGCATTACCTGAGGTCGGCGACCTGGAGCAACCCAAATTCGTTTTCTTTTTCGATGAGGCGCATTTGTTGTTTAACGATGCACCCAAAGCGCTGGTAGAGAAGATCGAGCAAGTGGCGCGGCTAATTCGTTCGAAAGCTGTTGGTGTGTATTTTGTGACGCAAAATCCTTTGGATATTCCCGCCACGGTATTAGGGCAGTTGGGGCATCGTGTGCAACACGCCCTGCGTGCGTACACGCCAAGAGATCAAAAGGCGGTGCGTGCCGCCGCTCAAACCATGCGAGTCAATCCTAACCTGGACATTGAGGCGGCTATTACCGAGCTGGGTGTGGGGGAGGCGCTTGTTTCGCTGCTCGACGAAAAAGGGCGCCCGACAATCACGGAAAGAGCCTGGATGGTGGCGCCGGGTAGCCGGATTGGCCCGGCAACCGCACAGGAACGACAGGAAATTCGTAATGCGTCTCTGGTAGGTGGCAAGTATGAACGTGTCGTCGACCGAGAGTCTGCTTATGAGCGTCTGGCTCAGCGGGCTGAGGCGGAGCCAGGGCAGGGGGCTAAACACGGTATTGAAACGGCATCGTCTGATGAGGGTGGGGTGATGGGTGCTGTAAGCGATTTTCTGTTTGGTAGTACCGGGCCTCGGGGCGGACGCCGTGACGGCGTAGTGCAATCGGTCGCCAAAAGTATGGCCCGGCGCGCCGCTACTCGCCTGTTAAGGGGTGTATTGGGTTCATTAACAGGCGGGCGTTGAACGAGCGTTGCCGGGTACTGAGTTTGGTTCAGTCTTCTAGGTGATAACGACCCACACGTTCGACTTCATTTTTGGACCCAAGGATGACGCCTACGCGCTGGTGCAGCCCTTCGGGGGTAATGTCAAGAATACGTGTATCGCCGTCGGTGGCAGCGCCACCCGCCTGCTCCACCAGGAAACTCATTGGGTTGGCTTCGTACATTAAGCGCAACTTGCCTTTGCGACCCGAAGGGCGGGCATCGCGCGGGTACATGAAAATACCACCCCGTGTCATGATACGGTGGACATCGGCGACCATTGAGGCAATCCAACGCATGTTGTAGTCTTTGGCCAGCGGTCCGGTGCTGCCTGCCAGGCAATCGTTAATGTACAGTTTTACTGGTTCTTCCCAATGCCGCATATTCGACATGTTAATGGCGAACTCCGACGTTTCTTCCGGAATAGTCATGTTTTCATGGGTAAGCACCCATGTTCCCATTTCCCGATCCAGCGTGAAGCCCACGACGCCCGTTCCGACGGTTAGAACCAGCATGCTTTGCGGCCCGTAAACGGCGTAGCCCGCCGCAACTTGTTTATTGCCGGGCTGAAGAAAGTCGCTTTCCTCTATGTCGCGGCCGGCGGCGTCGGCAGGAGCCTGCAAGACCGAGAAAATTGTCCCAATAGAAACGTTTACGTCGATATTGGAAGAACCATCCAGCGGATCAAAGAGTAAAAGATATTCGCCTTTGGGGTAGCGGTTAGGAATGCGGTGCAAAGTTTCCATTTCTTCGGACGCCATGGCTGCCAGATGGCCGCCCCATTCATTCGCTTCCAGCAATATTTCATTTGACAGAACATCGAGTTTCTTTTGTACTTCACCCTGTACATTTTCACTGTCAAGACTTCCCAATACCCCGCCCAAAGCGCCTTTACCGACTGCGTGGGCAATGGCTTTGCAAGCCCGGGCAACCGTTTCAATTAATAAGCGCACTTCGGCCGAGACAGCTTGTTCCATGCGTTGTTGTTCGACCAGGTACTGAGTAAGCGTTTTACGTTTCATCTTTTAGGGCTCCTGCCTTTTGGGGCAATTGGAAAATAGGAAATTAAAGTTCCAGCGCTTTATTAATAATTTCTGACACATTGCGAGAAAGTGTTGGATGGGCTTGAATTTGCTTAAGCGCGGTTTCAATACCGTCTCGATACGCTGGTGCAAATCTGCGCCAGTTATCAAATGCACGGGCCAGGCGTGCGGCAATCTCGGGATTAATTGCATCGAGTGCCAGCACCTGTTCGGCCCAAAATGCATACCCCGCTTGGCTGTGCACGCCTTTTAGATTGTTCAGACAAAATTGAAACAATAATGCGCGGGCACGGTTCGGGTTGCGCATTGTGAATGCGGGGTGCGACATTAGCGACCGCACCGTGTCGACATCGGTAGAGGCGGCCGTGGCTTGTAGCGCAAACCAGCGATCAATCACCAGGGGGTTGTTTTCATAACGCGCATAAAAAGACGCAAGCGCTTTTTGGATTGTTTGGACCGAGTCTTGGTGCACAATGGTACTTAAACTACCCATGCGCTCAGTCATGTTTGTTGCTCCTTCGTACTGCTGTACGGCCAGATCAAGATATTTCTGCGGCTGGCCTGTTACCAGGTAACTGAGCGCGCAGTTTCGTAACGCCCGTTGCCCAGCCTGGACCGGATCGGGGGCATAGCGTGATTTGTCGAGCGTATCACTGAGATTTTGGTAGTGGCTTTGCCAAATGTCATGCAATGCAACACCCAGTTCCGCCCGTAAGGCGTTGCGTGCAGTGATAATCGCTTGAGGGTCGGCTGGTTTGCATTTTTCAAGCAAGATGCGTTCCGATGGCAACGCAAGGGCTCGTGCAAGGTAGGCCGCACTCAGTGTGTCATCGCTTGCCAGTGTTTGCCATGTTTCAACCAGTAACGCCAGTTCAGGTGCGTTATCGGCTATGTTCTCAGAAACTTGCGCAAGCAGATAGCGCGTTGCCAGTTCCTGGCCGGCCTCCCATCGCGCGAAAGGGTCGGTATCAAAGCGTGCCAATAAAGCCAACTCGTCATTCCGGTAATCGTATTCCACAATAACCGGTGCGGAGAAGTGTCGCAGTAAAGAGGGAACGGGTTGGCCCGGTACGTTTTTAAACGTCCAGCTTTGAGTGTGTTCCGTGAGGTCTAAAACAAGGGTATCGGTTGTGTTTGAACCGTTTTGCAGTGGAATAGGTCTGCCGTCGGGGCTGAGCAGACCAAGCGCAAACGGAATATGTAACGGTGGTTTTTCAACCGGTGGGTTCTGGCGTTTTTCTACGCCAACAGGCTCGCAGCGTTGCGATAATGTAATGCTGCACGACTGGTTTGCGGTGTCGTGGTTAATGCTCACGTTAACGCGTGGCGTGCCCGCCTGTGAATACCAGCGTCGGAAAACTGACATGTCTTTACCCGGATTGCGTGCGCGATACACAGTGTCCATGGCGTCGACGAAGTCGTCGCAGGTAACCGCCTGCCCGTCATGACGGCGAAAATACGTTTGCATGCCGGCCTGAAAACCTTCTTCCCCCAACAGAGTATGTTGCATGCGAATGACTTCCGCTCCTTTTTCATACACCGTGGCGGTGTAGAAATTACCAATTTCCTGGTAGCTTTCGGGCCGAATGGGGTGTGCCATAGGACCGGCATCTTCAGGGAACTGAGCCGTTCGAAGGGCCACAACGTCGTCGATGCGTTTTACCGCGCGCGCGCTGACCGCCTCTTTTTCGGGAAGGGATGCCGCCATCATATCGGCTGAAAACTCCTGATCACGAAATACGGTTAAACCTTCTTTCAGAGAGAGTTGGAACCAATCGCGGCATGTAACGCGGTTACCCGTCCAGTTGTGGAAATATTCATGCCCAATAACACTTTCAATGGCTTCGTAACTTGCGTCGGTAGCGGTATCGGGGTCGGCCAGCACGTAAGCCGAATTAAACACGTTAAGGCCTTTATTCTCCATTGCACCCATATTGAAGTCGCGTGCGGCCACAATCATAAAGCGATCAAGATCGAGTGGCAGACCAAATCGTTGTTCGTCCCACCTTACTGAGCGCGCAAGGCATTGCAATGCCCACTCGGTTTTACCTAAATCGCCTCTATCGCAGTAGACCTGCAGTAGCGCTTCACGACCTTCGGCCGTCTTAATGTGCGTCTCACGGCAATCAAAATCGCCTGCAACCAGTGCAAACAAGTAGCATGGTTTGCGGTGTGGGTCTTCCCACACCGCTTCGTGGCGCCCGTTGGCCAGGTCCGTTTGCGAAATAAGATTGCCGTTGGACAAAAGCATGGGATAGCGTTTGGCGTCGGCGCGCAGCGTGACCGTAAAACGCGACATGACATCGGGACGATCAGGAAACCACGTGATACGACGAAAACCTTCGGCTTCGCACTGTGTAAAAAGACTTTTTCCTGAAACATAAAGGCCCATCAAGCTGGAGTTGTCTATTGGTTTGCAACGGTTTGTAATTTGCAGCGAGAATGACGTGCTTTCAGGGAACAGCGTTAGCGTCTCAGTGTCTAATTGGTAGTCATTTTCCGACAGGGGCGATCCATTCACTTCAATATTGATGAGCTCCAGGTGTTCCCCATTGAGAATGAGAGGAACGGGTGAGGTTCCGGTGCGTTCAATATCAAGTGTTGAAACGACTGTAGTTGCGTTTTCGTCCAGTTCGAAACATAGTTGGGTGGATTTAACGCGATAAGCGTAGGGCTGGTAGTCGTGTCGATAAATGGTGGGGGCAGTATCTGTACGCATAAATTTAATCGCTGTATTGTAGTAATCGGTTTATTGTAATGTTTGTTGTGTGCGGTGTTTTGGAGAAGCAAATGGGCGTAAATCGTTGGCCGATGTTAGGTCGGTTTTTTGCTGGGCTACTGGCATTATTGATGTTGGCGGGATGTGCCTCGTCAATTTCCGCACGTGTAACAACCTACGAAAAATGGCCGGGGGATGCGCCAGGTCAAAAATATACAGTCGTGCCGATGGCCGGCCAGGACAGTAATCTTGAGTATCAGTCTTTCGCAGACATGATTCGAGCTTCGATTGGCCGCACTGGGTTGGTAGAGGCAGGCAACCCCTCTGAAGCCCGTTTTGTCGTGTCGTTCAGCTACGATAATCCAATGAGCCAGAGTTGGGTGCAGCAATTTGCCGAACCCTATTTTCCGGGCCCGTTCTTTGGGCCGTGGGCAGGTTATTACGGAGGGCCTTATGGCTTTGGCGGCGGCATGTTTTATTCGCCACCGGTTATTAATACGCCGGTGACGACATTTAAAAACAGCCTGACGGTCATTATTAAAGATAATGAGCTCGACGGCGCAGAGGTATATAGATCAACTGCAGTGGTAATAACTGAAAGTGATAACCTGCCGGCCGTTATGCCTTATTTAACCAATGCGATATTCGATGGCTTTCCGGCGAATAATGGCAGTGTGCGCGATATAAGCTACACCATCGATTAGTTTATTGATTGTTTGGTTTAATTAAAAAGGTTTCGCGCGAATGGCCTTGTGATTCGGCGTTCGAAATCCAGCGGGGTGCTTTGCCTCGCCCTGTCCAGGTGGCGCCGGTTTCGGGGTGGCGATATTTTGGCGGCACGACGCCGCGTGATTTACCATTGCTGACATGGGGCGCGCGTTTACCGGTTTCTTTTATTTTTGAGAAAGCTTTCGTAATGTCGTCGGGCGTGATGTCGTATTCACGCATTTTCCGCACGATATCTTTAATGACGGGAGTGCGTTGTTTTGCCTTTAGCGCTTCCGCCTGTTTTTTCAGTTTCTGAATTTCTTTTTCTATTTTCTGTTGTAGCGAAGCATAAGATTCACGAGTCATTAATTTTGCCTTGTGGTAATAATTATTTATTCACTATAAAAACGTGGAAAATTTTAACTTATTATTTGTTTATTAATAAATAAAAAGAATATTTATTTATTAATATGAAAACCGATACAAAATATTGAGCAAGGTGTTTTATGGGTGAACTTACGCAGGATTTTCAGGTTGCGGCACTGCAAACAGTTTCAACAACCAGTGTAAAAAACAATATTCAGCAGGCGGCTGAACTTATTTCCGAAGCGGTGGAAAAGGGGGCGCAATTACTTGTTTTACCCGAGTATTTTTGTCTAATGGGCAGAAATGATCATGACAAAGTTGATATTGGCGAGCAACTCGACAATGGCCCAATCCAGCAATTTTTGGCCGATCAGGCCCAGCGGCACGGTGTTTGGATTGTCGGTGGTACCGTACCTCTTGTAACAGGGGAATCCAGCCGCATCTATAACACAACACTGGTGTTTGACCCGCAAGGGCGTCGCGTGGCTCGTTATGACAAAATTCATTTGTTTGGGTTCAAAAAAGGCACTGAAGCCTACGACGAATCCGTTTCAATCAGGCCGGGCGAAAATGCACCGCAATCGTTCGATGCACCCTGTGGCAAGGTGGGTTTGTCGATCTGCTACGATTTGCGCTTTCCCGAGTTGTATCGTGCGCTGGGTAACGTGAACTTGATTCTGGTGCCGGCGGCTTTCACTTACACTACGGGGTCGGCACATTGGGAAATGCTGCTGCGTGCTCGCGCGGTTGAGAATCAGTGTTATGTGCTGGGTGCCGCTCAAGGCGGCAAACACGAGAACGGTCGCCGAACCTGGGGTCATTCCATGTTGGTTGATCCCTGGGGTGAGGTGCTGGCGTGCTTGCCGGAAGGACCTGGTGTGGTGTCGGGCGCTATTAACCAGACGCGTTTGTCTGAAGTTCGAACCGCCTTGCCCGCACTTCAGCATCGGGTACTATGATGATGTGTTTTCCCATATTGGAAGATTTATTTATTAATGCATATTAATTGGCTGAATTTATGAAAGTAGCGGATCCGGGTATTGAGGCACTGGCAACAGCCAAATCGTTGCTGCTCGACCCATGGGAGCTTAACGAAGACCATATGTCGCGAGCGCTGGCCGAGATTTTTTCACGCCAGGTCGATTACGCCGACTTGTATTTCCAGTACACACGAAGTGAGGGCTGGAGTCTTGAAGAGGGCATTGTAAAAACCGGCAGTTTTTCCATCAGCCAGGGTGTTGGTGTTCGCGCTATTAGTGGTGATAAGACGGCTTTTGCGTATTCCGATTCATTATCCCCCGAGGCGCTGTTGTCATCGGCCAAGGCGGTGAAAAGCATTGGGCGCAAAGGGGGCGGCACCCAGAAAATGGACAGTAATTTAATTACACCATCCACCAGTCTGTATCCCTTTATCGACCCTGTAAATACGTTGCCGGCGCCCGAGAAAGTGGCCTTGCTTGAACGCGTGGAAGCTATGGCGCGGGCGGTTAATCCGGCTATTGTTCAGGTTATGGCGGGTTTGGGTGCGGAATACGACGTTATTATGGTGGCCGGCAGCGATGGCCGTCTTGTTGCCGATGTTCGTCCGTTGGTGCGTCTGTCCCTCACTGTGATTGCAGAGCGCAATGGTCGCCGCGAAATGGGCCATGCCGGTGGTGGTGGGCGCTCCGGGCTTGAATACTTTACCGACGACGTGCTTAAAAACTATGCACATCGCGCTGCCGGCGAGGCGTTAACCAATCTTGAAGCGGTGGCCGCGCCGGCGGGAGAAATGACCGTTGTATTGGGGTCGGGCTGGCCCGGCATTTTGTTGCACGAAGCGGTGGGGCATGGGCTCGAAGGCGATTTCAATCGCAAAGAATCCAGTATTTTCTCGGGTCGCATTGGAAAGCGTGTGGCATCGAAAGGTGTCACGGTTATCGACGACGGCACGTTGGCAGGGCGCCGGGGTTCACTGAATATCGACGACGAAGGCAATCCCACCCAGCGTAATGTCCTTATCGAAGATGGTATTTTGCGTGGATATATGCAGGATTCCATGAATGCGCGTTTAATGGGGGTGCCAGTAACAGGAAATGGTCGGCGTGAATCATTTGCGCATCTACCTATGCCGCGCATGACCAACACTTTTATGCTGGGGGGGGACGCGCCGCCCGAAGAGATCGTCAGGTCAGTGAAGAAAGGTTTATATGCAGCGAATTTTGGTGGTGGGCAGGTCGATATCACCAGTGGTAAGTTTGTTTTTTCTGCGTCTGAGGCTTATTTGATCGAGAACGGAAAAGTGACGCGACCTGTGAAAGGCGCGACGCTTATCGGTAATGGGCCCGACGCAATGACTAAAGTAGGTATGGTCGGCAACGACATGGCGCTCGACTCAGGTGTGGGTACGTGCGGCAAAGAAGGGCAGAGTGTTCCTGTTGGGGTTGGAATGCCCACAATTCGAATTGATGGTTTAACCGTGGGCGGAACGGGTTGAGTGGTACACGGTGATTCAATTAGTTTGCTTAATTATTAAATGATTTGTGCCGCACCCAAATGATTCGACCTCAATGAATAATTTGCCTGAATAAACCGCTTATTGCTCCGATTTTGTTTTTTGTTACAAGGGTTTGCGCTTATTGTAAAGCGTGAACCCTTTTTTATTTTCTTTTAAATGTGCTTAACTTCCGTTAAAGCGGTGATAAGAAATCATATTCTGAGCGCATTTTTTGGGTTTCATTTAATTCGGGGTTGACAATAATGTTTATTCCTCATATGATTTCAGCACGAATTAATTTTAGTGAAGTCTTTCGTACTATGACGAATATGCCTGAAACTGTACAGCCGTACGATATACGCATTTTGCGTGCGTTACGTCGCATTACACGTGCAGTGGCGCTGCACTCACGCCAGTTGTCTGCCGTTAGCAATATCACGGCGCCTCAGCTTCTTTGTTTGCGGGCCATTGCGGAAAATGGCCCGCTCACGGCAACGGCAATTAGCCGGGAAGTGCATGTGAGTGCCAGTACGGTGGTTGGCATTCTTGATCGCCTGGAAGATAAAGGGCTGATTCGTCGCGAACGGGGGCGTGAAGATCGACGTATTGTTTTTGTGTCGGCCACGGAAGCGGGAATAGCGTTGGCAAAAGGAACGCCTTCCCCGCTACAGCAAAAGTTGGCCGACTCCTTGAACGAACTCCCCGAGCTTGAGCAAGCCACTATTACTTTGTCTCTCGAGCGTATTGTCGATCTCATGGAGTCACGCGGCGTTGCACCCCCTGAGCCTGCCGGTGAATTGGCTTCACCTATTTTGGAAGTACCTGAAACTGGCCTGGATACGGCAGCAACAGGTCTGGAAGTTGAAGAGCAATGATGACAACAAACAATAAGGAAGAGGTTGCGTCGCGAACCAGCGCGCAGCCGGCCAACAAGACACAACCGGTATTGCGCGCGCCCAATCTGGATGACGCCAAGGCCGTTCATGCGCTTATTGCGGCAAGCCCCCCCCTTGATGTCAATTCAGTGTATGTGTACTTGCTTTTATCGCATCACTTTACCGATACCTGCGTCGTAGCCGAGCTCGACAATGAGGTTGTGGGGTTTGTCTCCGCCTATGTCCCGCCCAAAACGCCGGATGTGCTTTTTGTTTGGCAGGTGGCCGTACACGAGCGTGGCCGGGGCCTGGGTTTGGGCAAATCAATGTTGCAAGAAATCTTGCAGCGGCCGGGTTTACAAAATATTCGGTTTGTAGAGACAACCGTCGGCCCTGATAACGCAGCGTCTCGTGGCATGTTTGCTTCGCTGGCGCGCAAGGCAGGTACCGAAATTAATGAAACTGCCTTGTTTGAAGGGCATCATTTTGGTGAGCAGGCGCATGAAGATGAGCGTTTGTTGCGAATTGGCCCGTTTACTGAAAAGTAATTGTGCCGCGTGATCAGTAAAAAGAGCCGGGTTACCGGCCGGTTAAGTTACTGAGATCATCAAATTTTAATTTTAACGAGAGGAACCAAATCATGGACTTGAATATTTTTGATCGGATGGAGTCTGAAGTTCGCGGCTACATTCGATCTTTCCCAGTTATTTTTAGCAAAGCGCAGGGTTCGACCCTGTTCGATCAAACCGGTCGTGAGTATATCGACTTCTTCGCAGGTGCCGGAACACTTAACTATGGGCACAACAACCCCAAGCTGAAAGAGAAACTCATCGAATATATCCATAGCGACGGCGTGGTGCATGGCCTCGATATGGCCACCGAAGCGAAGAAACATTTCATGGAAACGTTCGAGCGAGTGTTGCTCAAGCCGCGTGGCATGAATTACAAACTGCAATTTACCGGGCCTACAGGTACCAATGCTGTTGAAGCCGCATTAAAGCTGGCTCGCTTGGTTAAAGGGCGCGAGAACGTGGTTTCCTTTACTCATGGCTTTCACGGTGTAAGCGGCGGTTCGCTTGCCACCACGGCAAATAGCAAGTTTCGCGATGCCGCGGGTGTAGGGCTTGATAACACCACGTTTATCCCCTATTGCGGCTACATGGGCGATAACATTGATACTATCGAGTATTTCGAGCGTTTGCTGGAAGATCCCAGCAGCGGGCTGGACCAACCTGCCGCGGTGATCGTGGAAACGGTTCAGGGTGAGGGTGGTGTAAATGTGGCAACCAAACGTTGGTTGCTCAGCCTTGAAAAGCTGTGCCGCAAATACGATATGTTACTCATTGTGGATGACATCCAAGTGGGTTGCGGTCGTACCGGTTCGTTCTTCAGTTTCGATAAATACGGTATTAGCCCCGACATCGTTACGCTGTCGAAGTCGCTGTCTGGCTATGGGTTGCCGATGTCGTTGGTACTGATGAAGCCCGAGCTCGATATCTGGGCTCCCGGTTCGCACAGCGGTACTTTCCGCGGTAACAATCTGGCCTTTGTGACGGCTGCCGAGGCGCTGGATACCTATTGGACGAACGATAAGTTCGAACAAGAAATTGCCAAGAAGTCCGAGATGATTCGCAAGTCGCTCGACAACATTGTGTACAACTATCCCAATGAAGGGTTAAGTGTACGGGGTCGCGGCATGATTCAAGGTTTGGTTGCCCCGGCCGATAGCGATGATCTGGCTAATGAAATTGCGCATAAAGCGTTTGAGCACGGTCTGGTTATTGAAACCTCCGGTGCCAACGATGAAGTGCTGAAGCTGTTGCCTGCGTTAACTATTAGCGAAGAGCAGCTTCAAAAAGGTCTTGAAATTATTGAACGCAGTGTTGCCGAAGTCTATAAGGGACGGGGTGTCAGTGCACGTGTATTGAAGTTTGGAGGTAAACGCGGATGATTGTAAAAAACGTTAAAGATGTAATTGGAACAGAGTACGAAATGCGCACTGACAACTGGGTTAGTCGCCGTGTTCTGCTCAAGAAAGACGGCATGGGTTTCTCGTTTCATGAAACCGTTATCCGCCCGGGTACGCAAACGCATATCCACTACAAAAATCACCTGGAAGCGGTGTGGGTTGTAGAGGGTGACGGCGAAATTGAAACCATTGCCGATGGCAAGAAATACAAGCTGGAGCCTGGCGTGGTGTATGCACTCGACGAGCATGACGAGCACTGGCTGCGTGGCGGAAAAGAACCTTTGCGTGTTATTTGCGTGTTTAACCCGCCCTTAACGGGTGACGAAGTTCACGACGAAAAAGGAGTGTATCCAGCGGCAGCAGACGCTGCATAAAGTTTTGCAGGAGGACTGTATGACAACACTACAAGATGTTTATTCTTCGCGTGATGCCCGTACGTCAGCCATAATTGCCCGACAGGATCCGGTCGTTTATGCAAACGGTAGTTATGCCAAAGCGCTAACGGCCAATCAGGTCGACACCTACGCCCGCGACGGCTTCATTGTGCTGGAAAACCTGTTCAATGAAGATGAAGTGCAGGCCATGCTCAATGAAGTCAAGCGCATGGGCGAGGATCCCGAGATTCGCAAGCTCGACGAAGCAATCACCGAGCCCGGAAGCGATGCCGTGCGTTCCATTTTTAGAATGCATGAACTAAGCGGCATGGCTTCCGATATAGCGCGTGACCCGCGTCTTATTCATGTGGCCCGCCAGGTACTGGGGTCGGAAGTGTATATCCACCAGTCCCGAGCCAATCTGAAACCGGGTTTCAAAGGGAAGGAGTTTTATTGGCACTCCGACTTTGAAACCTGGCACATTGAAGACGGTATGCCGCGCATGCGTGCGGTCAGCTGCTCCATTTTGTTAACCGACAACAATGAGTGCAATGGCCCGCTCATGCTTATCCCTGGTTCGCATCAGCAGTTCATTTCGTGCCAGGGAGTCACGCCTGACAACCATTACCGGCAGTCGCTGAAAAAACAAGAGTTTGGTGTGCCCGACCCGATCAGCCTGCAGCTCTTGGTTGAGCAAGGTGGCATTCAGCCGGTATTGGCCAAGGCCGGTTCGGTGATTTTTTTCGAGTGCAACACCATGCATGGATCGGCAAGCAATATTTCGCCGTGGCCACGTGCCAATTTGTTCATGGTGTACAACAGCATCGAAAATACGCTCGACGAGCCAAAGTATGGTTTGAAACCGCGTCCTGAGTATATTGCGACGCGTGAAAAATATGTTCCTCTCGAGCCACTCGAAGCCAATGCAGAAGTTGTATAACTGCCTCTGGCGTTGATGATGGTTTGTTTTTACGTTGCGAAGGAGTCCACCTTCGCAACGTTTTTTTTGTTTAATCCAACTTCAGAAATTCTCGTGTTCGGGCTTCTTTTGGGTTTGTAAAAAGAACCTCTGGAGGGCCGTCTTCAACAATTTCGCCTTTGTCGAAAAAGCACACGCGGTCGGAAATGTTGTGGGCAAATTGCATTTCGTGCGTTACGAGCAGCAGGGTTAAATCACTTTCCTGAGAAAGGCGTTGAATGACCGCCAATACTTCGCCGACCAGTTCAGGGTCGAGTGCAGACGTAGGTTCATCGAAAAGCATAATACCCGGGCGCATGGCCAGCGCACGTGCGATGGCAACGCGTTGTTGCTGACCACCGGACAACTGGTGCGGATATTTATCTGCCTGGTCGCTTAAACCCACAAGTTGCAGGTATTCCTCGGCGCGCGCATTTGCGTCGTTCTTCGATAGACCCAGAACGTGTCTCGGTGCTTCAGTAATGTTGCGCCGAACTGTCATATGTGGGAATAGGTTGAACTGTTGAAAAACCATCCCCATTTCCCTGCGCATTTCACGTAAGTGGCGCTCACCGGCCGGGACTAATCGACCTTCACGTACTTCATGCCACAAAGGCTGCTCTGCGACGTAAACCGCACCTGATTCTATTTTTTCAAGCGTCATCAATATGCGCAGAACAGTAGATTTTCCGGAGCCGGATGGGCCGATAATACTGACCTTTTCTCCTTTCTTTACCGAGAAATTCAGGTGATTAAGTACCGTAACGTCGCCAAAGCATTTAACAACATCACGAAACTCGATGGCAGTTTCAATCATCGTAATGGTATTCCTTGTTTAGGCAGACGCGTATCCAGGTAACGTACGCCCGAGGCGGCAACCAGTGTCATAACCAGGTAAAGTCCACCCACCATAGAAAGGGGGATGAGGTAATTAAAGGTACGGTCACCAATAATTTTTGCGACATTCAGCATCTCAAGCACGGAAACGACTGACAGCAGTGGGACGTCTTTCATAATGGAAACCAGATAGTTACCCAGGGCTGGAATAATGCGTGGAATGGCCTGTGGCAGCACGATGATCCGGAATGTGCGGATGGACGACAAATCCAGCGCACGGGCGGCCTCATACTGACCTCGTGGGACCGACTCCAGCCCGGCTCGATAAACTTCAGATGCATACGCGCTGTACTGCAAACCCAAAGCCAGGGCGCCCGTTAGAAAGGCGGGTAACACAATACCGTAGTCCGGCAGCACGTAGTAAAGAAAAAACAATTGCACCAGCAGTGGTGTGTCGCGCAGAAATTCGCTAATAAGTTTGGCCGGCCACGAAACAAGACGCAAAGGTACGCTTTTAAGTGTAGCCAGAACAAGCCCGAAAATGGCGGCGAGCACAAAGCCCACCACAGTGGCCTGCAAGGTTACGACCATGCCGCGCAAAAGGATCGGCAAGATAGACAGTGCGAACTGCCAATTGCTGTCTGTGCTCCACTCAATGCCGAACAGCATGGCGCCACCTTCCTACCAGAAGTTCCAGACTTTTCATGAGCCCGGCCAGCACCAACGCCATGCCGAAGTACATCAGCAGCAGCAGGGTGTAGACCGTGGTACTGTCTTGTGTGAAATTTCGTATCTGTTCCGCTCGGAACGCTAGATCGCCCAAGCTGATCAGCGAGACCAACGCCGTATCTTTCAGATTCTGTATCGCCAAGTTGCCGAAGCTCGGCATCATTTCAGGAATCGCTTGTGGCAAGCTGACACGCCATAGTGTTTGTCGCGACGAAAAATTCAATGCCGTGGCCGCTTCAAGCTGTGGCTTTGGAACGGCTTGCAAGGCGCCTCTTACGACCTCGGCGCCATACGCGCCTATGTTCAGGCTCAGCGCCAGGGTGCCGGCTAACACGGGAGCCAGTTTCAGGTTCACCCCCAGAGTGTCTCCCAAGATAGGCAGGGCGAAATATAACCAGAACAATTGCACTAAAAGCGAAGTGCCCCGAAAGATCTCGATAACAGCAATGGACGGCAGGCGAATGGCGGCATGTGACGCCAGGCGGCCGATACCCAGAGCAAATGAGATCAACCCGCCCAAAACGGTTGAATAGACGGTCAGTTGAACCGTGACCCAGGCGCCCTCCATTAAAGGAGGTAGATAATTAAGCCATTCCATGCGATCCAGGGCTAAAAATCACGACGCTTTACATAACTGTGCCGTGGTTTTTTGAAAGGATTCGTTTATGTCGGCAGATGAAAAGCCGTAATTTTGCAAAATAGCCTTCCATTGGTCGGTTTTCTTAAACTGTGTCAAAGCGTCGTTTACGGCTTTTTGCAGTTTTTCCGAGCCTTGTGCAAAGGTAAACCCACCCCAACTACGTACCGCTGTTCCATTAATAATGGGGTCGTTGAACGGTTCGGCTGACTCAACCTTGTCACTTTTTGCCGCCAGTTCAGCCACGGTTAAGCTGGTGGCGGCGTAAGCATCGGCACGCCCGGTTGCCACTGTGGAGATCGCGTCAGCATTATTGGCAATGGTTACCATACGAGCACCGGGCACCCCCAGTGCCTGCAGAATTTCAAGTTGGTCGGCGCCTGCCATAATGGCGACCTTCAGGTCGCCTTCGGTAAATTGCTCAAACGCATTCAGTTTCATAGGGTTGCCTTGGGCAACTAGTAAGCCTTCACCGTAGGAGGTATTCGGCTCGGAGAATAAAACCTGCCGGCAGCGCGCCGGCAAAATGGCCATTTCCGCCGCAACCATGTCGAAACGGCCTGCTTTTAAGCCGGGAATCAGGGAGCCAAAAGCCGCAGTTTCCCATTTAATGTTGTTGATGCCGAGCGCTTTGGCAATATGTTGGGCTACCTCGGGCCCTACCCCTTTGGCATTGCCCGATAAATCCATGAAGCCGTAAGGAATTTCATTGGCAATGGCAATGCGAATTTCGCCCCTTTCTTTGATTTCCTGAAGCGTAATCGCCTGGGCTGTCGTGACGCCCAAGAGGCCCAAAACACTGGCAATCAGGCCAGTGGCAAGAAGTCGGGTGGGTTTCATGCCTGATGTCCTGTTTGTTTCGATGTCGATCATCAATACTGAAATGATAGCGCATAAAATAATTCGTACTCAAATGATGACGTTTGCAGGTGCTTGGCGCCGGGCGGTATTTTGTGCTAGCATAAGCGCACTATGAACCGCACTTCCGAGTTTTTCTTCTTTTATTTTTATACTTTCCCGGCGCGTCTGGTGGGGGAAGGGAAGAAGAGTTTGTTTCAAACTCGGTAGCAAACAAAAATTTCCCAAAAAGCCGCCAGCCCTGTCGCTAGGCGGCTTTTTTTGTAGGAGTATCCAAAGTGCCACACAATACCGACGACTTGCGCATTCGTGAAATCAAAGAGCTTAGCCCGCCTTCTCATGTGATGCGTGAATTCGCCACTACTGATACGGCGGCGGAAACCGTTTATGCCAGTCGCAAGGCAATCCATAACATATTGCATGGTTCCGACGATCGCCTGGTGGTCATTATCGGGCCTTGTTCTATTCATAACACTGAAGCGGCGCTTGAGTACGCGAATCGCCTGAAGGCACAGCGTGAGCAGTTCAAGGGTGAACTTGAAGTGGTCATGCGGGTGTATTTCGAGAAACCTCGTACTACAGTAGGTTGGAAAGGGCTGATTAACGATCCGGGTTTAGATGGGAGTTTCAATATCAATCTTGGCCTGAGAACAGCGCGTGAGTTGCTGCTGCAAATCAACAGTATGGGTTTGCCTGCAGGTTGCGAGTTTCTGGATATGATTACCCCCCAGTACTTTGCCGATTTGGTTTCTTGGGGCGCGATTGGCGCACGCACTACTGAAAGTCAGGTTCACCGTGAGCTGGCATCGGGTCTGTCGTGCCCAGTGGGCTTCAAAAACGGGACGGACGGCAATATCAAGATCGCGATCGACGCGATTAAGGCAGCCTCCCAGCCGCATCATTTTCTCTCTGTTACCAAGGGCGGTCATTCTGCGATTGTTTCCACCGAAGGGAATGAAGACTGTCATGTGATTTTGCGTGGCGGGAAAGCGCCGAATTATGATGCCGAACACGTTGAAGACGCTTCCACTTATTTGGCCAAAGCCGGGTTACGGCCTCGTATCATGATCGACTCCAGTCACGCCAACAGCAATAAAGACTACCGCAATCAGCCGCTGGTAATCGATGATGTGGCGCAACAACTTGAGTCCGGTGAAGAGCGTATTTTCGGTGTCATGATTGAAAGTCACCTGGTGGCGGGGCGGCAGGATCTTGTGGCTGGTGAGTCGCTGGTATACGGTCAAAGCATTACTGATGGCTGTGTTGATTGGGAAACATCTGTGCAAATGCTGGAGCGCCTGGCTGGTGCTGTACGCAAGCGCCGTGAGGTTGTGGCCAGCGCGCTGGATGCGTAACGGTACGAACAAACCTGGGAGAACGTGTGAGTATCGGCTTGGAACTTTCTTGTGAACGTCGACCTGTGCCACAAACTTTATTGGATGCGCTGGCTTCCCGGTTCGGAAGTCGTTTCAGTGTGGCGCAGTCGGTGCGTGAGCACCATGGTACTGATGAATCACCGTATCAGCCGATGGTGCCGGATGCAGTTGTGTTTGCCGAAAGCACAGAAGAGGCCGCATATGTTGCCCGATTATGCAACGAGCACAAGGTGCCACTTATTCCATTTGGAGTAGGCTCTTCCCTTGAGGGGCATGTGCTTGCGGTAGAAGGGGGCATTAGCCTGGATTTAACCGGAATGAATGCCATTCTAAAGGTGAATCCGGAAGATTTAACGGTTACCGTGCAGCCCGGGGTGACACGCAAACAATTGAATGAAGAGATTCGCGATACAGGCCTGTTTTTTCCGATTGACCCGGGTGCCGATGCCACTATTGGCGGAATGTGCGCGACGCGGGCCTCGGGCACCAATGCTGTACGTTATGGCACCATGCGGGAAAATGTGTTGGCGCTTGAGGTTGTAATGGCCGACGGCCGTATTGTGCGCACCGGCAGCCACGCGCGCAAATCCGCGTCGGGGTATGACCTGACCCGCATTTTCGTGGGTAGCGAAGGGACACTGGGCATTATCACCGAAATTACCCTGCGGTTATATCCGCAACCCGAAGCCATTTCTGCAGCAATTTGTAACTTTCCCACGCTGTCTGCGGCAGTGGAAAGTGTGATTCAAATTATTCAAATGGGTATTCCAGTGGCTCGGGTTGAGTTTATGGATGAATGGGCTGTGAAGGCCACTAACGCCTACAGCAAGCTTAATTTGCGTGAATCGCCGTTACTGTTGTTTGAGTTTCACGGCAGTCCGGCTTCGGTACAGGAACAGGCCGAGGCTGTTCAGGACATTGCGCGCGACAACGGTGGCCGTGATTTCGACTGGGCTATGTTGCCCGAAGAACGTTCCAAACTCTGGACGGCCCGCCACCATGCTTACTTCGCCGGTTTGCAATTGCGCCCTGGGTCGGTCGCCAGTACGACCGATGTCTGTGTGCCTATTTCGCGTTTGGCCGATTGCGTACTTGAAACGGCGCACGAGCTCGATCAAGCGCCGTTTCCCTATACCATATTGGGCCATGTGGGAGACGGTAATTTTCACGTCATGATGTTACTCGATCCTGACAATCCATCCGAGTGGGAAGAATCGCAGGCGCTAAATCGCCGCCTGGCCGAACGTGCTATTCGGATGCAGGGTACGTGTACCGGTGAACATGGAATCGGCCTGCACAAAATTGAATTCATGCAGCTGGAGCATGGTGAAAATGGCCTGGCATTGATGGCTGGTCTGAAGAAAACGTTCGACCCCAATAATATTCTGAACCCTGGCAAAATGTTGCCCGCCAAGAGCATGCAGGGCTAAGCATGTCGGATACTGTTGCCAAAAAAGAGCGCGTTGTGATTGGCCTGTCGGGCGGTGTGGATTCGTCGGTTTCCGCGTGGCTTTTAAAACAGCAAGGTTACGACGTTGTGGGTCTTTTTATGAAGAATTGGGAAGACGACGACGACTCCGAATATTGCTCAACGCGTCAGGATTGGCTTGATGCCGCCAGTGTCGCTGATTTGCTGGATATTGAAATTGAGGCGGTAAATTTCGCGGCGGAATATAAAGACCGTGTGTTTGCCGACTTTCTGCGTGAATATTCGGCCGGCCGAACGCCTAACCCCGATGTCTTATGCAACGCTGAAATTAAATTCAAGGCGTTTCTGGACCATGCTATGGCGTTGGGTGCCGAAAGGATTGCTACCGGGCATTATGCACGTGTACGTAAAATAGAAGGCCCGCAAGGGCCGGAGTGGCAGCTTTTGAAGGGTTTGGATCACACCAAAGATCAAAGTTACTTTCTGCATCGCTTAACGCAGAGTCAATTGTCGCGATCCATGTTTCCGTTGGGGGACATCAAAAAAACCGAAGTGCGCCGAATTGCGCAGGAACTGGGTTTGCCCAATGCCGCCAAGAAAGATTCGACTGGAATCTGTTTTATAGGCGAGCGCCCATTCCGTGAGTTCTTGAATCGTTATCTTCCCACACAGCCAGGCCCCATTAAAGCGCCTGACGGCAAAGTGTTGGGTCGGCATCAGGGTTTGGCTTTTTATACTCTGGGCCAGCGTAAAGGATTGGGAATCGGTGGTGTTAAGGGTCGCCAAAACCCCGACGGGGTGGCGCCGGCATGGTATACCGCGCGCAAAGATATGGAAAACAACACGCTTTATGTTGTGCAGGGGCATGATCATCCCTGGTTGTTGCAGCATCATTTGCAGGCACAAGAGGCCAGCTGGATTGCCGGTGTACCCCCTGTACAGGGCCAGTACGCGGCCAAGACCCGCTATCGACAAGCTGATGCGCCGTGTGATGTGATTCTTTCTGACGAGGAACAGGACTCTTTCGAGTTGGATTTTGACGCGGCGCAGTGGGCCGTTACCCCAGGTCAATCGGCGGTGCTATACGACGGCGACGTCTGTTTGGGCGGCGGTATTATTACCGCTTAGTTTGTAGCTAAACCTGCTGGGGTAATTGCGGTACCGTGCTGGAAAAAGACGGGCGTGCTTGCAATTTGGTGTAGAGCTGTGCCAACTGAGGGTGAGATTCACGCCAGCTTTTTTCCGGCATGCGAAAGTCGAGAAAACCCAGTGCACAGCCCACCGCAATGTCGGCCAGGCTGAAATTTACGCCCATGCAGTAACCGTTGCCCTCAAGACCCCGCTCCATGGAGACCAGAGCGCCGTCAATTTTACTGAGTTGGCGTTTGATCCAGTCTTCGCTGCGCAATTGTTCCGGTCGGCGCCCCTCTGCCACAATAGTGACGCCGGCATCAAGCAACCCATCGGCAATGGCTTCCCAACATTTTGTTGCTGTCCGATCACGGTTCCCCTGTGGCAACAAACGACCAACCGGTGAGAGCGTATCGAGATATTCGACGATGACCCGGGAGTCAAAGATACTGCCGCCGTCGTCGGTTAAAAGACAGGGTACCTTGCCCAAAGGGTTCCATTGCTGAATTTTGGTATCGGGAGACCAGACATCTTCCGGCACGAACTCGAAATCGAGTTTTTTCTCGGCCATTACGATGCGAACTTTACGTACATAAGGACTGGTCAGTGAACCAATAAGTTTCATGGCGCAATCAGGTAGTTGAAAGGTCGGAAAAGTATAGCAGGCTGGTGCAGGAATAATGATTTCCTGCATGCGCGAATTGACGCGGTTTGTGATTCGTTGCAGATTCTGTTTTATTAACCCAACAGAAATGGGTGGGGTGGTAAAATCCCGCCTTGTTTTTTTATACTTGGGCCGCTATGCAAATCGCCGATCAACTTAGTCAATTGAATGCTCTTTCACCGCTTGATGGCCGCTATGCGGCTAAGGCGAATGCGTTGCGGGGCTTATTATCCGAGGCGGGCTTCATGGCCCATAGGGTTGAAGTGGAAATTGCGTGGTTAACTGGTTTGTCTGACGCCGGTTTACCTGAGCTACCTGCATTTTCCGATTCGGCACGAGAGCGCCTGGCTGCTATGGTGGCTACATTTTCCGAAAGCGATGCGGCACGCATTAAGGACATTGAGCTCGTGACGAACCATGACGTAAAAGCGGTTGAGTATTGGCTTAAGGAAAAAGTGGCCGACGATGAAGAGTTGTCTCGTGCCGCCGAGTTCATTCACTTTGCCTGCACGTCGGAAGATATCAATAATACCTCGCACGCCTTGATGCTGACGCGTGCGCGCGACCAGGTCATGGTGCCGCATTTGACGGCTGTATTGGACAAGTTGAAAGCACTGGCTCACATTTACGCCGATCAACCCTTGTTGTCGCGTACTCATGGGCAACCGGCCAGCCCAACCACAGTGGGTAAAGAGTTTGCTAATGTTGCTGCGCGCCTGGAGCAAGCGCTGGTCAATATCGAGCGGGTACAACCTCTTGCCAAAATGAATGGCGCAACAGGTAATTACAACGCTCATATAAGCGCTTATCCTGAAATTGACTGGTGTGCATTTAGCGCTCGTGTATTGGGCGATCTGGGTTTACGGCAGAATCCATTTTCAATTCAAATTGAGCCGCACGACTGGATGGCGGAATTGTTCGATGCACTTGCACGCGCCAACACGATTGTGCTTGATTTGAATCGTGATGTATGGGGTTATATTGCCCTGGGTTATTTCAAGCAAAAGCTTAAAGAGGGCGAGGTGGGCTCATCGACCATGCCTCATAAAGTTAATCCAATTGATTTCGAAAACTCCGAAGGTAATATCGGGCTGGCAAACGCTACCTTACGTCATTTGTCTGAGAAGCTTCCGGTGTCGCGCTGGCAGCGAGACCTTACCGACTCAACGGTGTTGCGTAATTTGGGCGTGGCTTTTGGCTATTGCATCATTGCCTGGGAGGCATGCTTGCGGGGTTTGAATAAATTGGAGCTAAATGCTGCAGCGATCGATGCCGATATTGATGCGTGTTGGGAGGTTTTGGCTGAGCCGGTACAAACCGTCATGCGGCGTTATGGCCTGCCTCAGCCTTACGAACAATTGAAAGCGCTGACGCGGGGTAAGGGTATTACTCAAGAAGCATTAACGGAATTTATTAAGGCGCTCGACCTGCCCGAGGAGGCCCGCCGGCGCCTGTTGGCACTCACTCCCAGGAACTATATCGGACTGGCGGCCGAACTGGCGCGCAAGATTTAGTTCACTGTGGGCGGCGTTTGCATTTGTGCTTGCGCCGCCAAAATGCGCTCTTCAAGTTGCGGTGACGTGTGCAGTGCCAGAATCGGCGCCTCATCAGCGTCGGTTTCTTCGAGTTGCAAAGTAATATGCTGTCCTTCGAAGGCATCGGGGTTGGCCTGAATTTGCTGATATTGCTTCAACAGGCGATCTACCGCTTTTTGCGCTTCGTAAAGTTGGACTTCAGGGGCTGATTGGGCATGCAGATGAAACTGCTGCTCAATGGTTTTGGCCAGGTCCCAGCTAAAAAACAGCAATGCTTTCTGGCCAAAACATTCAGGATGCAAAAAGCCCCAAGATTCGTTTGGTGTCGGATTCAAAATAAAACCATTCTCTTTGTATGTACGTAGGCTTATTGTAAAACCTCGATGCCCTTCGTGTCTTTTAACCGGTAACCGACAAATAGATAACTGCGAGTAAGAGCAATGCGAAGTAAACCGCAACGCCGGTTGCAAGACTTTGCCCGACGATGTGCAGTTTTTCTTTGAACGACAGACGCGAATGGCGATTACTGCGGAGCAGCCACCAAGCGGTGGCGGCCATGGTAAAGATGCTAAAGAGAACAATACCGACTTTCATGCCCCCATTCTAGCGGCATTTCCAAGCTTGGGGGGTGGAAATCGGGAAATGCCGCTGGAAGGGATAGGGTTTCATGGTGTTAGTAAATTGGAATACGGTTGACAGAGCCGGCCAATTCGGCCAAAGCTGAGTTAACCGTGTCTGTGTGCGACTTATTATTGGCGCTGCTAAACAGGCGTTGTTCAAGCAACGAGCAACATGCCAGACGGTCGGAGTCGGGTATGCCGGAAAGGGATTCATGAAAGGCTGCCGAATAATCGTCAACCAGCCCGGTTAAATCTGCAAAAGTGAGTTGATCGGATTCGTAATGATGCGCAATTTTCAGTGCGCGCCCCCAGAACTCTTCAACCAGTTTTTTCATGATGCGTCTCCTGAGCATGCGAATCAGAAAAGCAGTTGGCAAAGACGAAGCCGAAATATTTTCTGATTCAGTTGGCGAGACCGTGTTGCGCTGGCTTTTGCTTGGTTATAGGTAGCTCTTCAAAAGCGCAAAGGTAACACGCATGAAAGTGTTTTTTAAGAATAATAATGCTGCGATGAAACTGGTGCGCCCATGGGTTTTATTTTTGGGCGCAGTCAAGCGTACCAAAGTGTTGGCGCCCCGTGTGTTGCTAAATGAAACAAAATTTATTGTGATTTGTTTGTCACTATCTTCCCGACGATGGAAGCCAATCGCTCTGTTGCTCCAATAGTTTTATTTTTCAAGTAACCAATTGATTTAAAAATAAAATAATTGATTTTGGGGAAAATTTAAACGCTTTTGGACGGCGTGTCGAATTCATCTATTCGTAAATCTCAGACTGGTGCTGAAGGCTGACCGGGCCGACGATGTGTTCTTGCGAGTCAGTGCGTGGTGCGCGGGCTTCGAAGGGAGAACAAGCATGGTCAGTTTCGGCATTTTTTTCCGGTACAGCGTTTTTCTATTGTTGATGATCACAACCGGTTGCGCCCAGGTGTCGCAATGGGCAAGGGCATTTGACACACCCGCCTCCGTAGGCCAATTCAATTTCGAGTGGGTCATCAAAGGAGATAAACGGGTTACGCCCCTACAGGCTTTTGATGATGGTCGCCAAACCTGGTTGCAGTTCCCGTCTGGTACGCCGGTCCCCGCGGTATTTGCAAGACGAGGCGAGGAGGACACTTTACTCACTTACCGTCAATCCGGGCCGTACGTGATATTGCCAGGTGTGTGGTCACATCTTGTGATTCACGGTGGTCATGTTCAAGGCCATGTGTATCGGCAGGCCGAGGTGGCAGGAGATACGGGTGTAGAGAACTCTCTCATGGCCGAGCAGGCGGCGACTTCCGTGGTGCCAGATGTGCCGGCCATCCCGGTCGAAGTGATCGCCGCGACCGAGCCGCTTAAGCCTGTCATCCCGGTTGAAAGGGGCGACACCAAGCCCGTAAATACTTTCAAGGTAGGTCCGGCCGACGGCACCATGCGTGAGGCTCTAGCGCAGTGGGCACGATTTGCGCAATGGGACTTCGGGCCTGAGCACTGGGCGGTTGATGTCGACATCCCCATAGTGGGAAGCGCGCAATTCGATACCTCGTTTGAAGAAGCCGTGCGTAGTTTGGTTGCTTCGAGCGAATTGGGGGACAGACCTTTACAGCCATGCTTCTATTCTAATCGTGTGTTGCGCATAGTGCCGTTTGCGCAACCGTGTGATCGTGCCCGAAAGACGATGAGTGCATCATGAGTCGTCTGAAACTTTTTCGTCTTGTTGCCATATCGACTGCCTTTCCTTTATCGGCGTTCATCCTGACAGGGTGTGCACTAGGTGATGCGATTCAAAAAGTCGCTTTGTCAGCTGTCGAAACCGACAGCAAAGTAACGGCAAGCCATAACGCATTTGCGCAAATGGTCAGTAGTCCGCAGTTGCGTGAGCAAGCTCAACATGTCGATCGTCCCTGGCTTGCAGGGCGCTCTTTACCTTTGGCGCGTGAAGTGACGTTACCCGCAGCGTTGCGCAGCCATGTCCGAACAACCTTATTGTTTTCCGACGGACCGATTGGGCTGACAAGGGTCGCACGGCGTATTACCCGGGCTACTGGCATTCCCGTTTATGTCCACCCAGAGGCTTTGCTGTCAAATGATTTGTTTACGCAGCGCTTGTCAGGGGCGGACAGCGCACAGACACGCGTTGGCCTGAATCGGCAAACGGTCAGTTTGTCAGGCGAATCAGAACCACTGGCACGTATTCTTGATCGTGTCGCTGCAGCGCTTGGCGTTTACTGGCGCTATGAGCACGAACGGATTGAATTCTATCGAACTGAGACACGCGTCTTTAATGTTCGCGCGCTCACACTTGCCGTCCAGGCACAAGCAGCGCTGGGTGCAGGGCGAAAATCCGGAGACAGTGGCTTTGCCAGTAGTTCGCGTACGGAGCTCCAGAGCGATGCAGTTAGCGTAATGGAGGTCGTTGAGGCACGTATTCAGCCATTTTTAACTCAGGCAGGTGTGGCAGTTGCGCACGAAGGGGGAAGTGCCTTGGTTGTGGTTACGGATACGCCTCAAGTCCTTCAGCAGGTCGCCGGTTATCTTGAAAAAGAAAATAGGGCTCTTACGCGTCGCGTGAGGCTTATTTTTGAAGAAATTACGTTAATGACCAACGATTCGGTAGAGGCCGGTGTTGACTGGAACATTGTTTTTTCCAGTGCCCGTGTAGCGGCTGCCGCTGCTGCGCCGGGTGCTATCGCGGCTGACATGGCTCAGTTGGGACTGGGCATACGTAAAGGCCCGTTTAGTGGCAGTGAGGCGATCGTAAGCGCTTTGGGAAAAGTGGGGAAAGTCATCCGGCGCAGCAGTGTGCCGGTTTTAACCCTTAACAGACGTCCGGTGACTCATGCTGTGCGTACTACCTTCTCGTATATAGACAGGGTTGAAAGTTCCGTATCAGGCAACTATCTTGATGCAACGCTGCCGACTGTTTCTATCAGTCAAAAAGAAGAGACGGTGGGCTCATTGTTGACGCTCGTGCCCGATGCGCAAGAGGACGGCCAGATTTTGTTGTCTTTGGCGTACGACAACACCGTCGCCCAGCCGCTTAAATCTGTCACCTTTGGTGACTCAAGTAACCCGTTGCAACTGCAGCAAGTCACAATCGATGGCAATGGAACAGTTCAACAACTGGCGTTGCGTCCGGGGCAACCAGTTTTGGTCTCAGGTTTTGATCGCACTCAGGAGAGCGCCGACTTGCGTCGTCTTAATCCGGGTATGCCTTTGGTATTGGGCGGCAACGACAAGGCATCACGGCAACGTCTTAAAACGGTCATTGTGATTACCGCACAGGTAGAAGAAGGGTTCTAGGTGAGACGATGAAAGAATCTCTTCTTAAGTCTGTTGCGGGGAAAACCTTGGCATTTGGGCTGGAATGGTTGCCGCTGATTGAATCGTTGGGCAGACGGGAAGCTCGGCGCAGGGCGGGTCGTTATCGGGCCAGTCATTTTGTCTTGGCGTCCGATAAGACGGCGGCGGTTGGGTTGGCCAATATTTCCCGACGCAAAGCCTCGGGCATGAATAGAGAAGTGGTTTTCTCCGCCGCACAGAATGTGGCTACTTTGTATCAGAGCGGTACGTGGGTTGTGTGTTTGAACTTGGCACCGGATTGTTGGTGGCTTGTGGCGGTTCACGAAGGTGTTGTTGTGATACGCACCGATATTCTTGCATCTGACCCCGAGTCATTCGATGCAGTTGTGGTGGAGTTGCGTCGCGCTTATCCCCGGATGGCCTATTTGCAATCGGGCCGCGATAAAGACGCGCCGAGTCTAGGGCTCTTGGCTCAACATGCAGGGCAGGCCAGCATGCTGCAAGCGCGCCGTCGAACATGGGTTGGAGTGTCCGTCTGGATCTCGGTCACGATTGTCGCCTTAGTCGTGGGACTCGTGATTTTTGCAAGTTTCAGCGCGACCGAATCGGCTGCGGACTCAGAAATATTGGCGGCAACGACGCAAAGCCATGAGCGTCGGTGGCGTGCGGCTCAGGAAGCGGCCTTGGATCGGGTTTTTGTGCATGGAGTTCAAGGAACACAACGGTTGCTGGAGGCACTTTATGGGGTGGCCGTGACGCCTTCGGGGTGGCGGTTAAAACAAGTTGAGTGCCTGCCTGCGCGGCAACTTTGGCATTGTGTCGCGCAGTTTCTTCGCCGCCATCCTGCAACGGATGTTCAGGCGCTCGAGTCTGCTTTGCCGGCTTCCTGGACGTTGGAGCCGCGTGATCTGGATCGGGTTTCGGCTATTTGGTCTGTTCCTTACCTTGAACTGACACTCGCTCAGATGCATATCGCAACTGCGGCAGAAAGTCGTAAAACCTGGTTGGGCATTCTGCAACGCTCAAGCATTGCTTTTGACCGCATCATATGGGGAGAAGCCAAGCCGTTTGCGATAGCAGCACCCATAGATCCTCAGGGAAACGTTTTGCCGCGACCTGACGGATTAACGACCTACCAGTCTCGCTCCCTTCAACTTTCGGGGCCACTGCGTTCGTATGTTTTGTTATTAGCCGATTTGAATGCAATCCGTTGGTCACGCGCACGTCTTTCCCTTAAAGACAAGATTGTTCCGGGCGCACGCGCCAGTCAGTTGCATTTGTTACTTGAGGGGGAGTTTCATGAACGTGTTGAATGACTTGTTTTCCGCGTGCTTTCTGAAGCGATGCGTATCGATTGTGTTGGCCTTGTGGCTTTTATTGAGTGTTTGTGCAAATGCGCAGACGATTGACTTGGGTGAAACCGTTGGGGTTGCGGAGAAAACCGATAACAACGCGTTGACTGAGGAATTGGTATCTGTGCGTGCGTTGATGAGAATGGAAATGGCCTTGGCGCTGGCTCATGCGCGCCAACAGTCGGCCCGTTTGGAGCAGACAAGAAAAATGCCCGGTGGTAGGGAGTCTCGTCTGGAATTACCTCATTCAAAAGTGCGTATGACAGCGCTTTACGGTACTGGCAGCAAACTGGTGGCTGAAGTACAGGCAGGTACACGCACCTTAACTTACATCAATGGAAAAGCATTGCCCGTGGGGGTGACGTCTGGCGAAACTGTTTATCGTCTTGTAGGGATGAAGGGCCGTTGTCTAACGTTGATGCGCAAGGGAAAGTCGCAACGCGTGTGTATGGATACCGATTCAGGGGATACGCCATGAGTCTGTTCATGCGAGGCAAGCGCAAGTATGCGGTTCTACCGGGCTTTGAGGTATCGGAGCCTGTCTGTTTCGAGCGGTTTGATGTGAGCCGTGCGATTGAATTATCTAATTTTGATGCATTAAGGGCCTTGTCGCCGGCGCTCGTGCGAACGCTGGTTAAAGACTTGGACATTGATGCTTTAGCTAATCGGATCTGCCCCGTTCAACGTGCCGATAATAAAGTGGTTTTGCTGGCACTGGCTGCCGACGTGGCCGGCGACCAGGCGGATGAGCTGGCCCGGCGGTTAAGTGCGAGCGGTTACGAACTGGCCGAGCCGCAACGTTATGTCGTCTCGGCAACTATGTTAATGGCAATTGCACGTGGGCAAGCGCTGGGAGCGGTTGCCGTGCTCAATAATGCTGTTGACGGTGCATATCGGACGACGACGCTGGCCGCCGCCTTTCAGGACATGGTCGAATGGGGTGTGGTTAATCAGGCCAGTGATGTGCACATCAATATCTTTCTGGATGCTCCCGAGTCGGAGGTGCGCTTCACGATTGCCGGTCGTTACGTGATGCCCGAACGTTTCTGCGGGATATCAACTGCTAACTTGATGGATATGGTTGCAGTTGCCTGGATGGACATTCGGGCAGGAAATGGAGCGGTGTTCGATCCACTGGCAGAACAACAGGGGGCCATGAGTCGAGTAGTTGGAGGGAGGCGGGTGTTATTACGCTGGGCCTCCATGGCTGCCGAGCGCGGACCCAGCGTGTGTTTACGTTTATTGTTGCGCGATCAGATTGCGCCTCAGAATGATTTGTTGAAACTGGGGTATTTGCCGGATCAGGTCAATCAAATAGAGCGGGTGGCTACCTCCGAAGGCGGCGCGATTCTATTCGCAGGGAGTGTAGGGTCGGGCAAGTCAACTACGCTGGCCACTTTGATGGCGGCTATTCCCGCACATCGCAAAGTGATGACACTGGAGGATCCCGTTGAGTATTTAATACCTCGTGCGGTTCAAAGCGCAATTGCGCGCGATGTCGACACACTTTCTGGTAGTCGTTTTGCCACAAAACTAATGGCATTGAAACGATCAGCCATGACGGATGTATTGTTGGGCGAAATTCGTGACTTGGAAACAGGCAGGGCTTTCGTTGACCTGGCGAGTTCCGGCGTAAGTGTCTATAGCACCACTCACGCAGCCTCTGCTTTGCTTGCGGGAGAGCGGTTGGCATCGGCTTCTGTTGGTGTGCCGCGAGACTTCCTGGCCACCCCGGGTGTCTTGAAAATGCTCGTTTATCAGGTGCTGTTGCCGACACTCTGTCGGGAGTGTGCATTACCCGCCACGAAAATAAAAACACCCCCCGTTGCAATGTTGGATCTGATTCAGCATTTGTTTGAAGGAAGTATTAGTGCGTTGAAGTTCCGCAACCCCAATGGTTGTTCCAACTGCATTAATCGCCATTTACCTGAGTTATCGGGTTATTCAGGGCGTACCGTCGCCGCACATTGTTTGGAGCCTGCACTGACTCATGGGTACTACCAGGCATTGAGGTCGGCGAACTATGGCACTTTGCAAATATCCCAGGAAGATGGCGCGTTTGCCATCGCTATGCAAAAAGTATTTCAGGGTTTGGTAGATCCTCGTGACATCGAAACGCGTTTTCATGCATTTGAAACAGAGCGCCGATTACGACAGATGCGCAGGTGTAATACATGAGGTTTGCACATAACAACATGTTGAAATTCATGACGTGGCGTTTTCATCATCAGCGTGCCGATTACTACGAGTACTTGTCGTGCTTGTTAACGGGGTCGCAAGGCCGCGTGACGCTAAAAGAAATTTTTGAACGAGACGCGGATCGTTATGGTTTGAGAACGGCTCGTGGATGTTTGTCTGCTCATTGGGCACAACGTTACCCGCTTACAGGTGGAGACGTATCGGAAACGTGGGAAGGATACTTTCCAGCAGCGGAATGTGTGGTACTGCGTGCTGCGCAACGTTCCGGGAACCGCCCGCTCATTAACAGTTTGAGTGATCTGGCACACGCATGCCGATTAATTGAATCGATACGCCGCATGATGTGGGCGGGGGTGTTGCCTGCGTTGATTGCCGTATTAGTGCTGCTTGGCATGACTCTTGCTATGCCGCTATTTACGGTACCGAGGTTGCAGCAGGTTTTCAGTAGCTTGCCCCATGAATACTACGGGGCGACTGCAAATGCCTTGTTCAGATTCGCGGAATACGTCGAGCAGTTTTGGTGGTTTGTGCCCGTTTTCCTGTGCATTTTCGTGTGGCTCGTTGTTTGGTCACTGTCCAACCTGGTCGGGTCTTTTAGGGTGATCTTGGACGCCAGTTTGTTGTGGCGATTGTATCGCCTGGTGCAAACCATGCGTTTTTTGGCTGTATTGGTCGTTTTGCTTGAGGCAGATGGGAAAGGTTCGGTGCAGTTGCGCACGGCCATTGAGGCCTTGCGAGCCGGCTCAACGCGGTGGATGGAGGAACATTTGTGCCGGATGCTGGCCCGGATTGATGCGGGGGTCGTGGGTGCCCGATCGCTCGATACAGGGCTGCTCGATCGAGAACTGCTTTGGTATCTGGAAGACATGACCATGGCGCGTAGTCTAGCGCAAGCGTTGATTTTGACGCGGCAAAGGCTTGAACAGCAAATGCTGGGAACGGTTCGTCTTCAGATCGCAGGTTTGCGCTGGTTGGTGCTTTTGGCGTGCGCAATAGGGTTGTTGGCGCTGGGTCTTTGGCATTACGCCGCAATCGATGACTTGCGTCGGGCGCTGATGGTTTATTACTCGGCCCATTGAGTTTCTTTCGTAGTGCCTAATCAATTGGCGGTTTTATTCTTACAGGAGTGATTTTATGTCGAATGCAATGACTTTTTCTCTGTTCTGCTCGAGATCATCAGCGAAGGCAGGTGGTTTAACGCCGTCGGGACTGCGTTTTCAACGTGGTTTTTCTCTGGTGGAAGTTGCGGTTGTCACCGCTATTGTTCTGTTGCTGGCTATTATCGGTATTCCGGCCATCGGCAATTATTTAGTTGAGAATAAAGTTCCCAAGGTCGGAGAGGAACTGGCGCGTTTCGTTTTACATACCCGGGTGAATGCGTCATCAGGAAGTGCCGAACCATATAACGCGATTACCACAGCCAGCTTTGCCAGAATGGTGGGAGATTCTGGGCTGTTTTCTGTTTCCGGCTCGGACGCGACTACGGTTGTCGCTCACGGCCTGGGGACAGATGGGGTCGTCAGTGTGCAGGCTGAAGATATGGGGGCGGCATTTTCAATTTCTTTGTCGAATGTCAGTCACGTGGCTTGTCCGTCGATTGCGTCGATTATGCAGAGGGTGTCCGAGACGATGACAGTTGCGGGAGTGACGATTAAAGATGCGTCTACACCGTATAGCGCTATTGAAACTGAGTCGGAGTGCGAACATGGCGATGTTAATGATTTTGTGTTCATCGCAGGTTAGGTCCAATGCTCAGGCATTGCGGCGTGAAACTGATCATCGCGGGTTTGCGCTGCTGGAACTGATAGTTGCCGCCTTGATCTCAACACTGTTGGCCGTATGGGCTGCTGACATGTGGGTTAACCGCATAAACGATTCGGTCGCACAGTCGTCGGCAAGCTGGATGCGAACTGCCAAAACAGCGGCAACGCATTATTTGGCTAGGCATGGTTCGACGATTCGTATGGCTGAAAGTGCGACTGCATTGAATGCGGAGGGTTACGAAAATTGGGCTCGGCCCACGATTTCTGAGCTTATTAACCAGGCATTGTTGCCCCAGGGATTTCCTGCGCGATTCGCATCTGGTCCGGCGCTGGCGTTGCATATTCTTCGTTCCGGCGCCTGCCCTGGGCAAGACTGTGATTTACAGGCGCTAATTTATACAGATGGGGCATTGATGCCTGAAATCGGTTCCGCTGATTATGCCGCCATGCAAGCTCAATGGTTACTTGCCGCGCGAGGCGAAGGGGGGGCCGTGTTTGCCGCTACACCAAACCGGATTGCGGGTGCAAGTTTTGAGTTTTTGAATCCCCCGGAAATGGGCATGACGGCGTTGCCGGCTGGCGCGGTGGCTATGGCCGTGACGGTTGAACAAACCCAGGCCATGGATTTTCTGAAGGTGAAGGATGAACGGGATCCCCAGTTTCAGGCAGCACTTTCGGTTCAAGGTACGGTTACGACTGAGCAATCCTTGCGAGCGGCCGATACATTATGGTTGGGGTATCGGGCTTTTGCGCAGGCGCCTTGTTCAGAGGACGGTTTGGTGGCCCGGGAAAATTTTGGTGGATTGCTTGTGTGTCGCGGAATGCGCTGGGTGTCGGCCGGCGGGGTGGGCGGAGGCGGTTTCTCGGTGAATAGCTCGACCGGTTGCACCATGGATACCATGAACCCGGTAACCGGCGCCTGCACTTGTCCCACTAGTTATACCGCAGTGCGTATTGCAGACAGCGGCATTGATGCAGGCGCGGGTCGAACCCGGGGTTATATGTGTGTTGGTTAAGTTTCAGCCGGCAAGTGGTTTTAGATTATTTGCTTCAGAGGAGATCACGGGGTCCAGTTGGCAATGAATTCGCGCTCTTCGTCGGTCATTTTCGTCATATTGGCCAAAGGCATGTAGCCACTAGCAGTGACCTGTTTGATGAGTGCGGGATTGGCCATTACCTGCTGTTCTGTTTCCAGGGCAAGACCGGCAGGTGCCGACGCGAACCCCGCTTGTGTGGGCTGCGCTGCATGGCATTGCACGCAGCGGGCTTCCACGATTTCCATTACCCGAGCCATTTCGCCATTTGCTATGGGTACATTGCCGGCCGTACCCTGGGTGACTAGGTCTGCGGCTTGTGAGTTCGTGGTGGCTTGATTACCGCTCGTAGACTGCTTGCTCGCCGGTGCGGCCAGGAATGCAATCAAAATAAGCAACGCTACGCCGACTATTGGATATGCAATTTTGTTTTGGCCCAGATGCCGCAACACAAAATACTGGCGAATCGTCGCACCTGAAAAAATGAACAGGCTCATGATGATCCAGGCGTATGGGCTGGTGTAGGTGAATGAATAATGGTTGCTTAGCATCAGGAACACAACAGGCAGCGTGAAATAGGTGTTGTGAACCGAGCGCTGTTTGCCCCGCTTGCCGTCCAGGGGGTTCGGCGCTTCGCCTTTTTTCATGGCGTTAACCATGCGACGTTGACCGGGGATAATCCAGAAGAACACGTTAGCCGACATGGCGGTGGCCATGACCGCACCCGTCATGAGAAAAGCTGCGCGCCCCTGAAAAACATGTACGCTAAGGTAAGCAACAATAACCATCATGACGGCGACGCCAATACTTAATATGCCGTCGCGCTCCATGTTGGGGCTGATGCGCCGGCAAAGCTGGTCGTAAACGACCCATCCGGCGATCAGGAAGAGAATGGCGATAACGTTAACTTGCCACCCTGATAGTTCTCGCACCCATTCCCATGGGCTGGATGGGTTGGCTAAATAAAAAGCCGGGTTCGACATATACATGATGACGAAAAGGGCAAAACCCGACAGCCAGGTGGTATAAGCCTTCCAAAACGACCAATGCAGGTCTTTCGGCAACTCGGCTGGTGCGGTCATGTACTTTTGGTTGTGATAAAAGCCGCCGCCATGCACAGCCCACATTTCACCCAGCACACCGCGCTTTTTTACCGCATCGTCGGTGGGCGTTTTCAGGCTATTGTCGAGCATGACGAAGTAGATTGACTCACCAATCCAGGCTATGGCGGCAATAACATGCAACCAACGCAACAGCAAGTTTCCGAATTCGACCAGGTAGGCTTCCATGATTTTATTTTCCGAGGTTGGGGACGGGTGAGGCGTGCATTAACTACCGCGATAAGTGGAGTATGTCCAAGGAGTGACCACCAAGGGGACGTGATAGTTTTCTTTAGGGTTCGCGACGCCGAACCGGATAACAACTTGATCGACAAACCGAGGATTGGGCATCACCACGCCTCTGGCTGCGAAGTAATCGCCCGCGTGAAAAACGAGTTCGTACACCCCCGCCTGAATTTCATCGGGACCGAGTAACGGGGTTTCGCAACGACCGTCGGCGTTGGTCGTGTCTGTTTTCAGGAGTTTCCGGGTTTCGCCGGCGGCGTACAGCTCAATTTTGACGCCTTTGGCCGGGCCTCCATGCATGGTATCGAGTACGTGGGTGGATAGTTTTCCCATGAATCCTCCAAATTGTTAACAATTTATGTTGACGATTTTGTTTTAAGAGCCAATAATTGTCAAGACGTGATTTTGTGAAATGCAACGACCGGGGCGAATAAGGGCATGCTTTATTTAGACCAACACGATGATCTGCAAGGGGAAAGTACCGCCCCGCGTGCGTCTTCGCTGCTTGAAAGGCGCGGCCAAAAAATAGGGCGGGTCTCTGAGGTGGACCGCGTTTACGCAGAAATTTTCGATGCCGTCATGGATCGGCGCTTGCTTCCTGGCGCAAAACTGACCGAATCGGCGTTGTGCGATATTTTCAGTTGCTCGCGTGCAACCGTGCGCGCGGCGCTGGCACAGTTGGGGCACGACAAAATTGTCGTGTTGTTGCCGAACAGGGGCGCATATGTATGGCAACCAGATCCAGCGGAAACACGAGAGGTTTTCGAGGCACGCAGAACGCTGGAGTGTGTTTTGATCGACAAGTTGCTGCAAATGTCTGATTTGTCCGCGCGTCTGGAACCTTTGCGGGAAATGGTGCGCCAGGAAAAGGAGGCGTTTGAAACAGGTGATCGAATTAGCTGGTTGCGGTTGTCGAACGCGTTTCACGTAAAGATGGCACGTCTGGTGGGAAACCATGTTCTTACTGAGTTCATGCACGCGCTGTGTTGCCGGACCACACTGATTATTGCGTTTCACGACACCCCCAGTTCAAGCACGTGCTCGTATATGGAGCACGACCAGATTCTAGATTTATTACTGGCCGGCAACCGCGAAGGGGCAATAGCGGCCATGTGTCACCACCTGGAAGATTGCGAGCATAGGGTTGAGGAAACCCAAACTCGCAAGCCCGATCCCTGGTCGGTATTTACCGTAAAACGTTAAGGAGCTTGCATGCCCGTTGAGTATCCCCGTGACCTGATCGGTTATGGTCGCAATGTGCCACATGCACAATGGCCTGGCAAGGCCAAAATTGCGGTTCAGTTTGTGCTGAATTACGAAGAAGGCGGTGAAAACTGTGTGTTGCACGGCGATCCGGCTTCCGAACAATTTCTGTCGGAAATTGTCGGGGCGGCGGCGTATCCCGATCGCCATATGTCAATGGAGTCCATATACGAATATGGTTCGCGTGCCGGCGTATGGCGTATTTTGCGTGAGTTCGAAAAACGTAAATTGCCTTTAACGGTTTTCGGCGTCGGCATGGCCCTTGAGCGTCACCCTGAAGTAGCGCAGGCGTTTGTTGAGCTGGGCCACGAGATTGCCTGCCATGGCTATCGCTGGATTCATTATCAGTCTATGCCTGAGTCAATCGAGCGCGAGCACATGCAGCGCTGTGTAGAGGTCATTACCGCCTTATTGGGCGAACACCCGTTAGGCTGGTATACCGGGCGCGATAGCCCCAATACCCGCCGTCTGGTCGTGGAAGAGGGGCAATTTCTTTACGACTCTGATTACTATGGGGACGACCTGCCATTCTGGACACAAGTTGAACGGCAAGACGGGACGCTTAAGCCTCATTTGGTGGTGCCTTACACGCTTGATACCAACGATATGCGTTTTGCAACACCGCAGGGCTTCAACACCAGTGAGCATTTCTTCAGTTACTTGAAAGACGCTTTTGACGTGTTGTATGCAGAAGGGGAAGAAGCGCCCAAAATGTTGTCGGTGGGTTTGCATTGCCGCCTAATCGGGCGTCCCGGGCGTTTTGTGGCTTTACAACGTTTTCTCGACTATATCCAGCGTCATGATCGTGTTTGGGTATGTCGCCGTGCCGATATTGCGCGTCACTGGGTTGAGCATCATCCATTTCAAGAGGTTTGAATGACCAAAAAAGTTTCACTTTCTGAGTTAAATCAATTGCCGGAAGCTGATTTCGTCAAGCTTTTGGGGGGTATTTTCGAACACTCACCGTGGGTGGCTGAAGGTGCCGTTAGCGCTCGGCCCTATAAAAGCGTAGCGGAATTACATGCCGCTATGGTGAAGCAAATTGAAGGGGCCGGTGAACAAGCTCAACTCAAATTGATTCGTGCTCACCCGGAGCTGGCCGGTAAGGCCGCAGTACGGGGCGAACTCACTGAGGAGTCCACGTCGGAACAGGCCGGTGCCGGCCTTGATCAGTGCTCGCCACAGGAATATGCCCGCCTCACCGAGTTAAATGAAGCCTATAACAAAAAGTTTGGCTTTCCTTTTATTTTGGCTGTGAAAGGTTATGACCGTGCCGGCATTATTCAGCAATTTGAACGACGTTTGCAGCTTTCGGTTGAAGATGAAAAGCGTGAAAGCTTGCAGCAAATCTACAAAATTGGTGGTTTCCGTCTGAACGACCTGGTAACTACTGCTTAAGCCCAATAGGCTTGTTTGACGAGTGATTGCCGTCCGGCGGGCAAAAAATGCCGGAGAACAGTTGTTTTAATCAATCCGTTAATCGGTTTTCTAATTTTTGTTTTGTCAGGAGTGTAGTCATGGCAGCGCCTCATATGCCCGTTGGTACGGTCATTAACGCCCCAAGCGTTGAGTTTCCGGAGTTTGTGAATCGTTATGCGAATCTGGCGCTCGATGACTTCGGTGCCGAAGTAATTGAATGCTCCGATCAATGGTTTGGTGAAGCCAATCGCATGCTGCAGTCGGCCGAACCCGTTTTTATTGTGGGTAAGTTCGACGACCACGGTAAATGGATGGACGGCTGGGAAACGCGCCGCCGCCGTGACGGTGGGCATGATTATGCCGTTATCAAACTGGGTGTTTCGGGTGTCATTAAAGGTATTGATATCGACACCAGTCATTTCACCGGTAATTATCCACCGGCGGCTTCCGTGCTGGCCTGCTATTGTGAAGATACCCCCGACGAGTCGACTGTCTGGACGGAAATTGTGCCTTCCACCACTCTGTCGCCCAGTACTCACCACTTCATCGAGTTTAATGACGATCGTCGCTGGACTCACTGTCGTTTGAATATCTACCCCGATGGTGGGGTGGCCCGTTTCCGTGTGTATGGCCAGCCGGCAACCGACTGGACATCGAAAGACCCCGATGCATTGTATGAGGTATCGGCACTGGCCAATGGCGGCCGCATTGTGGGCTTTAACGACGCCCACTTCGGCGTGCCGTTCCGCTTGGTGATGCCCGGCCGCGGGGTGAACATGGGAGACGGCTGGGAAACCCGCCGCCGCCGCGAACCCGGTTACGACTGGGTGGTGGTCGAGCTGGGCCATCCTGTTATCGTTGAAAAGATCGAAGTCGACACCGCACACTTCAAAGGGAACTACCCCGATCGTGTTTCCATTCAGGCCGCTAATGTCACGTACGGTACTGATCAATCGACGATCACACAGGCCATGTTCTGGCCGGTGTTGCTGCGCGAACAAAAAATGGGGCCCGACAAGCAGCATTTTTTCGAGCGTGACCAACTGGAAGAACTTGGCGCAGTGACGCATGTCAAATTGAATATGCACCCCGACGGCGGGGTTAGCCGCTTGCGCATTTGGGGTCGCCTGGCCAAGAAAGGGGGTTAATGTGCCACAGGTATTAAAGTTAAAACCGTTAACCAAAGAGGCGTTCGCGCCTTTTGGCGATGTCATTTCAACACGCGAGGGTGACGCTTTCCCCATTAACAGCGGCACCACTCAGCGTTATCATCATCTAGGGAAGATCCAGGTGAAAGGAGACGACGGTGAGCCCGGAATCAGCATGACGGTGGGACAGGCATTTGCGTTTCCCATTGAAGTGGCCATGCTCGAGCGCCATCCGTTGGGCAGCCAGGCCTGGATTCCCACCTCCGGCAACGCTTTTATTGCCGTGGTGGCCCCCGGTGGTGCGAACGATCGCCCGGATGAAACCGGTTTACAAGCTTTTTATGTAAATGGCGATCAGGGGGTGAATTATCACGCCGGGGTGTGGCATCACCCTTTGCTCAATTTGGGGCCAGGCGGCAATTTTATTGTGGTTGATCGAATTGGTTCTGCACCCAATTGCGATGAATGTAATTTGAACCAGGTTTATACATTAGACGGCACGTTTGCAGAGCCGGCACCCGTCTGATCCAATAATAAGAATGAAGCCGCCGTGCGGGCTTCACGTTTGCACGGCGGGGTCGGTTTAAAAGCCGATCCTCACCGGAGATGAAAGAATGACGCAAAGACACACAGTAAGTTTTTATTTGAATGGGCAGTTGCATACCGTGGTGCCTGAATCCCCCACCCAAACCGTGCTGCAGTACTTACGCAACCAGGCGGGGCTGGTGGGTACGAAAGAAGGCTGTGCCGAGGGGGATTGCGGGGCATGTACCGTAACCGAAGCCTCGCTGGAAGACGGTCAGGTTGCATTTCGCGCCATTAATGCCTGCATTCGCTTCTTGCCCACCCTAGACGGCAAAGCACTGTGGACAGTAGAGGGCTTGGCGGCGCACGGCGAGCCATTGCATCCGGTGCAGCAAGCCATGCTGGATTACCATGGCTCGCAATGCGGCTTCTGCACGCCCGGTTTTATCATGTCGATGTACACCATGTACCGCAAAGGCCAGGTGCGGCCAAGCCGCGAAGAAGTGCTGGATAATTTGTCGGGCAATTTATGTCGTTGCACCGGGTATCGGCCCATTATCGATGCCACCATGAATATGGGGCAGTATCCGGAAGCCGATCAGGCGCTTGAAACGCTTAAGCAACAGCTTCAGGAACTGCACGATCAAACCCAAGAGCCACTGCTTATTGAAACACCCGATAAAACCTATTGGGCACCCACAACCAGCAACCAATTGGCGCAATTGTTCAATGAACACCCCGATGCGACCTTGCTGGCCGGCGGCACCGACCTGGGCTTAATGGTTACCAAGCAGCTAAAGCATTTTTCCAAGGTCATTTATTTAGGTAATGTGGCTGATGCGGCCTATATCAAAGAAGAGGATAACCATCTGGTTATTGGCGCTGCGGTGCTATTGAACGAAGGTTACGAGGCACTGGCCAAGCAGTACCCCGAAGCCACCGAGTTATGGAAACGGTTTGCTTCCATGCCCATTCGTAATTCGGGCACATTGGTGGGTAATGTTGCCAATGGTTCGCCTATTGGTGATACTGCCCCGTTGTTAATTGCCCTGCAAACCCGGGTGGTCTTGCGCAAGGGTGATCGCCGTCGCGAGCTGGCACTTGAGGATTTGTATCTGGATTACCGCAAGCAAGACCGCGAGCCGGGCGAATACCTGGAAGCCATTAAGGTGCCTCTGCGTAACCCGGCCATCAAGGTGGCAACCTACAAACTTTCAAAACGAATTGACCAGGACATCTCGGCGGTATGCAGTGCCTATGCCATTCAGCTGGATGGCGACACAGTAGCTTCGATACGTATCGCACACGGAGGCATGGCGGCCACATCGCGTCGTGCGTACGAAGCGGAAAAAGCTCTGGTTGGCCAACCCTGGAATGAGCAAACCGTTGCTGCAGCTATGGCTGCGCTGGGGCAAGATTACCAGCCCTTAACTGACATGCGGGCCACCAGCGATTATCGCCTGCAAACCGCACGCAATCTTATATACCGGTTCTATCTTGAAAGCTCGGGAGAAACCGCCACGCGCATCAGCACGGAGGTCGTATGATGAAAAGTAAATATCGAACAGTCGGCACAGTCGCTCCTCACGAGAGTGCTCACTTGCACGTAAGCGGTCGTGCTCAGTACACCGACGACATCCCCGAGTGGCAGGGTACGCTATATGGCGCGTTTGGCCTGTCTGAACGTGCTCATGCCCGCATCACGAAACTCGATTTGTCGAAAGTGCGCTCGGCGCCGGGCGTGGTGGCGGTGATTACAGCTGAAGATGTTCCCGGTGATAAATATATCGGCGCGGCTAAAGCGGATGAGCCGGTATTGGCCGACGGCGTGGTCGAGTACTACGGGCAACCCATGTTCGCCGTGGCAGCCACTTCCTACGACTTGGCACGTCGAGCGGTGAAGTTGGCCGAAGTTGAGTATGAAGATTTGCATCCTGTGCTTGATGTGCAGGAAGGCGCAGAGAAAGAGTCTTACGTTTTACCTCCGGTACGCATCGCTCAGGGCGATATGGAAGGCAAGCTGAATGCCGGCCCACATCGCCATCAAGGTAGTTTTTATTGTGGTGGGCAAGAGCAGTTTTATCTGGAAGGGCAGGTATCGTACGCGGTGCCCGGTGAAGACGGTGAGATGCAGTTGTTCGCGTCGACGCAGCACCCCACTGAAATGCAGCTGATGATTTCCCATGTGTTGCACCAGCCTTCGCACACCATTAAAGTGCAGTGCCGCCGCATGGGGGGGGGGTTCGGTGGCAAGGAAACCCAATCGTGGCAGTTCGCCGTGAACGCAGCCATGCTGGCCCAAAAAACAGGCCGCCCGGTAAAAATTCGCGCCGACCGTGACGACGACTTCATGATTACCGGTAAACGGCACGACTTCCGCGTTGAGTACGACGTTGCCTATACCGACGACGGCCAAATTACGGCTGTGAAATTCGTCCAGCAACTGCGTTGCGGTTATTCAGCCGATTTATCCGGTGCGGTGGCTGACCGCCAGGTTTTTCATTCCGACAACGCTTACTATCTGGATACGTTCGACATTTTGTCTTTGCGGGTAAAAACCAATTCGCAATCGAATACCGCGTTTCGTGGTTTTGGCGGCCCGCAGGGCATTATGGCTATCGAGTATGTAATTGAAGATATCGCTGCCAAGCTGGGTAGGGATCCGCTCGATGTGCGCAAGCTTAATTTTTATGGCCGCACCGATCGCAATATCACCCCATATCAAATGAAGGTGGAAGACAATGTCATCCATGAATTGGTCGACCAGTTGGAAAAAACCTCGCAATACCGCGAGCGTCGCAAAGAGGTCGATGCCTTCAACGCAAACAACCGGGTGCTGAAGAAAGGCTTGTCGCTGGTACCCGTGAAATTTGGTATTTCCTTCACGCTGACGCAGTTAAACCAGGCCGGTGCCTTGGTGCATGTGTATACCGACGGTTCGGTGTTGGTGAACCATGGTGGTACCGAAATGGGTCAAGGTCTGAATACCAAGGTCGCGCAGGTCGTGGCCGAGGAGCTGGGGGTTGACCTGAAGCATGTTCGTTCATCGGCAACCGATACATCGAAAGTGCCCAATACTTCGGCAACCGCCGCTTCAACGGGTACTGACCTGAACGGTAAAGCGGCGCAGGTGGCTGTGCGCAAAATCAAGGCTGCGCTGGCTGATTTCGCGGCTGATCATTATGGTTGTGATGCTGCTGAAGTGGCTTTTGTCGACAACCATGTAGAGTGTGGCGACAAGGCTCGCGTGCCATTTGCCAAGTTCGTGCAGACGGCTCACGCCAATCGTATTCCGTTGTGGTCTTCGGGTTTTTATCGTACCCCGAAAATTCATTATGATACGGAAACCTTAACCGGCCGCCCGTTCTATTATTTTGTGTATGCGGCTGCCTGCGCCGAGGTCATTATCGACACTCTTACCGGCGAAAACCGGTTGGTACGTGCTGATATTTTGTACGACGCAGGGCGCCCCATTAACCCTGCTGTCGATTTGGGTCAGGTAGAAGGGGGCTTTATTCAAGGTATGGGCTGGTTGACAGCAGAGGAACTTTGGTGGAACGACAAAGGCCGCTTAATGACACATGCGCCGTCTACCTACAAAATCCCGTCGGTGTCCGATTGTCCGGCACAATTCAATGTGGCGTTCTTCGAAAACAACAATCGCGAAGACAGTATTTACCAATCCAAAGCCATGGGGGAGCCGCCACTGCCCCTGGCTTTGTCGGTCTTCTTTGCTATTCGTGATGCGGTTCATGCGGCCGGCGACCGCAAGGCAGTGCCGCTTATGGATGCCCCAGCCACGGCCGAATGCGTACTTAAAGCACTGGAATCGGTGGGCGGATGCCCGGCCTCGCAATTGGGGCAAGCCGTCGAGGTTGCCGCCGATCATGGCTAACCCGGCTTGGCAGCCCGAAGCGGTTGAGGGGTTGCGGGCGGGCAAGCCGACAGTGCTGGTAACAGTATTGCGTTCGGCGGGCTCCGCCCCACGGGGTGGCGGAGCCAAAATTTGGGTAAACGAGACACAAACGTGGGGCACGATCGGTGGGGGGCATCTGGAATATCAGGCCATCGCACTGGCCCGGGAAACATTGGCCGGTACGGCAGCGCCGCAACGTAAAGTGCAGCGTTATGCGCTAGGGCCCAGCCTGGGGCAGTGTTGTGGCGGTGTTGTGTGGCTGGCATTCGAACGTCTGGATGCAGCCGATCTGGCCTGGTGCAATGAAGTAGAGGCTGCGCTTGATCAGCGGCGCTCGGTTATCCGACGGGTGCCGTTTAATGACGCAGATCCAGTGCAAATTCACTTATCGGAACAAGCCGCTGCCGGGTTTAACGTTGACGAAGCGCGTTGGGACGACGATCAAGGCGTTCTGGAAGACCGTATCATGGCGGCGTCCCTAACGGTTGTCGTTTGCGGTGCCGGTCATGTCGGGCGCGCCATTATCAATGTGCTGGGTACGTTGCCGGTGAACGTTATCTGGCTCGACCCGCGCGACGACTTATGGCCCGAACAGGTTCCTGCCAATGTGCAATGCCTGCAGGGAGACGCAGAAGACGTGCGGGATTTGCCAAACGATGCATGTTGGCTGGTGTTAACCCACAACCATGCGCTCGATCTTGAAATTGTGCAGGAGATCATGGCGCGCAAATCGTTTCGCTTTTTGGGGCTCATTGGTTCGGCCACCAAGAAGGCCCGTTTCGTATCGCGCTTGCGTCGGCAGTTTCCCGAAGCGATGGTGGCGCGTATGCAGTGCCCCATCGGGCTGGTGAAAACCTCCAGTAAACTGCCGGAAGTGATTGCTGTTTCCGCTGTTGCGCAGTTGCTCTCGCTCGACTAAGTCTATAATCTTGCGCTGGTTGCATTCACTCTTGCCAAACAATTACGCTGCACAGCAAATGAAGACATCTGAAATACGTCAAAAATTCCTGTCATTCTTTGAATCGAAAGGCCATCAGGTGGTGCCGTCGTCGCCGTTAATTCCGGCCAACGACCCCACATTGCTCTTTACCAACGCAGGTATGGTGCAATTCAAAGATGTCTTTACCGGCAAGGAAACCCGCGGCTATACGCGTGCGGTCAGTTCACAGCGCTGCGTGCGTGCCGGCGGCAAGCATAACGACCTGGAAAACGTAGGCTACACTGCGCGCCACCATACGTTTTTTGAAATGCTGGGTAATTTCAGCTTCGGCGATTATTTCAAACGCGACGCCATTATGTATGCCTGGGAGCTATTGACCCAGGTTTACGGGCTGCCTTCCGATAAGCTGTGGGTGACGGTCTACGAAGAAGACGATGAAGCCTACGACATTTGGGCCAACGAAGTGAATGTGCCCAAAGATCGTATTGTGCGCATTGGGGATAATAAAGGCGCTCGGTACGCTTCCGACAACTTTTGGCAAATGGCCGACACCGGCCCATGCGGCCCCTGTTCCGAGATTTTTTACGATCACGGTCCGGATGTGTGGGGTGGTCCACCCGGATCGCCGGATGAAGACGGTGACCGTTACATTGAAATCTGGAATCTGGTGTTCATGCAGTTCGAGCGCGACGCGCAAGGCAATATGAACCCGTTGCCCAGCCCGTGTGTTGACACCGGCATGGGGCTGGAGCGCATCGCTGCGGTTTTGCAGCATGTGCATTCGAACTACGAAATTGACCTATTTCAGGCGCTTATTAAAGCCGCCGCGCGTGAAACCAATACGGCCGATCTGGGTAACAACTCGCTGAAAGTGATTGCTGATCACATTCGTGCCTGCAGCTTTTTGGTAATAGACGGCGTGATACCCAGCAATGAGGGCCGGGGTTACGTGCTGCGCCGCATTGTACGGCGTGCCCTGCGGCATGGGCATAAGTTGGGTCAGTCGGGCTTGTTTTTTCACAAATTGGTCGCCGATCTTGTACAGCAAATGGGCGATGCATACCCTGAGTTGGCTGCCCAGCAAGCCCGGGTGGAGCAAGTATTGCGTCAAGAGGAAAGCCGTTTCAGCGAGACGCTTGAAAACGGCATGAAAATTCTGGAAGGCGCGCTGTCTGGCCTTAAAGATGGAGAAGTGCTCGACGGCCAAACACTGTTCACGCTTTACGACACTTACGGTTTTCCGGTAGACCTTACCGCCGACATCTGCCGCGAGCGGGAAGTGGGCGTCGATTTAAGCGGCTTCGAACAAGCAATGGAACGCCAGCGCGAACAAGCGCGTGCCGCCGGCAAATTCAAAGCCGTGGAAGGGTTGAGCTACGAAGGGGTCGATACCCGCTTTGATGGCTACGAAAACCTGCAAGCGCAGGGCAAAATTACAGCCTTGTACCTTAACGGTACAGCGGTGAATGAAATTGAGGCTGATCAAGATGCCATCGCGGTGCTCGACATTACCCCTTTCTATGCCGAATCAGGTGGTCAGGTGGGTGATGCCGGACTACTGGAAACCGATAATGCGTTGTTTGAAGTGCACGACACACAGAAAGTGCAACCGCAAGTGTTCGGCCATCATGGACGACTCAAGCAGGGGCGGCTCGCGGTGGGTGATTCGGTTCGTGCAACAGTAGATGCCGTGCGCCGTGCTCGCACCATGCGCAACCATTCTGCCACGCATTTGCTGCACAAAGCCTTGCGCGATGTATTGGGTGAACACGTACAGCAACGTGGCTCTTTGGTCGATCATGAAAAAACCCGTTTCGATTTTGCGCATGATGCCCCGGTAAGTGCAAAGGAAATTGCCGAAATTGAGCAGATTGTGAATGCTCAGGTGCTTGAAAATAAAGCGGTTGCGGCACAACTTATGTCTTACGATGATGCCGTGCAGGGCGGAGCGGTTGCCTTGTTTGGTGAAAAGTACGGCGATGAGGTTCGCGTTCTTGATATTGGTTTTTCACGTGAGCTCTGTGGTGGTACTCATGTGTCGCGCACTGGTGATATCGGTTTGTTCAAAGTGGTGTCGGAAGGTGGTGTGGCGGCAGGTGTGCGCCGTATCGAGGCCATTACAGGCGATAACGCGGTGAACTGGGTTCAGCAAACCCAGGCGACATTGCAAAATGCGGCCGGCCAATTGAAAACGCAACCTGCGGAGCTGGGTCAGCGCATTTCCATGCTGCAAGGGCAGCTTAAAGCGGCCGAAGCGGAAGTGCAGCGTCTGCAGCAAAAGCTGGCCTCATCAGCGGGTAACGATTTACTATCGCAAGCGATCGAGCTAAACGGTGGTGGCCGTTTGTTGGTGGGGCAGTTGGCCGGGGTGGAGGCCAAGGCTTTACGCGGCATGGTCGACGATATGAAACAACGCCTTAAGTCGGGCATTGTGGTATTGGCTACGGTAGATGGCGACAAAATAAGCCTAGTGGCCGGTGTAACAAATGATTTAACCGGCAAGGTTAAAGCCGGAGATCTGGTTGGGCTGGTAGCCGGCCAGGTAGGCGGCAAGGGCGGTGGCCGTCCCGACATGGCCATGGGCGGCGGCACCGAGGTTCAGGCGTTGCCTAAAGCGTTGGAAAGTGTAGAGGCGTGGGTGCGGGAACGGGTGGCATGAGCGGTTCGGAACAATCTTTACCGGAATTTCAATTGGAAGTGGACGCAACTGGGTTAAAATGCCCGTTGCCCATTTTGCGCGCCAAGAAGGCCCTGGCGCAACTGGAAAGTGGTCAGGTTTTGAAAGTGATTACCACCGACCCCAACGCGGTGCGCGACTTTCAGGCCTTTGCCCGTCAAACCGGAAATGCGCTTGTGGCACAAGTCTCCGGGGCCGATAGTGCTCTGCATTTCATGGCGCGGCGTTAAATAACTATTTTTGGTGGTTTTGGCTTTTTCTGTTTGCTATAAGCAAAGAAAAAATGCTAGAATCTTTTGTTTTCCACAACATTTTCAAAGGATTACCTATGGTGGTGATTCGTCTAGCCCGTGGTGGCTCGAAGAAGCGTCCGTTTTACAGTTTAGTAGCAGCCGACTCACGTAATCGTCGTGATGGTCGTTTTATTGAACGTATTGGTTTTTACAACCCGGTAGGCGGTGAAGGCCAGGAAAACCTGCGCATTGCCCTAGACCGTGTTGAATACTGGACATCCAATGGTGCCAAGTTGTCGCCTGCCGTTCAGCGTTTGGTGAAAACCTACTCCGAACAGGCTGCAGCCTAATACTGCAGTGGCACAGTCTGCCGAAGCGGCGCCGCGCGACTTGGTCGAGCTTGGCCGTATCGTTTCAGCCTATGGTGTAAAAGGCTGGGTGAAGATCCAGCCCCATTCGGCTCAAGCAGACGTATTGCTGGGTACCTCCGTTTGGTGGTTAAAAGCGCCCGTCCCGCCTGGGAAGCAGGGCGCTTTTTCGCACCCGGGTACAAGCTACCGTGTGCAAACCTCGCGCTTTCACACAGATAGCGTCGTTGCGCAGCTTGGTTCTGTTAGCGATCGCAATCAAGCAGAGGCGTTGAAGGGTTATACCGTATGGGCGCCGCGCAGTGCGTTTCCTGAAGCCGAGGACGATGAGTATTATTGGATAGATCTTATCGGTTGTCGCTTATATGGTGAACACGGTTCTGAAACGGTATTGCTCGGCGAAATTATCGAAGTCATCGATAACGGAGCCCATGGTGTCTTGCGCGTAGCTCGGGCTTGCGAAACGGAAAGCGGCGTGCTGGAGCGCCTTCTGAATGAAAAAGGTCGTGTTCAGGAGGTGTTAGTGCCATTTGTGCAGGCCCATGTGCATACGGTCGACCTTCAAAACAAAAGTCTGTACAGTAACTGGCCTGCCGACTGGTAGGGACAGCGATGCGTTTCGACGTTATTACACTTTTCCCCGATATGTTCTCGGTTGTGCGCGATTTGGGCGTAACCGGACGCGCGCATCGACGTGAACAGTGGGCGTTGCAATTATGGAATCCACGCGACTTTACCCAAGACATCCATCGCACAGTTGATGACCGCCCCTATGGTGGTGGGCCGGGTATGGTCATGATGGCAGAGCCACTGGAAAAAGCCGTGACGGCGGCGCGAAGCGCCCGTAAAGATACCCCCGCAGTCATTCTGTTATCGCCTGCCGGCAAGCCATTTACGCAGAGTCGTGCTCAAGCATTGGCACATAGCCAGGGCGCTATTCTCATCTGTGGGCGCTATGAAGGGCTTGATCAGCGTTTCATCAATCGCTGCGTAACGGAAGAAATTTCACTTGGCGATTTTGTATTGTCGGGCGGCGAGATCCCGGCATTGGCTGTTATAGATTCCGTTATACGCCTGTTGCCGGGCGTATTGAATGATGCTGATTCGGCGCGCCAGGATTCGTTTCACGAGGATCTGACCGGGTTGCTCGACAGCCCTCATTACACCCGGCCGGAAGTGTACGAAAGTGAGTCGGTTCCGGCTGAGTTATTGTCGGGACACCACGCTAATATTGCGCAATGGCGCAGACGGCAATCACTGAAGATAACCGCACAGCGCCGCCCCGATCTTATCGAGGCGGCGCGCCGTAACGGCCTGCTTTCCAAGGCCGATGAAGCGTTTCTAAAATCGTTATTATTTTAAGCGTGCCTGCTTCCAACACGCTTACTTCAGCTTGTTGAACTGTTCTTTTACCTTCTCAAGTGTTTCCGTAAATTGCGCCATGCGGTCCTTTTCTTGCTGGACCACCGCTTCGGGTGCGCGCTGAACAAAATTGTCGTTTGAAAGTTTTGTGTTGGCTTTGCTGATTTCATTGGTTAAGCGTTCAATTTCTTTGCCCAGTCTGGCGCGCTCGGCCACCACATCAATTTCCACCCTTAGCATTAGTTCGGTGGTTCCGACCACTTGAACAGGCGCACCCAACTCAGGCAGGGCATCCACAATATCCACTTCGCTTAACTTGGCCAAGGCCGATAAATAAGCATGGTTACGCGCCAGAGCAGCCGGCTCTCCGCGTGCTACCAACGGGACACGTTGGGCCGGGGAAATATTCATTTCACCGCGAAGCGCACGTACCGCCTCCACTTGAGCCTTCAGCTCGGCCACCTGTTCTTCAGCAACCTTGTTGATTTTGCCAGGCTCCGAGACGGGATAGGGTTGTACGCTTACACTGGTTTCCTGTTCGACGCTACGTTTATCTGCAACCACCGATACTTTCTGCCAAAGTTCTTCAGTAATGAATGGAATAATGGGATGAGCCAAACGCAACACGGTTTCCAGTACACGAATAAGTGTGCGACGCGTACCCAGTTGCTGGGCGGGCGTGCCGGTTTGTAATTGAACTTTGGCCAGCTCCAGGTACCAGTCGCAATATTCGTCCCAAACAAAGTGATACAACTTGTTGGCCACGAAGTCGAAACGGTAATCGGTGAAGCCTTTTTCGATATCGGCCTCCAGGCGTTGTAATTGGCTGACAATCCATTGATCGGTAAATTGCAATTCGTCGCCGCTGTCTCCCGCCAGGTTATGTCCTTCCGTATTCATCAAGACAAAACGCGAGGCATTCCAGAGTTTGTTGCAAAAATTGCGGTAGCCTTCGCAGCGCTTAAGGTCGAAGTTGATATTGCGACCTAGTGTTGCATAAGCGGCCATGGTGAAGCGCAGTGCATCGGTGCCGTAGGCAGGGAAGCCTTCGGGGTAGTCTTTGCGCGTGCGTTTTTCAATGCCGGCAGCCTGGCGTGGGTTCATCAGGCCGACTGTACGTTTGGCCACCAGCGACTCCAGATCGATTCCGTCGATAAGGTCAACGGGGTCGATGGTATTGCCTTTTGACTTACTCATCTTCTTGCCTTCCATGTCGCACACCAGACCGTGCACATAAACATGTCGGAAGGGAACTTGCCCGGTGAGGTGCATGCTCATCATGACCATGCGGGCCACCCAGAAGAAAATAATGTCGAAACCGGTAACCAATACGCTGGAAGGCAGGTAGCGTGCCAAATCGGGTGTTTGTTCGGGCCAGCCCAAGTCGGTAAAGGGTACCAAGGCCGACGAAAACCAGGTGTCTAGTACGTCCGGGTCTCGGGTTAGGGGGCCGGTAATACCGGCCGCCGCCGCTTTATTGTTCGCCTCCTGCTCATTGCGTGCCACGACAATCCGGCCGTCTTCGGCATACCAGGCGGGAATTTGATGACCCCACCACAATTGACGCGAAATACACCAGTCTTGTATTTTTTCGAGCCATTGGTTGTAGGTGGTGCTCCAGTTTTCCGGGAAGAACTGCACACGACCGTCGGCGACAACCTCCAGGGCGACATCGGTAATGCTTTTGCCGGGGTGCAGGGCATTTTCCGGAGCGGGTTTGCTCATGGCCACGAACCATTGGTCGGTTAGCATGGGTTCAATAACGGTCTGCGTGCGGTCGCCGCGTGGCACCATAAGCTTGTGTTTTTTAACGTTTTTCAACAGACCCAGGGCGTCCAGGTCGGCGACGACCTGTTCACGTGCGTCAAAACGGTCTTTGCCACGATAGGCCTCGGGCGCGTTGTCATTGATTTTGGCATCTAACGTCAGGATGCTGATCTGTGGCAAAGCATGGCGTTGTCCAACGGCGTAGTCGTTGAAGTCGTGCGCCGGCGTAACTTTAACCGCGCCGGTACCAAACTCTTTGTCGACGTATTCATCGGCAATAATAGGAATTTCGCGGTTGCATAATGGCAGTGAAACGGTTTTGCCAATTAAATGCGCGTAGCGTTCGTCTTCGGGGTGCACCATGACAGCGGCATCGCCCAGCATGGTTTCGGGTCGGGTTGTCGCGACAACGACATGAGTTTGATCCCCGTGCGGCTGCGTCAGTGGATATGCAATTTCCCATAGAAATCCGTCTTCCTCTTCACTGACGACCTCCAGGTCGGAAACTGCAGTGCCCAAAACCGGATCCCAGTTCACCAGACGCTTGCCGCGGTATATAAGACCTTGTTCGTACAACCGCACAAATGTCTCTACCACCCCGCGTGACAAATTGTCATCCATGGTGAAATATTCGCGATCCCAATCAGCCGATGAACCGAGCCGGCGGAATTGACTGGTGATGGTATTGCCTGATTGTTCCTTCCATTCCCAGACTTTCTCCAGGAATTTTTCGCGCCCAAGGTCGTGGCGGCTCACGTTCTGGGCATCGAGCTGGCGCTCAACCACAATTTGGGTGGCGATGCCGGCGTGGTCGGTGCCCGGAATAAACACCGTGTCGTCACCGCGCATACGGCGGTAACGCACGAGACCGTCCATGACTGTTTGGTTAAACGCATGCCCCATGTGCAGCGTGCCGGTTACGTTTGGCGGTGGGAACTGAATGGCATAGGGTTCACTTGCCCGAGAGGCAACGGGTTCCACATGTTGACCCCCTTTAAAGTAACCGCGTCGCTCCCATTCCGGGTACCAGCGCGATTCGATTTCTTGCGGTTCGAAGCTTTTGGGAAGTTGATCGAGGTCTTGCTTAGTGGAGGAAGAGGTCATATAAAACAGTGAAAAACGAATAAATGGATGAATTGGCAGGCAAAATGCCGTTTCTGTTACAAAATGGCTAAAACCCTCTATTTTATGATGGAGTGGTGGTTTTTGGGCGTGTTAAAATGAACGGTTAACAAAAACTCTAGCAAAGTTCTTGTTTTTATTGGAAAAACCGTTTTTAATCTTTGGATATTTTATGGCAATCGAACGCACCCTTTCCATTATCAAACCCGACGCCGTCGCGAAAAACGTGATTGGCCAAATCGTAGCCCGTTTTGAACAGGCCGGTTTGAAAGTTATTGCAGCATCGTTAAAGCAGTTGTCCCGCTCGGAAGCAGAGCGTTTTTATGCCGTTCACAGCGAACGCCCGTTCTTTAAAGACCTGGTCGATTTCATGATTTCGGGCCCGGTTTTCGTGCAGGTGCTGGAAGGTGATAACGCCATTCAGAAAAATCGCGACCTGATGGGTGCAACCGATCCCAAGAAAGCGGACGCCGGTACCATTCGCGCCGATTTCGCTGAAAGCATTGATGCCAATGCCGTGCATGGTTCCGATGCCCCTGAAACTGCAGCCGTTGAAATTGCTTTCTTCTTTCCCGAAAGCAACATTCACAGCCGTTAAATTATGACAGAACCGAACGAACCGATCGACGTTTTGGGTATGGGCCCAGCCGAACTTACTGCGCTGGTCGCGCAGTGGGGCGGCAAGCCGTTCCGTGCCCGTCAACTTATGCGCTGGGTGCACCAGCGCGGGGCCGGCTCGTTCGACAACATGTCTGACCTGGCCCGTAGTTTCCGTGAACAGCTATCGCAACATTGCCGTATCGGTGCGCCGCTGGTGCAAACCCGCCAGTGTTCATCCGACGGTACACGCAAGTGGCTGTTCGACGTTGGCCAGGGTAATGCCGTGGAAACGGTTTTCATTCCGGAAAATGACCGAGGCACCTTATGCATTTCAAGCCAGGCGGGTTGCACCGTGGGTTGCCCCTTTTGTTCCACGGGTTATCAAGGGTTCAACCGTAACTTAAGCACTGCTGAAATTATCGGTCAACTCTGGCATGCCAAACGTGAACTTGAAACCGAGCGCGATGCCGCTCGTGTTTCGGATGAGGCTAAAAACCCGGCTGACCGCGTCATTACCAATGTGGTCATGATGGGTATGGGCGAACCGCTGCTGAATTACGACCAGGTTGTAGGCGCCCTTCACTTAATGCTAGACGACAACGCCTATGGCCTGTCACGTCGTCGCGTTACCGTTAGTACTTCGGGTGTGGTGCCATTTATGGATCGCCTGGCCAAAGATTGCCCGGTTGCATTGGCGGTATCATTGCACGCGCCCAACGATGCTTTGCGCGATAAACTTGTACCGTTGAACCGCAAGCACCCGCTGTCGGAACTCCTGGATGCCTGCAATCGTTATCTGGAATACGCACCGCGGGACTTCATCACCTTTGAATACATTATGCTCGACGGTGTAAACGATACCGACCAGCACGCCCAGGAGCTTATTGATATTGCGCGTCAGGTGCGTTGCAAGTTCAATTTGATTCCGTTTAATCCTTTTCCGCAATCGGGCCTGAAGCGCTCGCCGGCCACCCGGGTCCGTTTGTTTGCCCAGCGTTTAATCGACGCGGGTTTGGTTACAACTGTTCGTAAAACCCGTGGCGATGATATCGCTGCGGCCTGCGGTCAGTTGGCCGGCGATGTAAAAGACAGAACACGTATTAACGAAAGGCTGCCCCATCGTGCAACCATTCTCATGAAAGAGGAGCATGCATGACTCAACCTCTGCTTAAAGAAGACGCTGAATCCGCGTCCGTTATACCGCTGCGTGAAGGCATTGGTTCGGCATTCAAAACGCTGCGTCAGTCCAAACGTATTACGCTGTCCGAAGCTTCCGGCCGAATCAAGTTTTCAACGCGCCAGATTCAGGCGCTTGAGAACGAAGAGTGGGATATTCTGCCTACAGGTGTGCCTTTGCGTGGCTTGGTCAAGAACTATGCTCGTTTTCTTGAGGCCGATGTAGATGCCATGCTGGTGATGCTGGAAAGCCAGGTTGCATCTGCAACGCCGCCGCGTTCTGCAATAGAGCCGGCAAAGGGCGGGGCTGCTTTCACCCCAACCGACCTGCCGTCGCAAGCGGAAGGGGGAGGCTTTCCTTGGGTGTGGTTCCTGATTATTGTGGCGTTGCTTGTGGTAGCCGGCTTTTATGCCGTTGATCAAGGCTGGGTTCCCGAATCGTGGCTGGCTTTTGAGTGGCTTAAGTCTCTGTAATTCATGAATCAACCCTCCTCTTTGCCGCCCTGCGCAGACGCGCCCCTTGCCGTTGGGCCGGCACCGCGTCGAAATACCCGGCAAGTCAGCGTGCAGTGGGGCAATACCGTAGTGAGTGTGGGCGGGAATGCACCGATCGTGGTGCAGTCAATGACAAACACCGATACGGCCGACGCCATTGCGACCGCCATTCAGGTGAAAGAGCTGGCGCAAGCAGGTTCCGAGGTTGTCCGTATCACGGTCAATACACCCGACGCCGCTCGCGAGGTTCCGGCCATTCGGCAGCAGCTCGATCGCATGGGTATTGATACGCCGTTGGTGGGTGACTTCCATTACAACGGCCATAAATTGTTAACCCAATTTCCCGAATGCGCCCAGGCTTTGTCGAAATATCGCATTAACCCGGGCAATATGGGTGCGGGCAACCGGCGTGAAGATAATTTTGCTCAGATGATTGAAGTGGCATGCCGCTACAACAAACCTGTTCGCATTGGTGTTAATTGGGGTAGCCTCGACAGCGCACTTATGGCCAGAATGATGGATGAAAACAGCCGTCGTCATGAGCCCTGGAGTGCCCAGGCAGTGATGCGTGAGGCGTTGGTGGTATCAGCTATCAGTAATGCGCAGCGGGCTGAAGCGCTGGGCCTGCCCGGCAACGCTATCGTGTTGTCGTGCAAAGTCAGCCATGTGCAAGATCTCATCGCCGTATATCAGAGTCTTGCTTCTCGTTGTGATTACCCCTTACACCTGGGTTTAACCGAGGCGGGTATGGGCAGCAAAGGCATCGTGGCTTCCACGGCTGCCCTGGCGGTTTTGCTTCAGCAGGGTATTGGCGATACTATTCGCATCTCGCTTACGCCTGAGCCGGGGGGGGATCGTACCCGGGAAGTGGTTGTGGCTCAGGAAATTTTGCAAACGATGGGTTTGCGCGCGTTTACACCTATGGTGGTGGCGTGCCCAGGGTGTGGCCGTACCAGCAGCACAGTATTCCAGCATCTGGCCGACAGCATTCAGGCTTATTTGCGTGAGCAAATGCCGGTATGGCGAACGCGTTATCCCGGCGTGGAAAGGATGAATGTAGCCGTCATGGGCTGCGTGGTAAACGGGCCGGGTGAAAGCCAGCATGCCGACATCGGCATCAGTCTTCCGGGCACAGGTGAAATCCCTTCGGCTCCGGTGTATGTTGATGGTCGACGCACTGTAACGTTGAAAGGTGATCACATTGCGCAGGAATTCCAGGCCATCGTCGAGCATTACGTAGAACAACGTTACGGCGCCGGCGCGTGATCGCGCTTTGTGTCTAATTAAAACAAGAGCAGGTATGTCGCAGTCATTTCAGAAGGTCCATGCCATTACGGGCATGAAAGATGTATTGCCCGATGGCAGTGCGCAGTGGGAGCAGTTGGAAAAAATCGTCCGCGAGTGGTTGGCGGCATACGGATATCGTAATATTCGTACCCCGGTGCTGGAGCACACGCGTTTGTTCGCGCGCGGTATCGGTGAAGTAACCGATATTGTCGAGAAGGAAATGTATTCCTTCACCGATGCGCTCAACGATGAGAAACTCACGCTGCGACCCGAGTTTACCGCCGGTATCGTGCGTGCCACGATTGAGCACAATCTGGTCTACGACCGACCGCAACGCGTGTTTTCCATGGGGCCGGTTTTTCGCCACGAGAAGCCGCAACGCGGGCGTTATCGTCAATTTCATCAAATTGATGTTGAAGCGCTGGGTTTGAAAGGCCCCGATGTTGATGCTGAGCTTATTGTCATGTTGGGGCGCTTGTGGAAAACGTTGGGGCTGAACGATGTGCGTCTGGAGTTGAACTCGCTAGGCCAGGCTGATGAACGCCTGCGGCATCGCGAAGCTTTAGTGGCCTATCTTGAACAACACGTGGACGTGCTGGACGAAGAAGGGCGGCGTCGTATGTATACCAATCCTTTGCGTGTGCTGGACACAAAAAATCCAGCCATGCAGGAGATGGCCAATGGCGCCCCACGTTTATTTGATTTTTTGGGTGAAGAGACTCGTGCGCATTTTGACGGAGTTTGTGAGCGCTTGAGCGATGCCGGTATCGCGTATTCTCTTAACCCAAGGTTGGTACGCGGTCTTGATTACTACAACCTTACCGTGTTTGAGTGGGTTACCGATCAACTCGGTGCACAGGGCACCGTATGCGGTGGTGGCCGATACGATGGCTTGGTTGAACTGCTGGGGGGAAAACCTACGCCGGCGGTGGGTTTCGCTATTGGGATGGAGCGCTTGCTTGACTTGTGGTCGCAAAACCGCCCGGTTATTGATACGCCGGAGTGTCAGGTTTATATGATTTATCAATCGGAACCGGCTCAGCGCATGTCGGCAACGTTGGCTGAGCAGTTGCGCGATGCCGGCTTGCGCGTTATTGTCCATGCCGGCTCCAGTGGTTTTAAGTCGCAATTCAAGCGCGCTGACGCCAGTGGAGCGGTTGTGGCCGTCATTATTGGTGAGCAAGAGCATCAGAATAATGAGGTCAGCATAAAATGGCTGCGCGCTGATTTAATTGAAAACGATATTCAACAGGAAACGATTCCCGCAAATCGCCTGGTAGACGCAATAAAACAAAAGGTTTAAAGAAAGAATGGCATACGATCTGGAAGAACAGGAGAAACTAGACGCAATCCGGCAGTGGTGGGAGCGCTATGGCACGCTTATAGTAACTGTTTTGGTTGTTATTGCGGCATCGTTCGCGGGGTGGCGCGGCTGGCAGTGGTATGAAACTAATCAGGCCAAGCAGGCCATGGGTTATTTCGAGGCCCTTGAAACGGCAGCCACGAACGAACAAAACGAAGAGTCGTTGGCCCGTGTGCGGGCGGCCAGCGAAACATTGCGCGAAGATTTTCCCAAATCGGGTTATGCCTCGCGAGGCGCATTAGTGGCGGCACGCGTATTGCAGGAGCGTGATGATTACGCTGGGGCCAAGGAACAATTGAATTGGGTCATCGAACAAAGTGGCGATGCCGCGTTGGTGCCGTTGGCACGTTTGCGTCTGGCTGGTGTTTTGTTGCAGCAAAAAGAATATGACGCCGCGTTGAAAGCATTGGAGAACCCGTCGGAGGCGTTCGCAGCGCTTTATGCCGATCGTCGTGGCGATATTCTTGCGGCGCAAGGTAAGCCGGATGAGGCCAGACAAGCATGGCAAAGTGCGGTGGAAATCTTGGGCGATGATCCCATGATACAAATTATTGAACTCAAAATAGACGCCCTGGGAGACTAAGATAATGCGCAAAGCAGGTTTTCGCCGTTGGCAAAAGGGTGCGGGCGTCGTGATGACGTCGTTCGTCTTGGCGGGTTGCTCCTGGTTTTCTCCCAGTGACCCACGTTACGAACCTACTCCTCTTACTGAGTATCCTGCCCAAATTTCAGCAGCGGCCGGTTGGAATGTATCGATTGGTAGTGGTTCCGGCCCTGGTTTTGTTCCCCAGTTGGTGGGCGAGTCGGTGTACGCGGCAGCGCCCAATGGGTCGGTGGTTAAAGTTGCACTGGGCAGTGGTGCCGTTCAATGGCGTGCCGATGCAGATATTCCCTTGTCGGCTGGTGCGGGTTCCGACGGCGTGACCACGGCGGTAGCGGGCCCCGACGGCACGGTCGTGGCTTTTAACGATCAAGGCCAGGAAAAATGGCGTGCCAAGGCAAGTAGCGAGGTGTTTATTCCACCGGCAGTAGGTGAGGGTATTGTGGCAGTGCGCAGTAGCGACTACCGTATTCAGGCTTTTGATGCTAATACAGGTGATTTGCTTTGGAGTTTGCAGCGCCCCGGCCCGGCACTGGCCTTAAAAACCAGCATGCAAATGCTGATTATCGAGGGCGTGGTGATCTCCGGTCTGCCCAATGGTCGCGTGATTGTGATTGATGCCCGTAATGGGGCTGTGCAGTGGGAAGGTAATGTCTCTTCGGCGCGCGGTGCAACCGACCTTGAGCGTATCAACGATGTGGTGGGTAAACCGCAGGCGCTTGGGCCTTTGCTTTGCGCTGCATCGTATCAGGGGCGTATTGTATGTTTCGACGTTTCTCAGGGTGGTGTGCCTATCTGGGAGCAGCGTTTCTCGACTTCCCAGGGTATTGTGGCAGACAGCCAGCAAGTGTATGCGGCTAACCAGCGCGATGTGGCGTACGCCTTTAGTCTGAACGATGGCACCGAGCGCTGGAAGCAGGAACAATTGCGCAATCGGCGTCTGTCCGGTCCGGCAGTGGTGCCCCAAGCTGTTGCCTATGGCGACCTCGATGGATATGTCCATTTCCTATCGCGAGTGAATGGCGATTTATTGGGCCGTGTGCAGGTTGGCAGTGGACCTATTGTGTCGCCGTTGGTAAGCACGCCGCGAGGGGTGCTGGTGCAAACCGACGGCGGTAATCTCGTACTTGTTGGTGTCAATTGAAAAACACGTTGTTCAAACCCGTTGTCGCGCTGGTTGGGCGCGCCAATGTGGGCAAATCCACACTATTCAACCGTCTTACACGGTCGCGTGCTGCGCTCGTAGCCGACTTCGCCGGCTTAACACGTGATCGTCATTACGGTGAAGGCCGCCTGGGCAATCATGCTTATCTGGTAGTAGACACCGGTGGCTTTGAGCCAATCGCGAAAGAAGGCATTATGGTGGAAATGGCGCGCCAGACAGAGCAAGCCATTGCCGAGGCCGATGTGGTTATTTTTCTTGTAGATGCTCGGGCGGGTATTAACGCACACGATCACGAAATTGCCCGTTTGTTGCGCCGTGCGGGTCAACGTGTTTTGTTGGCGGTAAATAAAGCCGAAGGCATGAAACATGGGTCCGCCGCTGCGGAATTCTATGAATTGGGCTTGGGTGAACCGTACCCTATTTCTGCTTCGCATGGCGATGGCGTGGTCGACTTGATCGACAACGCGCTTTCATTCCTTGATGACGGTGTTGCTGACCAGGAAAGCGTCCAGGAAGCGTCCGATTGGACGTCTGAGGCCGACGAAAAAGAAATCAACGACGTCGATGTTGTCGTTGACGATGTTGCTGAAGCCGGTACTGAAAAAGATAAACATCATCGCATCAAGCTGGCCATTGTCGGTCGGCCGAATGTGGGTAAATCGACGCTCATCAATACTTTAATCGGCGAAGAGCGTGTCATCGCCTTCGATTTGCCGGGTACTACGCGCGACGCGATAGAAATTGAATTCGAGAAAGACGGCACGGCTTATACCTTAATCGATACAGCCGGATTGAGGCGTCGCGGAAAAGTGTTCCAGGCAGTGGAAAAGTTTTCCGTCATTAAAACCTTGCAGGCTATTGAGGCATGCAATGTGGTGGTTCTCATGCTGGATGCCCATACGGAAATTTCCGATCAGGACGCGCATATCGCCGGCTTTATTTTGGAAACCGGTCGGGCGCTGGTGATTGCCATTAACAAGTGGGATGGGCTTGACGATCACGCCCGCGATCGTATCAAGCGCGACTTTGAGCGTAAATTGCGGTTCCTGTCGTTTGCCAAGGTCCATACCATCTCCGCATTAAAAGGGCGGGGCATTCAACCGCTCATTAAATCGGTAAAGCAAGCCCATGCAGCGGCATTTGCCAAGCTGCCTACGCCGCGCCTTACGCGTGTTCTGCATGCTGCAGTCGAGCAACAGCCCCCCCCGCGCAAAGGTATTTTCCGGCCTAAAATGCGGTATGCGCACCAAGGCGGGCAGAATCCACCGCTTATTATTATTCATGGTAACGCGCTGGATGCCATTCCCGATTCTTATCGGCGCTATCTGGAAACGCGTTTCCGCACGGAGTTCAAGCTGGAAGGCACGCCTTTACGCATTGAGTTCAAATCGTCTCAAAACCCGTATATTCAACAGGGGGCCAAGTGAGTCGGTTCTGGAGTGATCATGTTTCCGGTTTGTCGCCTTATGTGCCGGGAGAGCAGCCGCGGGTTGTCGACCTGCTGAAACTGAATACCAACGAGCATCCGTGGGGCCCGTCGCCCAAAGCGCTGGCGGCCATCAAAGAGGCCGCCGATAATCGCTTGCGTTTATATCCAGACCCCAAAGCCACGGCTTTGCGTGAGGTGTTGGCGGAACATCATGGCGTAACACCTGATTGTATTTTTGTCGGGAACGGATCGGATGAAGTATTGGCCCATTTGTTCAATGCTTTGTTTCGACGCCAGGGTCGGGCGCTGCGTATGCCGGATATTACCTATAGCTTTTACCGCAGCTATTGCAAGTTGTTTGGTATCACCCCCGAGTTGATCCTTCTTTCGAAAGATCTGTCTATACGGCCAAATGACTATTTGCCGCGGGCAGATGGAGATTTAGCCGCAGGGATTATTTTTGCCAATCCGAACGCACCCACCGGACGGGCATTACCATTGCAGGACATCGCCTTTATCGCCAAGGCGAATCCGGATATTCCGGTGGTGGTCGATGAGGCCTATGTGGATTTTGGGGCCGAATCGTCGGTGGCCTTACTGGAACAGTACGACAATGTTGTGGCCGTACATACTTTTTCAAAGTCGCGTGCGTTGGCTGGATTAAGAGTAGGTTATGTGGTTGCGAATCCGCCTATTGTGGAAGGGCTGGAGCGTGTCAAAGACAGTTTTAACTCTTATCCACTTGATTCTTTGGCGCTGGCTGGTGCAATTGCATCGGTGCAAGACGATGATTATTTTCGTGAAGCCTGCAATGCGGTGATCAACGCGCGCGACACCTTGACCCGGAGTTTAACTGAACTGGGCTTTCAGGTGTTGCCCAGCTCGGCCAATTTCGTTTTTGCAACCCACCCCCAGCATGACGCTGCGTCTTTGTTTGCGGCGTTACGCAAACAGCATATTTTAGTGCGGCACTTCCCGCTTGAACGAATACAGCAGTATTTGCGTATATCAGTGGGAACCCCTGAAGATAACGCGCGCCTGTGCAAGGTGTTGAAAACAATTATTACAACCTCCCACCCATCGTCAGCATAGCGATTTACGGGAAAACCCTGTACAGTTACAGCTTGCGGTATTTCTATAACAACACAATTGGAGTAAAGCCAATGAGCAACAAAGGGCAAACATTACAAGACCCGTTTTTGAACGCACTTCGTAAGGAACATGTTCCCGTTTCCATTTATCTGGTGAACGGTATCAAACTGCAAGGTCAGGTTGAGTCTTTCGATCAATACGTGGTGCTGCTGCGCAATACCGTCACGCAAATGGTATATAAGCATGCCATTTCCACCGTTGTGCCGGCACGTCCGGTTAATTTGCAGGTTGATGACGCTGCTGCCGAATAAGTCAGCCGTTTCTGTTGGTCTCAGTAAAACCCGCCATGCACACTGTGCAGGCGGGTTTTCGTTTCTTTATGTTTGAATGAAATCTTTAATTATCAGTGTTGATCTGGGCAACCCGGATTTCCAGGCTCATTCCGATGAGTTCGTGATGCTTGCCGAAGGTGCCGGCGCCGAGATTGTGGGTCATTTGGTTGCTCGCCGTCAACGGCCTGATGCCGCGTACTTCATTGGCAAAGGCAAACTTGATGAGGCCGCATTATTGGCCGATTCAAGTGAGGCCGAAATTATACTGTTCGATCAACCTTTGTCGCCGGCACAACAGCGCAATATTGAGCGGGCCCTCAAGCGCAGGGTCATTGATCGTGTTGCACTTATCCTGGATATTTTCGCGTTGCGTGCGCAAAGCCATGAAGGTAAGTTGCAGGTTGAGTTGGCCCAGCTTCAGCATTTGGTGACACGCCTAACACGCATGTGGACCCACCTTGAGCGTCAGCGCGGGGGTATAGGCATGCGTGGTCCCGGTGAGTCTCAACTGGAAATGGACAAGCGCATGATCGGCGCCAAGGTTAAGTTGTTGAAAGAGCGTTTGGCCAAAGCGCAAAAGCAGCGAAACACGCAAAGGCGCGCACGTACCCGGCGCGGCACCATGTCGGTCTCGTTGGTGGGTTACACCAACGCAGGAAAATCCACCTTATTCAATGCTTTAACACGTGCCGGCGCATACGAAGCCGATCAATTGTTTGCCACGCTCGATACCACCACCCGCAAGCTCTGGATCGACGGGTTTGGGCAGGTGGTGGTGTCTGATACGGTTGGGTTTATTCGCGATTTGCCTCCAACGCTGATCGCGGCTTTTCGCGCTACATTGGAGGAGACTGTCCAGGCCGATTTGCTATTGCATGTGGTCGATGCAGCAAGCCCGCAGCGTGATGAGCAAATTGCCGAAGTAAATAAAGTGCTGGGAGATATTGGGGCAGGCGAAATTCCCCGGATTCTTGTCTACAATAAAATCGATGCAGCCGGTTATGAACCGCGGGTGGGGCGTGATGAACATGGTACCATTGTGCGAGTGTTCGTTAGTGCGCTGACGCGTGCAGGCCTTGATGGTCTGCGTCAGGCTATCGTTGAATCAGGTCAAGTCGCAGGAAACAATGCGTTTAATGTCGAAAATATTTAATTTGAACGACCCGGGCTGGGGTCGCGGAAAAGGCGATGGCAATGACTCGTCGCAGCCCAATAATCAGAATCGCCCCGGTAATAACCAGGGCAATAATGGTGGCCCTCCCGACCTCGACGAGGTCTGGCGTGATTTCAACGGCAAAATAGGTTCACTGTTTGGCCGTAAGCGTCGAGGGGGGGGCAACATGGGCGGTGGCGGCAACGGTGGTGGGCCGGTTCAACTGCCTAAAGGTTCTCCAAAACTGTTTGTCTTTATCGCCATTGTATTGGTTGGTTTATGGCTTTCCAGCGGCTTTATTATTGTGCAGGAAGGGCAGGTTGCCGTGGTGACCAAATTTGGTAAATACACGAAAACACTGAATCCCGGTTTGCAATGGCATATGCCATATCCCATTGAAGAAGCACAGCCTGTAAATATTGCGCAGTTGCGTACCTTTGAAGTGGGTTATCGCGGAAGCGTTGGCAACAAGGTGCTGAACGAATCTCTTATGCTTACGACCGACGAAAATATCGTCGATGTGCAATACGTAGTGCAATATCGCCTCATGCCGGAAGGTGCGCCCAACTACCTGTTTGAAACAGTCGACCCCGACGACTCTGTTCGTCAGGCTGCCGAAACCGCCATGCGCGAAGTGGTCGGCCAGCGGCCTATGGATGTCGTTTTGTATTCCGGTCGTACCGAAATTGCCAATAGTGTTCAGCAGCTTACTCAGGACATTCTCGACCGCTATAAAACCGGTGTGCAAGTTAGTACTGTTGCCATACAGAACGTCCAGCCGCCGGAACAAGTGCAAGCGGCGTTCGATGATGCCGTTAAAGCAGGTCAGGACCGCGAACGTTTAATTAACGAAGGAAACGCCTACGCCAGTCGCATTATTCCCGAGGCACGAGGTCGTGCTGATCGTATGGTTTTCGATGCACAAGGCTATACCGCGCAAGTGATCGGTACGGCGCAGGGTGATACCGCACGTTTCGCTGCAATTGAAACTGAGTTTGCCAAGGCGCCGGAAGTCACCCGCGATCGTATGTATTTAGCCACCATGCAAACGATACTTGAAAACACATCAAAGATACTTATCGACAATCAGTCGGCCAGCAATATGTTGTATTTGCCACTTGATAAAATTATGCAGCAAGCCTCTCGCTCCAACTCAAGCACGGCTTCGCCCGATCCTGCAGCTGGTATGGCGGCAGGCTCTGCCGGCCAGTCGTCCGAGGGGAGTGGCAGTTCGTCCGGTAGTACTTCCGGTAGTGGGGGGCGTAACGCCTCTGGTGGGGGTAGCCCCTACAGCAATTCGTCGAATTTGCTGACAAGTCCGTATTCGTCACGCTAAGGAGGCCACCCCATGCCACGTTTTTTCCCGTATCTGGTTGGTCTGGTCATTTTATTGGCCGTTGCCTCCTCTTGTGTTTTCATAGTGCGTGAACGCGATGCCGCGCTGGTTTTTGCCTTGGGTGAAGTGCGCGACACCATCACTGAACCCGGTTTGTATTTCAAGCTGCCCCCTCCGTTTGAAAACGTCGTCCGGCTCGACAAACGACTTCAAACCATCGAATCGCAAGACCCTGAGCGTATTCAAACGGCTGAAAAGAAGAATTTGCTTATTGATTCTTATGCCAAATGGCGTATCAGCGATCCACGACAGTACTATGTCACTTTCGGTTTGAATAAAACAGCCGCCGAAGAGCGCCTTAGCGCGCAAATTCGCGATGCTTTGAACGCAGCCGTGAACGTGCGCACGGTGAAGCAGGTGGTGTCCAGCGAACGCGGTGACATCATGGATGAGATTTTGGCTAATGTGGCGCGTCGCGCGGCACCGTTGGGTGTTGATGTGGTTGATGTTCGTCTTATCCGCATCGATTTTTCGCCCGAAATTTCGGAATCGGTTTATCGTCGGATGGAAGCCGAGCGTAAAGAAGAGGCCAATCGTTTGCGTGCCACTGGTTCAGCGGAAAGTGAACGAATTCGTGCCCAGGCCGATCGTGAGCGCGAAGAAATTTTAGCCAAGGCTTATGCTGACGCCCAGAATATTCGTGGTGAAGGTGATGCCGATGCCGCTGCAATTTATTCGGAATCCTACGGCAAGAATCCTGACTTCTATAGTTTCTACCGTAGTTTGGAAAGTTATCGGTCCGCGTTTTCCAACAAAAACGACACGCTGGTGATTAGCCCGGATACCGATTTCTTCCGGTTCTGGGGTAATCCGCAAGGTGGACAAGCCCAAGAAGGAGCGGGCAGCCGTTAGGGCGGTTGCCTTTACTTCCCAAGTGTCACCTTCACTTTGAAAAATGGTCTCAACACGCTACAATACGCCGTAAGTTGAATTACCATCCGCAAGCGACTTGGCGGGCTTACGCCCCAAGTCGCTTTTTGTTTGATTAACGCCATACCCAGGTTCATCAGGGCGCTAAAAAATGTCGAAATGGTTATTGCCGGAAAATCTGGCAGATATCCTTCCTGCAGAAGCACGTCGTATCGAAGAGTTGCGCCGCGAATTACTTGATTTATACCGTTCCCACGGCTTCGAGTTAGTGGCGCCACCGCTCGTTGAATATCTTGACTCTCTTTTGTCCGGCTCAGGTTCCGATCTAAATTTGCGTACATGCAAGTTGGTTGATCAGCTATCGGGTCGTACATTAGGAGTTCGTGCCGATATCACCCCTCAGGTTTCCCGCATAGATGCGCATTTGCTGAATCGCACCGGCGTGACGCGATTGTGCTACTGCGGTACTGTATTGCATGCGCGTCCGGCAGATCTTCTGTCTGATCGTGAGCTTTTACAAATTGGTGCTGAAGTATTTGGTCATGAGGGTGTCGAGGCCGATATCCAGATCATTCAAATGGCACTCGAAAGCGTGCAGCGTGCGGGTGTGCCGCGTCCGCGACTCGATCTTGGGCATCCAGGCATTTTTCGCGCTATTGTGGCGGCCGACCCCGCCTTGGCTGAAATCGAAGCAGAGTTGTCAGAATGCGTGGCAGCAAAAGATCAGTCCGGCATTCAAGCGTTATGTGCACAGGCCGGGCAAGTTCGGGGCGGCCTGGTTGAGGCGCTGCTTACTTTGACAGGCCTTTATGGCGGTGTGTCGGTGCTTGAGCGGGCGTTACGCAGCCTGCCGTCATTGCCCGCTATCCAGCAAGCGGTGCACGATATGCAAACACTTATTCAGGCGTTACCCGATTATGACTTTAGTGTCGATCTGGCTGACATCGGCACCGGTTATGCGTATCACACCGGGGTGGTGTTCGCTGTTTATGCCCAGGGCTGGCATAACGCAGTGGTCCGTGGTGGCCGCTATGACGGCGTCGGTAAAGCTTTCGGTCGGGCGCGCCCGGCAACGGGTTTTAGTCTGGACTTACGTAAGCTGTCGTCAGGCTTAGAGCCGGCTCCTCTGGCGACTGCCATTCAAGCGCCCTGGGGAACCGATGCAGCGCTGATACAGGCTATTCGCAAGTTACGCGAAGCAGGTGAAATCGTGGTTCAGGTCTTGCCGGGGCAATCGCACTCACTCGACGAATTTAATATCGATCGTGAATTGGTGCTGTCCAATGGCCAGTGGCAGGTTGAGTCGGTCGTTTAGCCAGGAATCAGTAAGTTTAGGGCGCCGGCCCGGGTTTGATTCGAAGGCGGCGCATTATTTAATTTTCAAGCCAACACGGCTTTTATTTTATTACGCAACATGAGCAAGAATATCGTGGTAATCGGCACCCAATGGGGTGACGAAGGCAAAGGAAAGATTGTTGATTGGCTGGCTGAATCCGCCAATGGCGTGGTGCGCTTCCAGGGTGGGCATAATGCCGGCCATACTTTATGGATTAACGGCACCAAAACCATTTTGCGCCTGATTCCCTCGGGTATTATGCACGCCGGCGTGACTTGCTACATTGGTAATGGGGTAGTGTTGTCGCCGGATGCCTTGCTGAAAGAAATCGGTGAGCTTGAAGAGGCGGGTATCGATGTGCGTTCGCGCCTGCAAATCTCGTGGTCCTGCCCGCTGATTCTTCCGTATCACATTGCTATTGATCAGGCCCGTGAAAAACGTAAGGGTGACGGAAAAATTGGCACGACCGGAAGGGGGATTGGGCCGGCTTATGAAGATAAGGTCGCGCGCCGAGCCATTCGCGTGCAAGATCTCTACGATTTGGATGTCTTCGATGCCAAGCTTGAAGAGGCGCTTGATTACCATAACTTCGTACTAACGCAATATTTGGGCGCTGAGGCCGTTTCGGTTAACGAAGTGCGCGATCAGGCGCTGGCGTTGGGCGAACAAATCAAACCCATGGTGGCTGACGTTTCCGCCAATTTGCATGGGGCTCAGAAAGCCGGTCAAACCTTGTTGTTTGAAGGGGCGCAGGGTGCTTTGCTCGACATCGACCATGGTACGTACCCTTTTGTGACAAGCAGCAATTGTATTGCCGGTGCAGCTGCCGCAGGTGCGGGTGTCGGGCCGCAGTCGTTGAATTACGTTTTGGGCATTGCAAAAGCCTATACTACGCGTGTGGGTTCAGGTCCGTTTCCTACAGAGCTGCACGACGATATAGGCTCTCATCTTGCCAAAGTCGGGCATGAGTTTGGCTCGGTTACCGGTCGCCCGCGCCGTTGCGGTTGGTTCGATGGCGCTGCGATGAAACGGTCAGTCATGATTAACGGCATCTCAGGTTTGTGTGTCACCAAGCTCGATGTCCTGGACGGCCTGGAAACCATTCGTATTGGGGTCGGTTATCGCTACAAGGGCCAGTTTCTCGATGCTTTGCCGCCAGGGGCGCAGGCCGCGTCCGAAGCGGAGCCGGTTTTAGAGGAAATGGCCGGCTGGCAAGACTCCACAGTGGGTGTAACCCAATACGACGAGCTGCCTGTTAACGCGCGTCGTTATCTTGAGCGTATCGCCCAAGTGTGCGATGTTCCTATCGACATGGTCTCAACTGGTCCTGATCGCATGGAAACCATTGTGCTGCGCCATCCGTTCAAAAACTAATCACTTTTTAAACCTGCACAGGTCTTTTCCTGAAGACTGTGTGGGTTTATTATTACGGACTCTTTTCGCTACACAGGAACTGTTTTCATGAATTTGCCTCCCAGCACCGACCGTGATCTTTGGGTATCGTGGGATGAATACCACGCTTTAATCGACCGTCTTGCTCTAACGATTCATGAGTCAGGTTGGGAATTTGAGAAAATTATCTGCCTGGCGCGCGGGGGTATGCGGGTAGGTGATATTCTTTCGCGCATTTTCGACGTACCCTTGGGCATACTGGCGACGAGCAGTTATCGTGAAGCAGCCGGTACGCAACAGGGCAAGCTCGACATTGCCCAGTTTATTACGATTACCCGCGGCACACTTGACGGCAAAGTACTGCTGGTCGACGACATGGTCGATACCGGTATGACGTTTATTCGCGTAGGCGAGCATTTGCGTGAGCAGTTCCCCGACATTACCGAGTTGCGCAGTGCCGTGTTGTGGTGGAAAGGGCACGCCAAAGCCCACCCCGATTATTACGTCGACAAGCTACCCACGAACCCCTGGATTCATCAGCCTTTTGAGGATTACGATAGTTTGCGTCCGCATCAATTGGAAGCCTGGGTGCGAAAAGGGGTTCGCAATTCCTGAAAACATGGTAGAATTTAGGGCTTAATTAACCTGTACCGGATATCGAATACTTTATGCCAACTGTTCGCTTAAAAGAAAACGAGCCTTTTGAAGCCGCATTGCGTCGCTTCAAACGCACTATTGAAAAAAACGGTTTGTTAACCGAGCTGCGTTCGCGTGAATTTTATGAAAAGCCAACGGCCGAGCGTAAGCGTAAGCACGCTGCTGCCGTAAAGCGCCACTATAAGCGTTTGCGTAGCCAGCAACTGCCTCCTCGTCTGTATTGATCCCCGAGTCCTTTGTACAGGAACTACTCGCCCGGGTTGATGTAGCCGACGTCGTCGGGCGGTACGTGCAATTGAAGAAAGGTGGGGCCAACTTGCTTGGTCTCTGTCCTTTCCACAACGAAAAATCTCCTTCTTTTACTGTTAGTCCCACCAAGCAGTTCTACCACTGTTTTGGCTGCGGTGCGCATGGGTCGGCAATCACGTTTTTAATGGAACATACCGGGGCCAGTTTCCCGGAAGCGGTCCGTTCGTTGGCGGGCGGCGTAGGGATGACGGTACCGGAAGCCCCACGTTCTCCTCAGTCGCGTGAGGCATCCAGACGGCGCAAGGAAGAGGTATCGCGCCATCAATTGGCGCTGGAATCCGCACAGCGATTTTATCTGCAGTCGTTAAAGGCGTCACAGGCGGCGATCCGATATCTGAAAGATCGCGGCCTGTCGGGGGAAATTGCTGCGCGCTTCGGTTTGGGTTGGTCCGGTCATGATCGCCGGGGGCTGGCGACAGTTTTCAGTAATTATGAAGACCCTTTGTTGGTCGAAGCTGGTTTGGTGGTAGAGGCGGACGACGGTCGTCGTTATGATCGTTTCCGCGAACGAGTGATGTTTCCCATTCGTAATGCCCGAGGCCACTTGATTGGTTTTGGCGGGCGCGTTATTGGCAAGGGCGAGCCCAAATACCTTAACTCACCTGAAACGCCTATTTTCTCAAAGGGCCAGGAACTTTACGGGTTGTGGGAAGGACGCGACGCGATTCGGCGCGAAGGTCATGTGCTGGTGGTGGAAGGCTACATGGATGTGGTGGGGTTGGCGCAACAGGGCGTTGAAAATGCCGTGGCGACACTCGGTACTGCTACAACCGAACAGCATATCCAAAAGTTGCTGCGCGTGGCTGACAAGATTGTCTTCAGTTTTGATGGGGATGGCGCCGGGCGCAGAGCGGCCTGGCGCGCTTTGCAAACTTGTTTGCCCTTACTGCGCGATGATGTTTCCCTACGTTTTTTATTTCTGCCTAGTAACCATGATCCGGACTCTTTCGTGCGCGAGCATGGCGCTCAAGTGTTTCGCGACACGGTTGCCGGCGCGCCGGCGTTATCGCGCTTTATGTTGGACGAATTGGCTCAACGACATAACCTGAACGAAGCAGAAGGGCGGGCTGCATGTGTACACGAAGCGCGCCCCTTATTGCTGCAGTTGCCGCGTGAAACAACGTTGCGTGTGCAAATTGAGCGTGAGTTTGCGCAGCAAGTGAAGCTGACCCCGGAAGAGCTGGCGGCACATCTGGAGGCAAGTGAGCACGCAGCGAGGGAGGCTGAGCAGTGGCGGAATGCGGCACGCGTGCCGGAACGGCATAACAAGTCGTCGCAAACACATCATGCCGACGATACGCATTTTGAACCCGTATTTGATCATTTCCCTACGGAGCCGCCCGGCTTTATGGATGATATGGATGTCGGCGCAAACACGTCGGGAGCCTCTGAGTCGGGTTTGTCGGCTTCTGCGTCACGTGTGTCGGGTCGGGTGAAAGCCGGTGGCTCGCCAAGAAGCCGTACACGTGCAGTTACGCCATTGGCCAAGCGGCTGTTGCGGTTGCTGTTGGCGCATCCTGAGCTGGTGCATGCCTTGGGTGATCAACAACTTGAAACTTTGGCGCGTGGCCCTCATCTAAGTATGGTAAGAGCGCTAATTGAGTTGATTGGAAGTAGCGGGGCGCGTCATGTGGGCGCAGTCTTGCAGGCGGCCGATCCGGAATCCGATCTGGCGGAAGTGTTGCGCTCGATCTCAACCGATGTTTTGACACAAACCGACTTACCCGAACCCATGGCTGAATGGAACGATGCAATGCATAAAGTTGAGGTCGATGTGATTCGTGCGGAACAATCGGAACTGATCGCGGCAGGTTTGCCGGATGCCGTTTCGCGTGAACGTTATCAACTCCTGACCCGGCGGCTGGCAAAATTGTCGGGATCCTGATCCGGCCGCAATATTTCACGCGTTTTAACTGTTTGAATTTGAATAACTATTGTAAAATAAAGGGTTTTACACGTTACTAGTTTCCCACGCGTTTTTAGCGCGTTCTTCACAATATGGCCTTTTGTGCAACCTGTAACCCGAATGTGGTCAGGCATTAATTATTAATGGGCGTGTTTATTGAAGAAAGCAACAAAAACAACGGGCAGCCAGGTGTAGAAAACCCTGTTTTTGAGCATCACGCATTGGCCAATAAGCGGTCCAATGACGGTTGGTGCGTCTTCGGAAGCGAATATGACCAAAGCGACTGACAAAACCTTGCACGATGTTGAATTGACGTCGGCAACCCGCAAGCCTAAAACTATGGCCGCCACAAAAAGTGAAAGCAAGGCCACGGTAAAAGCAGGAACAGATAAGAAGCCTGCGCGCAAAACTGCCGCACGTGGCTCCAAGGCGGCGGCCAACCCCGAAGCCGAGGCAGTCGAAGTAAAGAAGGCAACTAAGGCTGCTGCGGTCGATAAGCCGGCCCGCAAGACGGCGGGCCGTAAGGCCAAGCCCGAAACCGAGGGCACTGAGCCGAAGAAACGTAAAGCCCGCGCCGCGCCTACCGGGCGTCGCCCCGGTCGTCCGGCCAAGGCGGCTAACAACGATGGTGCTTTCGACGATAACGATATGGATGTCGAAGCCGAAGTTATTCCTGACCTTAAGCCGGTTTCCAAGCGTGGAGGCAAACGTGCCAAAGGCGAGAAAGATACGCCGGCCCGTAACCTGACGCCTGAAGAACAAGAAGCGCGTCGCAATCGTTTGAAGATTCTGATTAAACTGGGTAAAGAGCGTGGTTACTTAACTTACGGTGAAATTAACGACCATCTTCCTGACGACTTGGTGGATGCCGAAGCAATCGACGGCATCATCAGTACTTTCAGCGACATGGGCATTTCGGTCTACGATCAGGCGCCTGATGCAGAGTCGTTGCTTTTGAATGACAACGCACCCGTTGCTTCCAGCGATGACGACGTAGAGGACGAGGCGGAAGCGGCACTTACCACGGTCGATTCCGATTTTGGCCGTACCACCGACCCTGTTCGCATGTATATGCGCGAAATGGGCACGGTTGAGCTGCTCACACGCGAAGGTGAAATTGAAATTGCCAAACGTATCGAAGACGGCTTGAAGCACATGGTGATGGCAATTGCCGCTTGCCCCACAACTGTGAATGAAATTCTGGAGCATGTTCAGCGTGTACGCGATGGTCAGGCGCAAATCGATGAAATCGTCGATGGCCTGATTGACGAAGATGGTGAAGAGTATGCCGGTTCCGGCGTCTCCGCAGACGAAGATGACGACGGTCCGGCCGGCGGCATGAGCAGCAAGCAATTGGAATTGTTGCGCACTAAATCATTGAAGAAGTTCGATGCAGTCAATCAATGGTTCGACAAGATGCGCAAGGCCTTCGAGAACGAAGGTTATGGCTCCTCGGCTTATAAAGAGGCCCAGGAAGCCATCGTTAATGAGCTTATGGGCATCCGCTTCACGGCCAAAATGGTGGAAAAACTGGCTGATCGACTGCGCACCCAAGTTGCTGAGGTTCGTAAACTTGAGCGTGAGATTTTGCACATCTGTGTCGATCGCGCCGGCATGTCGCGTACTTATTTCATTAAGGCTTTCCCTGGCAATGAAACCAATTTGAACTGGGTTCTGGAAGAGGTGGCTGCCGGCCATGGCTATTCGGAAACATTGGAGCGCCACGTGCCTGCTGTTCATGAAACACAGCAAAAGCTTATCGACCTTCAGGTTAGCGTGGTATTACCCCTGAAAGATCTGAAAGACGTCAACAAGCGTATGGCTACGGGCGAAGCCAAGGCGCGTAAAGCCAAGCGTGAAATGACCGAGGCAAACTTGAGGTTGGTTATTTCTATTGCCAAGAAATATACGAATCGCGGGCTGCAGTTCCTGGATCTCATTCAGGAAGGCAATATTGGCTTGATGAAAGCGGTCGACAAGTTTGAGTACCGTCGCGGTTATAAGTTCTCTACTTACGCGACATGGTGGATACGTCAGGCTATTACACGCTCCATTGCCGACCAGGCACGTACTATCCGTATTCCGGTACACATGATTGAAACCATCAATAAAATGAACCGGATCAATCGCCAGATTCTGCAGGAAACCGGTGCTGAGCCCGATCCGGCCACCTTGGCGCAAAAAATGGATATGCCGGAAGACAAGGTCCGCAAGATACTGAAAATTGCCAAAGAGCCCATCTCCATGGAAACGCCTATCGGTGACGATGACGACTCCCATTTGGGTGACTTCATTGAGGATTTGGCGAACTTGTCGCCTTCTGATTCGGCTTTGCACGGCTCGATGCGTGACGTTGTCAAAGAGGTGCTTGATTCCTTAACGCCACGCGAGGCCAAGGTGCTGCGCATGCGTTTCGGTGTTGAAATGAGCACTGATCAAACGCTTGAGGAAGTCGGTAAGCAGTTCGACGTGACGCGTGAGCGTATTCGTCAAATAGAGGCGAAAGCGTTACGCAAGTTACGTCACCCCAGCAGGGCCGATAAGCTTCGCAGCTTCCTGGAAGGGCAGTAAGTTCAGGGGCTTGATTGGGTAACAAAGTGATTATGGCGGTGTGCTCAACGCACACCGCCATTTTTATTGCAGCATATTAGTAGTGATGCGATTCAACTTCGGGCTTTTTCTCACTTAAGCGGCGGTCTGGCGCACTTAGGCAGGCCACAATGCCAATCAGGGCGATGGCGGCACTAAGCAGGAAAACATGGCGGAATGCGAGGACACCAGCTTCCACCATTGCTTGCCTTTCTTCAGGCGTGGCCGTTTGCAAAGCGCCTTCTACCATTTCACCAATGACGTCGGTTGCGGAGACAGACAAGGACAGCCCTGCAGGCGTGTACTGTTGCAGTAGCGCAAATAATACGGCTGTGAGTACTGCGATGCCGATGGCAGCTCCGAGTGACCGGGAGAATGAAATCAGGCCGGTTGCAACACCCAAGTGTCGATGCTCCACGGCGTTCTGCGCCGCCACAGCGGAAGTAGGGAGTAGCAAACCAATGGCAAAACCACCCAGCGATGTGCAAAGGATAATCAGTAGCGTGCTGTCGGCCGGGGTGTACGCTGTTGCAGCCATGGCGATCGGAAGAATGACCGTGCCGGCTAGTTGCAGACGCCGATAGTGTCCCAGCTTCGCCATGAGTGAGCCCGCGATCCAGGCGCCAACGGGAATTGAAAGCGATAAAGGCAGTAATTGTACTGCGGCCTCATCCGCACCTGCGTGGGTTAGCATTTGTAGACGCAATGGAATCAGGATTGTCATGCAAATCATTTGAATGAAAGCGATAAAGAGCATGAGGCTGGACGCTGCCACAGCGCGATTTCGCAAAAGCATCAGTGGAATAACCGGGTCGGGTGCTCTTTTTTCCTGCCATATGAACGAGGCCAGAACAGCGACTGAAACGCTGTATAAAAGCAGATTCAGGCTTTCGGTGATTGCGGTGCCATGACCCACCCGGCTGATGGCAATGAGCAGGATGGCTAACCCGACAGTAAGCAGCAAGGCGCCCAGGTAATCAATACTGCGGCGCAGTTTCGGAATGGGGAGTTTGTCTAGAGCACGGCGCGCAGTGAGGTAGGCCAGCACGCATAGCGGAACATTGATCCAGAAAATCCAGCGCCAGGATATGTATTCGGTCAGCAGTCCGCCGACGACCGGACCCGTTACGCTGGCAATGGCAAAGGCGGTGCTAATGTATCCCTGATAGCGGCCACGATCACGCGGGGAAATAATATCGCCCACAATTGTTTGCGACACAGCCAATAAGCCGGCACCGCCCACCCCCTGAATGACGCGGGCCAGAATCATGACCGGCATGGTGGTTGCCATGGCGCATAGAACGGATGACAGCAAGAAAATGACAATGGCGCTGAACAACATAAGACGGCGCCCGTATATGTCACCCAACTTTCCATAAATGGGGGTGGCAACCGTCATGGCAATCAAATAGCCTGAAATGACCCATGCCAAATACTCTACGCCGCTTAAATCGGCCGACATCAAGGGTAGGGCTACTGCCACAATCGTTTGTTCAAGACCGCCGAGAAAAATGGCGACCAGCAAGCCGAGTACAACGCGTTTGGCTTCGTGGTGAGTGAAAGTAATGGTGCTCGATGAATCCGACATATAGGGTAAATGGTGAGCTTGTGACGTTTGAGTCGAAGCGAAATAGTAGACAGAAAAGCGCTATTCTAAGCTATGTTGATACATCAATAAGGGTTTTTCCGCGTAGCCCCTCGGGAACCTCTTCGCTATCATAGCAGCACGTTTTATAAATAAATTACCGTTTCATATTTAAAACACATTTCGATTTTTCTTCTGTTTTTTTAATTTGGATCCGCCAGGAGGTCGCTATGAATACACGTTTCTCTCGCCGGTCACTTATCAAGTCGGCCGGGGCCGCTGCGGTAATGAGCGCACTGCCCATGCGTTTTAGCTGGGCGAACAATCATCCCACCAAAGTTGGTGTCATTCTACCCACCAGCGGTGTTTTGGCGTTTCCGGGGCAGGCGTCCCGGCGCGGGGTTGAGTTTGCCGGCATGATCAACAAAGAACGTAACGGCCCGGCTATGGAGTTGATTTACGCAGATACCGAATCCAAGGCTGAAAACGGTCGTGTGGCTGCCGAAAAGTTGATTCGTGAGGGGTGCTCGGTTTTGATTGGCTGCTGGGATACTGGTGCGACCATTTCCGCCGCTCAGGCGTGCGAGGCAGCCAAGGTACCGTTGGTCATCAATATCGCTTCGGCGCCTCAAATTACCGAGCAAGGTTTTACGCAGATTTTCCGTAATTTCACGCCGGCCACGCAATTGGTTTCCAATGCGGTGCAGCGTATTCGGGAACTGGCCGCCAAAACCGACGACCCACCTAAAACCGCGACGGTGCTCTATGTGAATGACACATTCGGGCAGTCGGCACTGAAAGCCATGCAGGCTGAGTGGGCGAAACAGAACTTGCCAATCGAAATTCTGGATACGATCGGCTACGACGTTCGTGCCAAAGATTTGTCTGTTGAAGTGGCAAAAGCCAAGGCGACCGGCGCTGAGTTGTTATTGCCGATTACCCGTGTCAACGATGCAATTATGATTGTTCGCGAAATGGTAAAGCAAGAATACAACCCCAAAGCCATTATCGGCCCGGGAAGTCCTGGGCCTTACGAAAAAGCGTTTACTGATGCATTGGGTAAGTACGGCGACGATTACATGGTGTGTGTGCCATGGTTGAATGTGAAGAATCCGCGCGCGGTGGAGTTGGCCAAACGCTTTGAGGCAATGGACAGCAAAAACCGTTTTGAGTTGAATGTGGGATTTTCTTACGAGGCGGTTGATATTGTGGCAGACGCCTTGCGTCGGGCCAAGTCGAATGACGCAGCCGCCATTCACGCGGCACTTAAAACCACCGATATTAAAGACCACGTTATGTGGGGCGGTCCGATTCAGTTTAACGAGAAAGGCCAAAACCCCAACATTGGTGTTGCTTTGCTGCAAAATCAAAATAGTGAGCCGACGGTAGTTGGTCCGGCCGAAGCCGCAGTGGCTGAGGTGGTGTATCCGATGCGTCCGTTCAACGAACGCTGATTTCGCGTTCAAATGACGGTGCTTTGGATGGAGCCCCTTCCGTGAAGGGGCTCTGTTTAGTTTGTTTGTTCCAAGCCTGAAAGGTTTTCCATGTATTCTTTGTACGCCAATGTGATTGCAGGCGGCGTTCTCATCGGCATTGTTTATGCGCTTATTGCGCTGGGCCTCACTATTATGTTTGGGGTGATGCGGGTAGTGAACTTTGCCCACGGTGAACTTGTGGTGCTGGGTATGTATATCGGCTATTTGCTTTGGCTTTCGCTCGATATTACGCCGGTTATGGCCGTGCCGCTGTCCGCAATCATCATGTTTTGTGTCGGTTATGTCTTGCAAATCGGTTTGATCAACCGGTTCATTCGGCGCCCGCATCATGCTCAGTTCATTTTATTTATAGGTCTGGCACTCATCATTACCGGCATACACATGCTGGTGTTCGGCCCCGATGCGCGTTCTATCGCCGACCCGTCAAGCTTTGAAACGTACGAGGTTTTCGGCTTGCGTCTGGATGCGGTTCGCTTATATGGTGCTGCAGTGGCTTTGGTGATGATTGCCCTATTACTGCTTTTTCTGCGTTACTCCACAACAGGCTCCGCTATTCGGGCCGCCGCTGATAACCAAACCGGCGCTCAGGCGATCGGGTTGCGGGTAAATCGCTTATATGCGGTCACCGCAGGTATCGGTGTGGCGTGTGCAGGTGTAGCGGGTACATTGATTTCCCCCATTTTTGACACACAGCCTTATCTGGCTGGTGAACTAACCCTACTGGCTTTCATTATTGTCATTATTGGGGGAATGGGAAGTTTGATGGGCGCCTTAGTGGGCGGCATTCTGATCGGAGTATCGGAAAGTGTCGCAGCACTACTCATTAATCCGGCCATGAAAGCCATGTTCTCTTATGGGTTGATGATTCTGGTGCTGTTGTTGCGTCCGCAAGGTTTATTTGGAGTAAAGCAACGATGAATAATGCAACAACCCGAATGTGGGGTGGGCTGGCTATTGCGTTCTTCGCCATTATGGCTTTTCTACCTGTCGTCACATCCGATTCCATCGTCGCTGTGCTTACCCTGATCATGATGTTTGCTTTTTTCGGGCAGGCTTGGAACTTGATGATGGGGTATGTTGGGCAGTTGTCGCTGGGGCACGGTTTATATATTGGTTTGGGGGCATATGCCTGCGCCGTGTCGGTGGGCACTTTCGGCCTGTCGCCATGGCTGGGTATCCTGATTGGTGCAGCAATCAGTGCCGTCGTGGGCGCATTTGTGGCCTGGCTGGGTTTTCGCTTCGCTGTAAAAGGTATTTATTTCACCTTGCTAACGATTGCGGTTGCCGAAATGGGTCGTTTGTCGTTCGAAAACTGGTCGTTCGTAGGGGGCAATGCCGGGTATTTTCTGCGTGTCGCGCAAGACACACATCCGTTGCTTAGTTTACGCGGCGGTACGACGTTCTATTACTTTTGTTTTCTGGTGCTAAGTATTCTGGGCTTCTGGGGAACGGCATTATTGATTCGGTCTCGCTTGGGTTATTTTTGGCGGGCGATCAGGGAAGATGAGGATGCAGCGCGCGCGATTGGTGTGCGAGCGTTACGCCTAAAAATTCTGGCTGTCATGATTAGTGCCGCCATGACCAGTGTGGGTGGTTCTTTCTATGCGTTACTTAGCGGTAGCCTGTTTCCCGACACGATGATGGGTATGCGCTTTTCAATTGAAATTATTATTGCGCCTATTATCGGTGGGATGGGCACGTTGTTTGGTCCGATCATAGGGGCGTTTTTTGTGATTCCCATTAATGAGATTTCAAATCACGCGGCGCAATCAATGGGGATTTTTGGTTTGAACACATTAATTTATGGTGTGTTGATCTTGATGGTGATTGTGTTTTTGCCGGATGGCATTTGGCCGCCTGTTGCAAAGCGAATTGAACGATGGATGAAGGGGGGGGCGTCGTCATGAGTCAACCCAAACCATTACTTCAGGTTCAGGGCATTACTAAGCGTTTTGCCGGTTTGACTGCGGTAAGCCAGGTAAGCTTCGATGTTCCCGAAGGTAAGATCATGGGTCTGATCGGGCCTAACGGAGCGGGTAAAACGACTTGTTTTCAAATGATTGCCGGTGCAATGAAACCAACGCAAGGAAGCGTGGTTTTTGATGGTCGCTCGCTCGACGGCCTGAATCCCGAGGAAATCTGCGAATTGGGTATTGCCCGAACCTTTCAAGTCGTGCGTCCGCTGCAAGAGATGACCGTGCTTGATAACGCGATGGTTGGCGCTCTGCTGCGTGCACCTTCGTTAGATGAGGCGCGCGATTTGGCGGCGAGTACGCTTGATCAGATTGGGCTTGGCGCCAAAAAAGATATTCTAGCCATGCACCTAACTTTACCCGACCGCAAGATGCTGGAATTGGCCAAAGCACTCGCCACCCAACCACGTTTATTGCTGCTTGATGAGGTGATGGCCGGCCTGCGACCTACAGAAGCCGACGAGGTAATAGCGGTTTTGCGCAAGCTGAACGGTGAGGGTCTAACGATTGTGTTGGTAGAGCACGTTATGCGAATTTTGATGTCGATCGCCGATCACGTTGCCGTTTTGCACCATGGTGAGTTAATTACCCAAGGGACACCCGATGCGGTGACGCGCGATCCGAGAGTGATTGAGAGTTATTTGGGCAAGGGGGCGAAACATGGCCATTGAAAATAACGCGGCGCCTATACTTGCAGTTGAAAACTTGAAAGTACGTTACGGAGAAGCCGAAGCGTTAGCCGACGTAAGTTTGCATATTCTTCCCGGTGAAATTGTTTCAGTAGTGGGGGCGAACGGCGCGGGGAAAACGACCTTGATTCGCACCATAGCGGGCATGGTGAAGGCTGCGCAAGGGCGTGTTGTGTTTGAAGGGCAGGATATTACCGGTCTTGATAGCACCGGTGTTTGTGAATTAGGTATTGCACAGGTACCGGAAGGGCGGCAAATATTCCCCAGCCTGAGTGTTGTGGAAAATTTGCGCTTAGGTGCTACATTGCGTCGTGCGCAGGCCGATCGTAAACAGAACCTGGATCGTGTTTACGAAACCTTTCCACGTTTGGCGGAGCGATATAAACAACTGGCGGGCACCCTTTCGGGCGGAGAGCAGCAAATGCTGGCGATTGGCCGTGCACTTATGGCGAATCCGCGTTTGGTGATGTTCGATGAACCTTCGTTGGGCCTATCACCCATTCTGACCGAAGAAATGTTCGGCGTCGTCAGCAGCTTGCACGACAGTGGTTTTAGCGTAGTGCTGGTAGAACAAAACGTGGTGGAGTCGCTTGAGTTATGTGATCGTGCATACGTGCTGGAAACAGGTAACATCGCGCTGGAAGGGGACGGCAAAGCCTTGCTGGGGGACGATCGCGTTCGCCAGGCATATTTAGGGCTTTAATTAAAGTCCGCGGCCCTCGGGGTTAACTGACTTATCTCGCAACGGATTAAGCAGGGGCTTCAAGCCGTTGTGATCCATTTCCTGCAGTAAGGCAAGCAGACGCCCGATTTCTCCGGGCGGGAACCCCGTGCGTGCAAACCAGTTCAGATAGTGCCCCGGCAAGTCGGCCAGCAAGCGGCCCTTGTATTTGCCGAAGGGCATTTGCCAGGTAACGAGTTTTTCCAGGTCGTCGGGGTGCATTTCACGCTTTACGCTTCATTAACCTGCTTCTTTTCGTTCAGCGCCTGCATAATTTGCGCTATGTATTCATAGGACTGTAATCGCAATGAGTGATCGTATATGTCCGATACGATCATGAGTTCGTTCACGCGCGTTTGCGTCAGAATACCTTCAAGTTTTTCATGTACGGTATCGGGTGAGCCGACAACCGACATGGCCAGCATGCGTTGTGCTTGCACCCGTTCATCGATAGACCAGTATGTATTGATATCGGCGATAGGGGGTTTGCTTAAACCGCGATCACCACGTAGTAAATTCGTTACCGACATACGCTGCGTGCTCGCCAGAAATTCGGCCTCTTCGTTTGAGGAGGCCACAATAATGTTGATGCCCATCATGCAGTATGGCGTTGCTTGCTGTTCGGAAGGCTTGAAGCGCGAACGGTAGGTTTCCAGTGCGGTATATAGATAATCGGGCGCAAAGTGCGAAGCAAACGCATAGGGCAGGCCGAACTCACCCGCCATGGCGGCGCCGAACGTGCTGGAACCCAATATCCATAAAGGTACATGGCTATTGGCACCCGGCACAGCACGGATACGTTGGTCGGGCTGAACAGGGCCTAATAATGCCTGTAATTCCAGAACATCTTGGGGAAAGTTATCGGCGCTGCCTGGGTGGCGACGCAAGGCGCGCAGAGTGAGTTGGTCGGTGCCGGGCGCACGGCCCAGGCCCAGATCGATACGGCCTGGAAAGAGGGCATCAAGTGTGCCGAATTGTTCTGCAATGACCAGCGGGGAATGATTTGGCAGCATGATGCCGCCTGCGCCGACGCGTATTTTTTCGGTGCCTTCCGCTACATGTCCAATGGCCACCGAAGTTGCAGCGCTGGCGATGCCCGGCATGTTGTGGTGTTCGGCCATCCAGAAGCGGGTGTAGCCCCATTGCTCTGCCTGGCGTGCCAAGTTGCGTGCATTGTTCAGCGATATTTTTGCGTTTCCATTTTCGCGGATACGCACGAGATCAAGAATCGAATACTTTGTCATCTGTTTATTTTAGCGCCGGTCGCGCCGATATTCCCAGGGTGCTTGCGCGTTCGGGTTTTGCCACAAACCGCGCTTTGCTTCCCGCGCACGCTGTTCCATCTGCACCAGCATCTTATCGTGCTGATACTGTCGATACACCCACGCTGCGCCCGATTCCAGCATGGTGGTGGCGACATCTTTCTGCCGGCATTCAACACCGGCCAGCAAACGGCCGTAATCATCTTTACCCACAATACTAAATGCGGCGGTACGGCCGCGCACGCACAGGCGGCGTAAGGTGTCGCGGGAGGTTTTGCCATAAGCCTGCCCGATTTCAGGCGCATCAATCTGGTGAATGCGAATCCGCACCGTGTCTTTCATACCTGGGCAGCGCGCGCGCATGCTGTCGCCATCGTGCACCGAGGTCACTTCACACTGAACCGTTTTGTTCCGCGTTTCCTCATTGCTGGGAACACGGCCTGCCGCCGTTGCGGCCGCGGATGAAAACAGTGCAGCCGCCAATAGAAAAAAACATTGTGCCCGATACTTCATACTTCACTTCTAGAGACAATAAAGCCGTAGTGTAACGGTTCACGCGCCTGTGTTTTTTTATGTCGTTCTTGTAACATTCAAGTCGATAATTGACGATTGAAAAGGATACGGTGTGCGCACAACTCAAGCAATTTCAGCCTGCTGGTTTCGCACCGACTTGCGAGTAGCCGATCAACCTGCATTGGCTGCAGCCATGCAGGCAGGCCCGACCGTCGCGTTTTATATTGTGAGTCCGGAGCAGTGGCGTATGCATGATGATGCGCCGATTAAACTGAATTTTTGGCATCGTGCTTTGGCGGAACTGGAAACTGAACTTGCTGCGTTGAATGTGCCATTCGTTGGGCTACATGTTAATACCTGGGCCGAGGTACCAGAGGCTGTGGCACAGTTTTGTGCGCAGTGGCACGTGGAGGCCGTGTATTGCAACCGCGAGGTGGGGGTGAATGAGCGCCGTCGGGATCGTGCCACGTATACACGTCTGCGGGGCGCGGGTATTGCGATGCATGGTTTTGACGGGCAGTTCTTGTTAGCCCCGGGGTCGGTAAAAACGGGTTCGGGCGGTCCGTATAAAGTATTTACGCCTTTTGCAAAGGCGTGTCGAATGCGTTTAATGGAAGGGGGCAACGCCGGATCGACAATAGGCGGCATTTCTCCGTTATCCGTTCCCAACCCGCAAGCGCCGTTAAGCACGGCGCTTCTGGCCTCTAACAAAGGCTTTCCCGCCCCCAGTGCCCTGAAAGCCTGGGCTGAAACGACCGGGCCGGCAATATCCAACACGTGTTGGCCGGCTTCATCTCAAGCAGCACATGCTCACCTGGAAGACTTCATCAACACCCGCATTGCGGACTACAAGCAAGATCGCGATTTCCCCGCCAAACCGGGTACCAGCCGGCTATCGCCGTATCTGGCTGCGGGCATTCTTTCGGCCAGGCAGTGCCTCTACGCCGCTTTACTGGCTAACCAGGGCGAGCTGGAAACCGGCCGAGCCGGTATTTTGACCTGGATTAACGAGCTGCTCTGGCGCGAGTTTTACCTGCATTTAATGGTGAGCTATCCGACGTTGTCGATGCATCGCGCCATGAAGCCGGAAACGGAAGCTGTGGTGTGGCGTGACGCGCCGGAAGATTTCGAGCGGTGGAGCAAGGGTGAAACCGGCGTACCGATTGTGGATGCCGCCATGCGCCAGTTGAACGGTACGGGCTGGATGCATAATCGCCTGCGTATGGTGGTGGCCATGTTTCTAAGCAAGAACTTGCTTATTGATTGGCGCCTGGGAGAGCGTTATTTTATGAAGCATTTGATCGATGGGGAGTTGGCGGCAAACAATGGTGGCTGGCAATGGAGCGCATCGACGGGAGCCGACGCCGCGCCGTATTTTCGCGTGTTTAATCCGGTGAGCCAGTCGGAAAGGTTCGACCCCGAGGGCGCATTTATTCGTCAGTGGGTGCCGGAGCTAAAACAGGTCGACGCCAGGGAAATTCACAACCCATCACCTTTAACTCGGGAAGGGTGTGGTTATCCAACAATGATGGTGGATTTAAAAGTAACGCGGCAGCGTGCGATTAATGCATTTAAAAACCTGAAAAGTAATTAAGTGCGAACATTATCTGGCAATGAGGAGTTAACCCGCAGTTAAGTGACGTGTGGGAACAGGGGGTGCGAAAAAGTATGAAGATATACAGAATTTTGGCAACGGCTTTTCTGCTTCATGCAGGTTCCATCGCTCAAGCACAAGCACCCGCCCAAACGCAATCTACTTCCGCCACCGTTCTCGACCCGGTTGTGGTGACGGCCACACGCCTCGAAACCGAAATCCTTGACACGCCCGCATCCATTTCTGTTGTTGAGGGTTACGATCTGCGTCGGGATCAGCCGCAAATCAATTTATCCGAAGGGCTTTCAAGCGTGCCGGGATTGCAAATTCAGAACCGTCAGAATTATGCGCAAGACCTTCAGGTTTCCATTCGAGGGTTTGGGGCACGCGCAACCTTTGGGGTGCGAGGTGTGCGGCTTTATGTCGACGGCATTCCTGCCACCATGCCGGATGGCCAGGGGCAAACGTCGAATATTGATATTGCGTCGATTGAATCGGTAGAGGTTCTGCGGGGGCCGTTTTCGGCGCTGTATGGTAATGCTTCGGGCGGGGTAATGGTGATCAACACCGAACGGGGTGAGTACCCGCCCAGCATCAGCGGCGACTTTTCTGCTGGTAGTTACGGCACTTATCGTTATGGCTTGAAGGCCGGCGGCATGCTGGATTTGGATGAAACAGAAATGGATTATCTAATAAGCGCCAACCGCTTCACCACGCAGGGCTACCGGGATCACAGCGGTGCGCGTAAGAATTTAATGAATATGAAATTAGGGTTTGATTTTGCCTCGGGCAACCGGCTAACCCTGGTAGCGAACTATGTTGATTTGAAGGCCGACGATCCGTTGGGTCTGACCCGGCAAGACTTCGAGCAAAATCCACGCAGTGTGGTACCCAACGCCTTGGCATACAACACGCGTAAAACCGTGCGCCAAATGCAGGGAGGCTTACGGTACGAACACCAACTGAATGCCGATAATGAATTAACGGCGCTGGTGTATGCGGGGCGACGCCATACCGTTCAATATTTAGCCATTCCTGATTTCGCGCAGCAGAACCCTTTGCAAGCCGGTGGCGTGATTGATTTAACCCGCGATTACTACGGCACCGACCTGCGCCTGACTACCCAACTTTCTTTGGCTAACCGACCGTTCACTCTTATTGTCGGCGTGGCTTACGATGCCATGAAGGAAGGGCGCAAGGGGTATCGAAATTACATTGATACGCCCCAAGGCCGGCAACTGGGTGTGCAAGGCGAACTGCGCCGGAACGAGCGCAATACCGTATGGAATTTAGACCCGTATATTCAAACCTCGTGGGAATTTGCCCCACGTTTTACGCTAGACCTGGGTGCGCGTTACAGCACGGTGCACTTCGATTCGACCGACCGTTTTCTTCAAGGTGTAAATGATGATGACAGCGGCAGCGCGCGTTACCAGGCGTTCTCGCCCGTGGGCTCACTGGCGTATGCGGTGTCGAATAATACCCAAATCTATGTTTCCGCCGGGCGCGGCTTTGAAACGCCTACCTTTAACGAACTGTCGTATCGCACCGATGGCGGGGCGGGGTTGAACTTTGGCTTGCAACCTGCTTATAGCACCACGTTTGAAGTGGGCTTTAAAACCATGCCCACAGAAAGCAGTTTGCTTACCGCCGCCGTATTTCAAACGCGCACGCGTGATGAAATTGTATCGGCGGGCAGTGTCAATGGCCGCACCAGTTACCAGAACGCCGGTCGCACCAAACGCACCGGGTTTGAATTGGCTTACCTGAACGAATGGGGGCGGCATTGGCGTGCCGATGTGGCCTACACATGGCTTAATGCCCGTTACCAGGACGATTGCGTTTCCGGCCTCTGTTCGAACCCAACCACGCCGGCCCAGTACCTGCAAGCGGGAAATCGCATTCCCGGTATTGCCGAACATGCGGTGTTTGCCGCGCTGGGGTGGATACCCCCCACTGGTTGGCGCGCAGGGGTGGAAGGGCGTTTTCTAAGTAATATTGCGGTGAATGACGGCAATACCGAATCGGCGCCATCGTATGCCGTGTTTGCCTTAAGCACTGGCTATACCTGGTTGGCCGGTCCGTGGGAAGTATCGGCCTTTGCCCGCGTGGATAATTTGTTTGACAAAGATTATGCCGGCTCAGTAATCGTGAACGAAGGTAATGGCCGGTATTACGAACCCGCGCCGGGGCGAAACTGGACGGCTGGGGTTCAGGCGGGATTTATGTTTTAAGGGTGTCTTTTGGTAGTTTCGTTAACGGCGTTGTCGACTACGCAAATCTTTAATCGATATCACCAGCGTAATCGACACCACTGAAACAATCAGGCCCAAACCCACCACCACGGCCACTGTCCATGAGGACGACAGGTTTAACGCAAAAAACGCAGCCGCGGTAATGATGGCGATGCCAATGGAAGAACCAATGCGCTGGCCCGTTTGCATAATGGCACCGGAGCTACCGGCGTGGCCGAGGGGCACTTCCGCCAAGGTAAGCGCCTGATTAGGGCTAATAACCAAACCTTGCCCCAGGCCGACGAAGGTAAGGGTTAACAGTAGCCACCAGACAGTGGCCAGATTGTAGGCGTGCAAAACGGCGACCAGCATACTGAGTGTTAGACCGGTCATGGCCAGAATTATGCCGCCAATGACAATTTGGCGGCCATACTGGATGATGCGTTTTCCCGCCCAGTTTGCGGCATAGGCTGAAACAAGTGCCGATGGCAGGCCGACCAGGCCGGCTTCCAGCGCACTTTTGCCGGCACCCAATTGAACATATAACGCTATCAGCACCCATACACTGGTCATGCCAAGGAAGTACAGCGTCATAATAAGGGCACCATTAGTAAAGCTGCTAATGGAAAAGATCGACAGGTCTACCATGGGGCTATTGCCGGTTCGCGCATACCATTGCTCCCATTTCACCCACGCAAACACCAGCAGCAAGCCCGAGGGTAACAGTATCCACGTGGCCGGTGAGCCACGAAACTGGACGAAAGGAAAGAGCACGGCTAATACGGCCAGGCCAAGTAGCGCAGCACCAATGGGGTCAAGCGCACGCAGCAGGCCGCCTGGGTTGTGGGCTAGTATCTCGGTGCCGCGCTTTTGTATAAGCGGGCGCGGAAACCAGCGCCAGCCCAGAATAAGCGTCGCTATTCCGAAGGGTACATTAATGAGAAACGTAAGACGCCAGCCCAGGTCGGGGCCACCCAGGTAAATTAAAAGGCCGCCGAAAACCGGCCCGAATGCCACGGAGAACCCCACTACGGTACCTAAATAACCAAATGCACGACCCCGCTCGTTACCCTGAAAGTATTGCTGGATCATGCCGATGCCCTGTGGGCTTAGCATGCCTGAGCCCAGCCCCTGAAAAAGGCGCGCGACGTTCAGCCACGCAGCGTCGGGTGCCAGCCCAGCGCCGATTGAGGCCAGCGTAAAAATTGCGACACCAATAAGGAAGAAGCCGCCACGACCCATAATGTCGCCCGCGCGTCCGGCGCTGACCAATACGACGCCAAACATCAATGCATAGCCCGATAGTACCCATTGAATATCGGATTGCGATGTCTGGAGCCCATGCTGTATGGAGGGTAGGGCCACGTTGATGATACTGATGGCCATGAGGGACATGAAGAGCGAGATGAGAATAACCTGTAAAACCCGCCATCGGGCGGGGTCAGGTTTGATGTCTTTTTGGCCGCGGGATCGTTTTTGGTTCATATTGGCCAAGCTTAAGGTTAGAACGTCGTGTTGTGCAATGAGTGCAATCAACAGCGACCATAACCGTTTTTGGCAAAGATGTGTTGTGCGACAATGTGGCCGCAGAAACGCTGCCGGAGTTTTGGTTACAACATGGAAAGTCTTGACATTGCATTGGCCATGATGGCTGCCGTTGGAATGAGCGGCGCTTTGGCACGTATGTTGCCGGCAGGCATCCCGTTGCCCCTGATTCAAATTGCGCTGGGTTTTGTGATTGCCGGTGTGTTCGAAGAAGGGGTGGAGCTGGATCCGGATGTTTTCTTTCTTTTGTTCTTGCCGCCCCTTTTGTTTCTGGATGGCTGGCGTATCCCCAAGGAAGGACTCTGGCGTGAAAAAGGCGGCATCATTCAGCTGTCTTTTGGCTTGGTGTTGTTAACTGTACTGGGGCTGGGATTCATTTTGCACTGGCTGATTCCAGCCATGCCGCTCGCGGTGGCGTTTGCCGTGGCGGCTATTGTGTCGCCAACCGATCCAGTGGCGGTCTCGGCCATTACACGCAAGGTACCGGTGCCCAAACGCTTAATGTCGGTTCTGGAAGGAGAGTCGCTATTTAATGATGCGACTGGCCTGGTGGCGTTTCGTACAGCCGTGGCGGCGGTGGTAACCGGCACTTTCTCTATATCGCATGCGGCGTTATCGTTTATTTGGGTGGCTGCGGCAGGGTTGGCAACGGGCGTGGTGGTGACGTGGGGTCTGTCGCGTGCGCGCACCGCTGTAGTGAGGCGGGTTGGCGAGGAGCCGGGCGCCGAAGTATTACTGAGTTTAATGGTGCCGTTTGCCGCCTATTTCGTGGCGGAGTATATCGGTGCCTCGGGCATTTTGGCTGCGGTATCTGCAGGCGTGACGATGAGTTACGTGGAACTAAGCGGATCGTCCAGTGCATTAACTCGCATGCATCGGCAAAGCACATGGAATGTGGTGCAGTTCGCTCTGAACGGAACAATGTTTGTGTTGCTGGGCGAGCAGTTACCGGGAATATATACCGGTGCGGTCGAGGCCATTGCCGAGACGGGGCACCATAACCCGCTATGGCTGGTGGTTTATGCGCTGGTTATTTGTATTGTGCTGGGTGTTTTCCGTTTTGGTTGGGTATACGCATCGGTGCGTTTTGAAGGTTGGCGTAAACGGCGACGCGGTATTCCTTTTCCCGAAGTGGGGGCAGGCATGATGATGGTCTTGACGCTAGGAGGAGTGCGTGGTGCGATTACCCTGGCCGGTGTGCTTACCCTGCCTTTGGCTTTGGACGACGGCACCCCGTTTCCTGCGCGTGATTTAGCCATTCTGTTAGCAGCAACAGTGATCATTACTTCTTTGGTTTTGGCTAGCGCGCTGATGCCGCCGGTGGTGAAAATGTTGCGCCATCAATCCAGTGGTATCAAGCGCGAACAGCAGGAATATTTGGCGGTACAAACGGCACGAGAGGCGGCTGAACGGGCTCTTCAAGAAGAGGTGGACCGGCTAACGTCGGAGTTTCCCGATGCGCGCGAGCAAGATCTTCTGTCTAGTGTGGCCGAGCGTTTGTTAGCTGACATTCGTGCCGTTTCCGCCGTGTCGGAGCTAGGGTTGCCGGATGAGTGGCTGGCGCACGAAAAGCGGGTTGAACAGCGTATGCGTTTGGCGGTTATTGATGCCGCGCGGCAAAGTATTTTTGCGTTGGCAAGGCAGCACAAAATTTCCGATGAACTGGCACGGGAAATGGTGGCACGCCTGGATATGGAAGAAGTGCGTAATCGACATTAAGGTCGCTTGGTTTGTATTTATGCGCCATTACTGTTGTTTTTCAAGTTTTTTCAGTAGTATGTTTATTTATACACATTCGTTTTAACTCAAAATTTAATTGGTTGTTGAATTAACGTAAGCTGCGATAACTTCTCGTACGGCATCCTGAAATAAAAGGGGGTTCCCCATGGCAGCATCTCATATTCCGGTAAAACGACCGCGTACTTACGTGTTGATTCACGGTGCCTGGCATGGTGGTTGGGTATGGAAGGAGACGGCCACTGAACTGCGTTACATGGGGCACGAGGTATATACACCTTCTTTAACGGGCTTGGGAGATAGGGCTCATTTGGCGCACGAGGGCATCACGCTTGATACTCACACTGATGACATTGTGAATTTAATTCGCATGGAGCAATTGAATGATGTGGTCCTGGTAGGGTGGAGTTACGGCGGCATGGTGGTGAGTAATGTTTTGGCCCGCATCCCCGAGCGTATTGGTGCGGTCATGTATTTCGATGCCTTCGTGCCGGAGTCGGGTAAGTGTCTGGCTGACTATGCCGGTGAAAAAGGGCGCGTATTTCGCGAGCGAACATGGCCCGACCAGCGCGTGCCGCCTTTCCCGTTGAAAGCGTTTGGTGTGACAGACGAAAAGCTGTGTGAACGCGTACAAAAACGTTTGGTGTGCCAGCCGCTGCAAACTTTTCTGCAACCCTCTAAGGCTTTGGCTGAGCGCCCGGCTATCCCCCATTCTTATGTAATGGCCGCTGCTTATGACGGAACGCCGTTTCAGCAGTTTTACGATAAATTCAATCATGATCCGGGGTGGTCTGTTCACACATTGAACACGGGTCATTTGGCGATGTTAACGGATCCTGTCGGCACGTTCGGTTTATTGGCCGATGTCGCGCCGGGATTCAATCATGTGGGGTATGCCGGAGAAGTCAGCCGACGGTGATTTTGCCCCGGTACCACCCCAAAACGTGTGTGAAACCGATTCCAGTCGAGTACAGCCTGGCGTAGGTTGTCTGATGCGCCACTGACGAAATTCCACCATATCCTGACCGGCTCCGGGAAAGGTTCACCGCCAATAAACAAGAGGCGTGTGCCTGCGGTTAGGTACAGATTAAGGGTAGACACCCCTGGTGGCCAATAAGCCAGAACGCCCGGCTTTATCGATTCACCACACGGCAGTTGCACTTCGCCATTTAACACCATCATTCCGTGCTCAAATGCGTGGTTCAATTGCAGAATCGCTGAGGCGCCGCCGTTTGGTGCAAAAATATCGAGCCCTAACAATGGTGTGTGGACGGCCACCGGTGACGTTTGGTTTTGGAACTGTCCAGCCAACAAGGTGTAGTGCAAACCGCCAAAACGCCATTCGGGCAGTTGACTATAGTGATGAAACGCCGGTTCGATGGCTTCTTTTTCCGGTGGCAAAGCGATCCACAATTGAGCGCCATGCAACCTCTTTTCTCCCGGTAGTGAGTCTTCAGTGTGCGAAACACCTTTTCCGGCGGTCATTAAATTAACTTGCCCAGGGCGGATAACCTGGTTGTAACCAAGACTATCGCGATGACGAATTTGCCCTTCTACCATCCAGGTGAATGTTTGTAGGCCAATGTGTGGATGGGCACCGACATGCATGCCCTGATCAGCATCGAATTCGACAGGGCCAATATGGTCGAGAAAACACCATGCGCCGATCATGCGTTGTTCGCGTGTTGGAAGGGCGCGGCGAATGGAAAACCCAGGGCTTAGTTCATGCGCACGGGATTGGATCAGGTTAGGGCTGGGAGGCGAATTCTCTGTCATGATATAAGTATGGCGTTACATAAGGAGGAAAAATGCGTTTGCTTTTTTTGGCCCCTTTGGCCGTTATATTGGCAGCTTGCCAGAGTTCGGGTGGTTTGGGTAGTGGTGGCGATTCTCCAATGTCGTCCGGCGGTTCAACTTCGGGGGAGTGCGCGGCGGCCCAGTTCCAGAATCTTGTGGGAACCTCGGCAGACTCCGTTAATCGAAGCAGTCTGCCCAGCGGGACGCGTGTACTGCGCCCAACGACGCCTATGACGCCGGATTACCGGCCTGATCGAATGAACGTTTATATCGATGATTCGGGTCGTGTTGAAAAGGTCGTGTGCGGTTAAGGCCTATTTAACTGTCCGATTATTTAATCCTCTTCTTTAAAAAGAGCGATTAGTTTTTCTCTTAACCAGCGATTCGCTGGGTTATGTTCGTGGCGCGCGTGCCAATGAATGGCAACGTCGCCGGTCGGCACTTTAAATGGTAATTCGAAAACCCGAAATTCTTTTTTCCGATTAAATTCGCGTGCGATGCGGCTGGGCAGCGAGCTGACCATGTCGCTGCGACGCAGGATATCCGGCAACACGGTGAAATGGGGAATTTGAAGTGCCACTTGACGTTTTACGCCTTGCGCTTTTAATGAGTCCTCAAACATACGGTGAGCGTTTGAGTTGGATCCAACCAGCACATGCGATGAAGCCAGAAAATCTTCTTTGGAAAGAGTTTTCTTGCGTGCCAGCGGGTGGTTGGCTCGCACCATGCATGAATACGGTTCGTGAAACAAAATCGTGTGCTGCGTATAAGGATTTAAATTGACCAGGTGGCCCACCGCCAAGTCGATTGTGCCGGTCCGCAACGAGTTCACCAGGTCTTCCATCGAAACAGGGTCAACCTCAAGACGTACTTGCGGTGCAGCTTGGGCCAATTGTTCACACAAAGGGGGGAGAAATACCATCTCGCCGATGTCTGACATTGTCAAACGGAATGTGCGTTGACTCGTTAATGGATCAAATGCGGTATGGCTCTGCAGGGCATCGTGCAGGCTTTCCAGAGCGGCAATAATGGGGGGCGCAAGCCGTTCTGCCGCTTGCGTTGGTAGCATTTTCTGTTGTTTGCGAATAAACAATGGGTCGCCCAGTAATTCGCGTAATCGTGCCAAAGAATAACTGATGGCCGGCTGGGTTAGCCCGAGTCGGTCCGCGACAATGGTAAGGCTTTGCTCTTCGTAGATTGCGCGAAACACGCGCATTAAATTCAGGTCAATCTGATCTATTTTCATGTTTTCCTAGTGTATTCATTTGCTTCTATCAAATAAGTCTATTTTATTTATTTAATAAGTTCCATTAGATTGACGGATATCTTGCTGTCCTCCCATACTGCATGGATTGTTTCGGAGGATGCATGGAAAAGGCAGATTACATTTGGATTGACGGCAAGGTCGTTGGCTGGGATGACGCAACATCGCACGTTATTGGCAACACTTTGCATTATGGCTTTGGCGTTTTCGAAGGGATTCGCTGCTACAAAACAGAGCAGGGTCCGGCCGTGTTCCGCCTGCATGATCATTTAATTCGTTTACGCAATTCGGCCAAGATTCTCGGTTTCGAAGTGCCTTACAGCGTAGACGAAATAGTGGAGTCCACACGCGAAATTATTCGCGCCAACGGCGCGGACGAGTGTTACATACGCCCACTTGCCTACATAGGCGAAGGTGGCATGGGCCTGGCGTATGAGGATTGTCAAGTGAACCTTTTGATTGCCACCTGGTTCTGGGGCGAGTACGTGGGTAAAGGTACGCTGGAGCGCGGTAGCCGCGTGAAAACGTCCAGTTATATCCGCCATCACATTAATACCCATATGTCCAAAGCCAAGGCGTGCGGCAATTATTTGCTGTTTCAAATGGCGCGCACCGACGCCCGGCGTGACGGCTACGACGAGGCATTGTTGCTTGATGCAAACGGGCAAGTGGCCGAAGGGTCGGTTGAGCATTTTTTCGTGGTGCGCAATGGGGTATTGGTGACACCGCCGCTGACGCATTTACTAGACGGAATTACGCGCGACACGGTGATTGTGCTGGCGCGCGAGATGGGCTTTGAAGTGCGCGAAGAGGCGTTTTCGCGAGACTATGTTCATACCGCACAGGAAGCGTTTTTTGTGGGTACCGGAGCAGAGGTGACGCCGGTGGTTGAATTGGATCGTCGCCCCATTGGCGATGGCTTGCGTGGCCCCGTTACCAAGCAATTGCAAGACGCATATTTCGATTTGGTGAAAGGCCGTTCGAATAGCCACACCGATTGGCTTACTTACGTTTAAACAACGGAAATTGAGTTTTAAGGAGATGGCATGACGTTGCCAATGCCCGTTGATGAGCACGCCAACCGCGTAGCGAAAGCACGTTCGCTTATGGCAAAAGCCAATGTTGATGCGTTGATTGTGACAGATCCGGTCACTTACGGTTATTTCACCGGTAACCGTGTGCCTGCCTGGATGAAGGCACGGCCGTCTATCTTTATTTTGCCGGCTTCGGGCGAGCCGGCGCTTATTACCTGGTCCGGCCCCCAGATGTTTGCGCGCTTGTACAACAAGCCCTTTCCCTCCTGGGTGCAAGACAAGGTGATTTACCCCGATGTGCCGTTTACGCGTGAACCACGTACCGATTGGGGCATTCATGGCGTACTGGCGGATCGGGGCTTAACCAACGGGCGCCTGGCAATTGAAATGGGGCGTAATACCTGGTTGGGGATACCCTTAAACGACTTTACCTTGTTGCGTGAGCAGGCGCCGCAAGCTGAGTTTGTTGACTCAAGCGAGATTGTGTGGGGTTGCCGCATGATCAAGTCGGAATGGGAAGTCGCCTGTCTTGAGCACGTGTGCGTGATTGGCCAGAAAGCCTGGTATGCGGTGTTGGAAGAAGTCCAGGTTGGTATGACGCCGCGTGAAGTACAGCAACGTATTTTGCAACGCTATCTTGAATTTGGGGCCGATATCGATTCGGGCCCGCCGATGGCCATGGGCGCGAACGGGCCGAGCGGTACATTCCAGAAGGGCGATATTCTTTACCTGGATGGCGGGCCTGCCTTCCAGGGGTATCAAATGGATATTACGCGTCGGGCCGTGTTTGGCACACCTTCTGAGCGTCAACGCCATGAGCATGAGGAAATGTGGGACATCATGTTTGAAGTGATCGACCGCATGAAACCGGGCGTGTCAATGACGGAGTTGTTCGAGTTTTCCAGCAAGCGCATGGCCCAGGTTAAAGGTTGGCGCGATTATGCTGACCATCCGGCTAAACGTATCGGCCATGGTATTGGGCTGGAGTCTGAGCCGCCGTCGATGTCGGCGGTAGATGAAACCTTGCTTGCAGAAGGAATGGTACTCACACCTGAGCCCAAGCTGGAAAGCGTGGATGGCTTGGTGAATCCGGAAGAACAAGTGGCGGTGACGGCCACAGGTTGCCGTTTGCTGTCCGATGACACCGGCGGCCGGTTAATCGTGATTGAGTGACCGGGGGCTGAATGACCATTCGCTTGTTAAGTGTTGAGGATGTAAGGCAATCCAGCCCCAGTATTACGGATATCGTGAAGATTATTCGTCGTACCTACGAGGAGGAAGGCCGGGGTCGCGTTGATGTTCCATTGAAAATCGGTGTTCGGCCGGACCGTCCTGGGACGTTTTTGGATGCGATGCCGGCGTGGGTAGGTGATGATGAAGCCGGCATGGCGGGTTTGAAGTGGGTGTCGTATTACCCCGGTAGTGCTTTTATGCATGCCGGAAAAACCGACTCGTCGGGCTTGATCGTTTTGAATGATCCCCAGCATGGCCAGCCCGTATGTTTGATGGAAGGGATGTTGGTGACCTACTTACGCACCACGATTTGTGCTGCGGTGATGGCACAGGTAATTCAAACCAGAGGGCGCGATCCGATCAGTTTGGGGTTGGTGGGGTGCGGTGGCCTTGGCAGGTGGTCGTTGCGTGTATTTGGTGAGGTGTTTCCAAGCTTAAAACATGTGAAGGTAGCCTCGCGCAGTGCCGTTTCACGGCAAGCGTTTTGCGAGGAAATGGCGCGGGAGGGGCCTTGGTCGCTGGAACCGGTTGATGACGTGCGTGACGCCGTGGCTGATTGCGATGTGGTGATTTCATCTTTACCCCCCGTCGTCAGCAAGCCCATCGAAGCTCAGTGGTTGGCCCCACATGCTATTTACGTGCCGCTTGATTTAACGCACGCGTGGCAAACCGACGTTTGGGATAAGGCGGGAACGGTTGTGGCCGACAGCCCGGCGTTTTTGCACAAGTTGCTGGCCGCGCACCGTCCCGATGTGTCGGTAGACGCGCACCAGGTGTTGGCTGTTCAGGATCTGGTGGCACAAGATGGCAGTAAGTTGTCCGGTGCTTTGAGAGGCCCTTTCTTCGTTGCGGTTTGTGGTATTGCCAGTACTGATATTGCTCTGGCCTGGGCCGTATTTCGCAACGCGCAATTGAAAAAGCTGGGAGGCGGCTTCGATATGAAGGCGAGCGATGTGACATTACACAGTGCATTAGGTGGGGGGTATACGAACGCCGGCCTCCGGCAGGGGGTAAAAGCATGACATTAGCTAAATTAAGACAGGCGTATACCAGCTCCCGGATTATTGATGGCATGGGTGCGGTGTTTAGCGGTTACATGGTGGTGGAAAACGGCCGCATTATTGACGTGCAAAAAGGTGCTCTGCCGGATGCCGTGCGAACGGAGGCACAAACCCAAATGGTTGAGTTGGGCGAACACACCATCTTGCCGGGCATGATCGATTGCCACGTTCATTTAACGATGGACGCCACGCCGCAGGTGGGGCCGATTTCCACTGATGAAGAGAAAATGCTGGCTTTTTTGCGCGCAAGTCGAAACGCGCTGCGAACTTTGCATGGCGGTGTGACGACGGTACGTGATTGCGGCACGCAGGGGAATGTGGATTTTGCTTTACGGCGTGCGGCCTCGGAAGGTCTTTGCGTTACACCGCGCTTGCTTCTGAGCGGTGAAGCCCTATGCATGACCGGAGGGCATGGCTGGCGGTTTCTGGGCCAGGAAGTGGACGGGGTCGATGGGGTGCGAAAAGCAGCCCGTCAACGTTTAAAGGCCGGTGCCGATAACGTCAAACTTATTGCGACCGGCGGCATTTTGACCCCGGGCGGAGCCATTGGTAATGCCCAGATGAGCGTGGATGAAATGCGTGCCGCGACGGATGAGGCACACAACGCCGGCAAAATTTCGGCGGCCCATGCGCACGCGGCGCAAGGCATCAAAAATGCAGTCTTGGCAAACGTGGATTCGATTGAACACGGTTACTTCATTGACCCTGAAGGCATCGATTTAATGTTGCGTCATGGTACGTGGCTGGTTGCCACCTCAACGCCTATCCGCAATGTAGTCACGCATGGCCTGGCCGGAGGGTTGTCGCAAGATATGGTCGACAAAGCTCAGTCGGCCATTGATGCCCATGTGTCGTCCTTCAAGCAGGCTCGCGCGGCAGGTGTGAAGTTGGCGATGGGTACCGATGCCGGCGTGCCCTATACCCCGCATGGAAGCAATTTGGATGAGTTGGTGTATTTCGTGGAAATGGGCATGACGCCAATGGAAGCGATTCAGGTCACGACGCGTGATAGCGCGCGCATGCTGAAAATGGACCATCTTGTGGGCACGTTGGAAGTGGGCAAATGTGCCGACTTCATTGTCGTGGAAGGTGATCCTCTTGTGGATATTTCGATTTTGCGGGCGCCGGCAGCGATTCGCAAAGTTGTGCTGAATGGCCGTTTGGTAATGGATCGTGATGCCAGCCAGTTCTTGGTGGGCGCGGCGTTTGGTGACCAGGCGGTGATTGGGAGTCGTTTCTTTGATGCGTGAACGGTGTGTGTGAATTCGCAAGCAAGCGCGACAGGTCTGGTGGTTCGCTTAGGTGAGATCGTAAATCTACAAAGGAGAGGTTAAATGAAGTTGTTCAAGAAATCTTTATGTGCGTTGCTGGTTGGGGCGGGGGTTTTGGCCGCCGGCGTTGCATCAGCAGAAGAAGCACGTTTAAGGGCCGTGAGTGCGTTCACGGCGAATACGGCCTTTTCGCGACCTTTTGAGGCGTTCGTGAAAAAGGTGAATGAGAACGGCAAAGGCCTGGTTCAAATCGACATTATTGGCGGCCCTGAAACCATGCCTCCGTTTGAGTTGGGCAACGCCGTTTCCAAAGGTATTGTCGATATGGCCAATGTGCCGGGTGCATTTTACTTAAGCCTTATGCCGGCGGCCGATGCGTTGCGTTTGGCTGAAATTCCTATTGCGGAACAACGCGAAAATGGTGCGTGGGAATACATTAACGAGCTTCATAACAAACATATGAACGTTTGGTATTTGGCACGTACCGCCGATCAGCAGGAGTACCACCTGTATTTGGCCGGTAACCCACTGGAAAAACCTGATTTGAAAGGGTTGACCTTGCGTGTATCACCAACGTATCGCTCATTCTTTGAGGCATTGGGCGCGTCATTGGTGCAAACCCCGCCCGGCGAAGTGTATACGGCGTTGGAACGTGGCGTGGTGCAGGGCTACGGTTGGCCTTTGCAGGGCGTATTGGATCTAAGTTGGGATGAGGTTACCGATTATCGCGTTGATCCCGGTTTTTATACAGTGGATGTAAATGCGTTGGTGAATCTGGATAGCTGGAACAAGCTGTCGGCAGAGCAGAAAGCTTTTCTGAGCAAGATGGCAGTTGAGCTTGAACAGGAACTGGCGGCAAATGTAGATGCCCAAAACGCAAAAGAAAAGGCCGGGCAGGCTGAGGCCGGTATCAAAACCATTACTTTCAGCGAGGCTGATGCCAAAACCTGGCTTGAAACCGCGCGTCGTACCGGTTGGGAGCAGGTTGAGTCGCAAGCCCCTCCGGAAGAAGCCAAGCGTTTGAAAGAGCTGTTAACCGTTCAAAATTAAAGTCTTCGTTGTGTGTTGTTTCCGGGTAGTAAGTTTGCCGGCCTTCGGGCCGGCTTTTTTGTGCGCCCAGCATGGGCGCACTCCTGCGGGTGCAAGTCCCGCCATAAGTTGATCACAGCGAATGAAGTGAAGCGCAACTGCGTGAGGGTGACCGAGCGTGGGGAGGAAGCGTGGAGCATAAGCTGCGAGCCGATGAACAAGAATCGGATAGAAGGCGTCATCAAGCAGGGCGAGCGGGCAAAAAGCCGTGAAGCTGTTGTGATCAAGGCGAGGTGGCGTAAATCCGGCGGTTGTGCAGTGAAGGAGTGCGTTCTTACCTGGGGAACCCTCGCCTTGATCCTGAAAGGGTAACGGCGTCGAGCCGGAGCGAGGACTCAGCAGAGGTCATAGTAGTCGTAGTAGCAGGGCCGCTAAGGCCGGGAACGAGGCGACGAAGGACCAAACGAGAAGGAGTATGACTCGACATGTCGATGCAATTCGTATTGCCTCAGATGTCCACGTTAGTGGAGCGGGCGGGCGTAGTCAGCGGTGAAGCCGCTGGTGGTCCTGTCAGCGAGGAAATGGGCTGCCCGCGATATGGGAATGAGAGTACAGGGTTGGCGCTGCTGCAAGCGGCGCTGACAAGAGAGAACCTGCAAGCGGCGTTCAAGCGGGTGCGGGCCAACAAAGGCGCAGCCGGCGTGGACGGATTGGACATAGACCAGACTGCCCGTCGCCTGGTGACCACATGGCCTGTCATTCGTGCCGAACTGCTTGCGGGAACGTACCGGCCCAGTCCGGTACGACGGGTGATGATTCCCAAGCCTGACGGTAGCCAGCGCGAGCTGGGTATCCCGACGGTGACGGATCGTCTGATCCAGCAGGCGCTGCTGCAAGTACTGCAACCCTTGCTTGACCCCACTTTCAGCGAACACAGTTACGGCTTCAGGCCGGGGCGCCGTGCGCATGACGCGGTTCTGGCCGCGCATTCGTACGTGCAGTCCGGTCGCCGTATCGTGGTGGACGTGGACTTGGAGAAGTTCTTTGACCGGGTCAACCACGACATTCTGATTGACCGCCTACAGAAACGCCTGGCGGATGCTGGCGTGATCCGGCTGATTCGGTCGTATCTGAATAGCGGCATTATGGATGGCGGCGTGGCCGTCCAACGGTATGAGGGTACGCCGCAAGGCGGGCCGCTCTCGCCGTTGCTGGCCAACGTGCTGCTCGATGAGGTGGACAAGGAGTTAGAACGCCGGGGTCACTGCTTCGTGCGTTACGCTGATGACTGCAACGTTTACGTTCACAGCCGTCGCGCGGGTGAACGGGTAATGGGCTTACTGCGGCGGCTATACGCCCGGCTGCGCTTGAGGGTCAACGAGATCAAAAGCGCGGTCGCCAGCGTGTTTACCGACCGCAAGTTTCTGGGCTATAGCTTCTGGGTGGACCCTAAAGGGGAGGTCAAGCGTCGGGTGGCGACCAAAGCGCTCGCCACGTTCAAGCAATGTGTGCGGCAACTGACGCGCCGCTCGGGCGGGCGCAGTATGCAGCAGGTGGTTGATCGGCTCCGAGTGTATATCCTGGGATGGAAGGGCTACTTCCGATTGGCGCAAGTCCACCAGGTCTGGCGTGGGCTGGACAAGTGGATTCGTCATCGGTTAAGGGCCATTCAGCTCAGGCAATGGAAACGAGGCAAGACGATGTTCCGGGAGTTGCGCGCCTTGGGGGTGAGTTTTACTGTCGCCCGATGGGTGGCGGCAAATTCCCGCAGCTGGTGGCGCAATAGTGGCGGGTCACTCAATGCGGCCTTGCCAATTGCCCACTTCGACCGACTCGGTGTTCCCAGACTCTCTTAAGCCTCAACTTCTCGAACCGCCCGGTGCGGACCCGCATGCCGGGTGGTGTGGCAGGGGTGCAGTTCACTAGAACTGCCCCCTATGCCGATTGACCTAAAGAAAACCGGGTCATTGTCGTTAATTCTGTTTGCAGAAAAAGTTTTGATAGCTTCTTACAGGAGGGGACGGTGAATCGGTTCAAAATTGGTACGCGGCTCACATTAGGTTTTGGCCTGATGCTTGTATTTATGGCCATTCTAATGGCGGTGTCGTTAATGCGCATGAATGCGGGCGCACAGGCCACCGGCGAAATTACGGAGCGCGGGGTAGCTAAGGAGCGCCTGGTGTCTCGCTGGTTAAGCGTGATGAACGAAAACAGCATTCAAATGCAAATTTTGGGTTTGTTATACGACCCGGGTTTACGTAAAGAGTTTGAAACCGCTATTGAAAAAGGTAGTGCAGAGAGCACAAAAATTCAAAAAGAATTGCAGTTAATGCTCAGCGACCCGGAGGCCCTGGCTTTATTTCAGGACACCCAGCGCAAGCGCGCTGCGTTTGGTAAAGCGAATGACGAGGCTTTGCAGGCCCAGCGCGACGGCGATTTTGTACGCGCCGACAACATGTTGCAAAAAACGGTCCCTGGTTTGCGCGCCGAATATGAAAAAAGCGTACGTGCGTTATTGGAGTTCCAACAGAAACACATGAATGACGCTGCGGCGCAACTGGATGCCGATAATCAGTTGGCCATCAAAATTGTGTTTGGCGTGGGGGTTGTTGCACTGATTTTGGGTGTGTTGTTTGCGTTTGGCATTACTCGTTCTATTGTGCGTCCTTTACAAACAGCGGTAGGTTATGCCAAGGCCATTTCCAATCGTGATTTAACGCGTCAGGTTGAGGTGCGTGGCAAGGATGAAACAGCTGAGTTGCTGCAGGCCTTGCGCATGATGAACCAAAATCTGGTGGGCGTGATCAGTAAAGTGCAGTCGGGGTCTGAATCGATTGCCACGGCATCCGGTGAAATTGCATCGGGTAACACCGACTTATCCTCGCGTACTGAAGAGCAGGCCAGTTCCCTGGCCGAAACCGCCGCGACCATGGAGCAGCTCACAACGACCGTACAGCTCAATACAGACAACGCACGTAAAGCGAATCAATTGGCAGGTTCGGCGTCGAAGGTGGCGGTTGAAAGCGGCGACGTGGTCGGCCAGGTGGTTGAAACCATGAGCAGTATCGATCAGCGAGCCAAACAAGTCGCCGACATTATTACCGTTATTGATGGTATTGCCTTTCAAACCAATATTCTGGCGTTGAATGCTGCAGTAGAAGCTGCGCGTGCAGGAGAGCAAGGTAAAGGGTTTGCGGTTGTTGCCAGCGAGGTGCGTTCGCTGGCGCAACGCAGCGCGCAGGCGGCCAAGGAAATTAAAGAGCTTATTGAAATGTCGGTCGCCGCCACAAACCAGGGTAATCTTTTGGTTGGAAAGGCGGGGCAGTCAATGAAAGACACGGTCGACAGCATTAAGCAAGTGGTCGACATAATGGAAGAAATCGCTGCAGCCAGCGAAGAGCAAAGCACGGGCATTGAGCAGGTGAATCAAGCGGTCATGCAAATGGATCAGGTTACCCAGCAAAATGCGGCCCTTGTCGAAGAGGCCTCGGTGGCGTCACAGAATATGCAGGCGCAGGCGGCCGATTTATCCCGTTTGGTGTCCACATTTAAAGTGAACCTGATAGAGGATCTAAGCTGGAAGAAAACTGACACCAGTGCGAGCTCCGGCAGCGATGATGCTTCGCCTGGTTCCAGTAGTAAGGATGGCCACACATCGTCGCGTGGAGCAAAAAAAGCGTCTTCCCGCAAGGGAGAAGACGCCGAATTAAGCGAAGATGACTGGGTTGACGACGCCGACTCGCCTGAAGGGTCAGACGACCGGGGATCCGGCCCACGCCTGGCTCTGGGGTATTGATTGACGCAGGCTTTGCGCCGCCTGCACCAAGGCGCGCAAAGCCGGTTTTACTTCGTCCCACTGGCGGGTTTTCAAACCGCAGTCGGGGTTGACCCACAAGCGTTCTGCGGGAATGTACTGCGCAGCCTTTTCCATTAGCGCGGTCATCTGAGCGGTGTTGGGTATGGCGGGTGAATGAATGTCATACACGCCGGGCCCGATTTCATTGGGGTAGCTGAAGTCTTTGAACGCCTCCAAGAGTTTCATATTGGATCGCGACGTTTCAATGGTGATGACGTCGGCATCCATTTGGGCGATAAACGGCATAATGTCGTTGAATTCCGAATAGCACATATGTGTGTGGATCTGCGTTTCGTCTTGCACGCTGTTGGCGCAAAGACGAAATGCTTCAATCGCCCAATTCAAATAACTTTGCCATTGTGATTTTCTTAAAGGGAGTCCTTCACGTAAGGCTGCTTCGTCAATTTGAATGATCTTGATGCCGGCGCGCTCCAAATCCAAGACCTCCTCGCGCATGGCCAGGGCAAGTTGGCGACACGTAATGGCACGCGGCTGATCGTTTCGTACGAAAGACCAGTTCAACAGCGTGACGGGGCCGGTTAACATGCCTTTTACCGGGCGCTGCGTTAATGATTGTGCGTAAAGAATCCATTCGACCGTCATGGCCTTGGGGCGTTGAATATCGCCATATAAAATCGGCGGTTTAACGCATCGCGATCCGTATGACTGAACCCAACCATATTGGCTGAATGCAAAGCCCTCAAGGTGCTCTGCGAAATACTCGACCATATCATTGCGTTCCGCTTCGCCGTGAACCAGCACGTCGAGTTCAAGTGCCTCCTGCGCTTTAATGCAAGACGCAATTTCAGTTTGCATGGCTGCTTCGTATGTAATGACGTCAATTTCTTTTTGACGAAATGCTTTGCGTTGACGCCGTATTTCTTTGGTTTGGGGGAAAGAGCCAATGGTTGTCGTTGGGAAAAGCGGCAGGTTCAACCGTGTGGATTGTTTTGCGATACGCTCCTTATAGGTGCTTTGACGCGTGCCGGCGTCAGGATCAAGGTTGGCCAATGCCAGTTTCACGACGGGGTTGTTAACACGGCTGGATTGACGGCGTGATTCCACCGCTGTTTGATTTTCCTGCAATAACGATGCTACGGCGTGTCTCCCGTTATTCAGTGCCTCAGTCAAAATATGTAATTCCAGCAGCTTTTGTTTGGCGAACGCAAGCCAGGTGAAAAGATCTGGGTCAAGTTGCGTTTCTTTCTGCAGATCTACAGGAACATGGAGTAGGGAGCATGACGGCGCCAGCCATAGCCGGTCGTCCAACTGCTGAGCAATAGGTTCAAGCCAATCAAGGGTTGCGTTTAAGTCGGTTTTCCAGATGTTGCGCCCATCGATAACACCAAGCGACAAAACACGGTGCTGGGGGAGCAGGTTCAGTAGCGGCGTAATATCGTGCCGGCCGCGCACGGCATCAATATGTAACCCCGCCACCGGCAGGTTGGCGGCCAAGTAGGCATTTTCCTGCAAGCTGCCAAAATAGGTTGCCAGTAGTATTTTGATGGGCGCACTTTTCAAGGTGTGATAGGCAATACTTAATGCGTTCGCCCACTCAGGTGCTAATTCGGTCACTAATATGGGTTCGTCAATTTGTACCCATTCAATTCCCTTCGCTGCCAGCATATTTAACAGCTCGCCGTACACGGGTAATAAAGACTCAAGCAAATCCAGTGGATTCACCCCGTCGGTGGATTTGCCCAGTGCAAGGTACGTAACCGGGCCGAGAATAACGGGCTTGGCACGCACATTTTCCGTTTGCGCTTGCTCAATCTGCTTTAACAACGAAGTCGCGTTCAATGCAAAAAGCGTGCTGCGATTGAATTCGGGCACGATATAGTGGTAATTGGTGTCGAACCATTTGGTCATTTCACCGGCGGCCCGACCCCGGGCCACTTGAAAATAGCGGTCAAGTTCCTTTTCCGGCAATGTACGAAACCGTTCGGGAATGTTACCCAGCATAAAGCTGGTGTCCAGAACGTGGTCGTAGAAGGAAAATTCGCCTACAGGTGCCCAATCCAGTTTGTTTTGCCATTGCCAGTTTTGGGTGCGTAATTGAGCGGCGGTACGATCTAGTTCATTGTCACTTGACTCACCTTTCCAGTATGCCTCCAAGGCGAACTTCAGTTCGCGATTTGGGCCAATTCGGGGAAAGCCAAGGTTGTGCGTTGTTACTTTGTGCTGAGTCATGTTTGAGTTGTGCAATGTAGTCATGCGTGTGAATGGTCAATTGTTCGAATGATGTGTCGGCTTCAGTCTTGCCCGGTGATGAGGGGTTTATTGTTGGTTTTTTGATCAATGAAGTAAAATGGTATTTCTACATAAATCAATGAATTTTGTTCATGCATGGCGATTATTGAACGTATCCATCTGGCAATTATTCGGGCGGTGAATGAGCATGGCTCTTTAACAGCGGCGGCCGATCATCTGCATCTCACACAGTCGGCCTTAAGTCATGCCATACGTAAATTGGAAAACCAATTGGGCGTCGCGGTATGGCATCGCGAAGGGCGCAGTCTGCGGCTGACGCAGTCGGGCGAGTATTTGTTGGGGATGGCGAATCGACTGGTACCACAGTTTCTCGACGCAGAAGACCGGCTGCGGGAGTTTTCCCTGGGCGAACGAGGCCAGTTGCGCATTGGAATGGAGTGTCACCCTTGTTATCAGTGGCTATTAAAGGTGGTCTCGCCTTATATGCAGCAATGGCCCGATGTGGATATTGATGTAAGGCAGAAGTTTCAGTTTGGTGGCATTGGCGCGTTATTCAGCCATGAAATTGATATGTTGGTGACACCGGATCCGTTTTATAAGAGCGGGCTCCATTTTGCGCCTGTCTTTGATTATGAACAGGTCCTTGTGGTGGGAAGCGATCATCCGCTAAGTGGTTTGGATTATGTGGAACCGAGTCACCTGGCAAGCGAAACGTTGGTTACGTACCCCGTTTCCATCGAGCGCCTTGATATTTATTCGCAATTTCTACTTCCAGCGGGGTTGGCACCCCGACGGCATAAGGAAATTGAAACTACAGACATCATGTTGCAAATGGTGGCGTGTGGGCGTGGCGTTGCCGCCTTGCCCCGTTGGCTGGTAGACGAAAATGCCGCGCAGTTCGATGTAGTGCCGATACGCTTGGGGCAGCAAGGAATTCATAAACAGATTCATCTGGGGGTTCGCGACTCCGATTTGAGTATTGGCTATTTGAAAGCATTTATGACGTTGGCGGGAAAATACACATTAACGGCGTAAGTACTTTCAGCGAATGATTCGGGCGTAAAATGCCCGCACATTCATCGTTACTCAATTTCCATGAGATTTCTACTTCATCCGGCCAGGGCCGTTGCGTTTGGTTTCCTGGTCGCGATTCTTGCCGGAACGCTGTTGCTGATGTTGCCTGTGTCGCACGCAACTGCGGAGTCGGGGTCGTTGCTGGTTTCTTTTTTTACCGCCGTTTCGGCGGTGTGTGTGACCGGTTTGGTCATTGTGGATACGGGTACGTATTGGTCGATGTTTGGCCAGGTGATCATTCTGTTTTTATGCCAGATTGGCGGCTTCGGCATGATGACGGCAGCCACCTTGCTGGGTTTAATGGTGAATCGTTCGTTGCGCCTGCGTACCAAGCTGGTGACACAAGTGGAAACGCATTCGCTGGGCCTGGGTGACATCGGCAGTGTGGCTAAACTTGTTTTTGTCGTGACCGTGGTGGTCGAAGTGATTACGGCAGTTTTCCTCACCACGCGTTTTTACGCTGCATACCCCATGTCTTTCGCAGAAGCGGCCTGGAATGGTGTGTTTCATGCAATTTCCGCATTCAATAACGCGGGCTTTTCAATTTACCCCGATAGTTTGATGAGATTCGCCGTTGATCCATTGATATTGTTGCCCATTATGGTTGCAATCATGGTGGGCGGCATTGGTTTTCCGGTCTTACATGATTTACGGATGAAAATCCGCGATCCCAGGCACTGGTCTTTGCACACAAAGCTGACTTTGTTGGGCACAGGTGTTCTATTGTTGGTTGGTTTTCTGGGGTTATTGGCTTTCGAGTGGCATAACGAACAAACTCTGGGGGCGTTGTCCTTTATGGATAAACTGTGGTCAGCGGCGTTTATGTCGGTTTCGGCTCGCACAGCAGGGTTTAATGCGCTGGATATTGGCTTACTTAATCATGAAAGCTGGGCGCTGCATTATTTATTAATGTTTATTGGCGGAGGCAGTGCCGGTACGGCTGGTGGCGTTAAAGTCGGCACGGTCGTTATTTTGGTACTGATTGTGATTGCCGAAATTCGCGGGTTGAACGATAGTGAAGCGTTTGGTCGCCGGGTGGGGCCGCAGGCACAAAGGCAAGCGGTGACCGTTCTGGTTTTAGGCAGTGCCCTGGTTGTGACTGCAACAGTGATGATTCTGCGCATGACGGATCTGCCTACCGACCAGGTTATTTTCGAGGTCGTATCCGCTTTTGGTACGGTGGGGTTGTCTACCGGTATTACGGCCGATTTGCCATCTGAAGCCCAAGTTATTTTGGCCGCATTAATGTATTTTGGGCGTGTCGGTACGATTACACTGGCAACCTCGATCGTCTTAAGCAAACGCCGCATGCCATATCGTTACGCTGAGGAGCATCCCATTGTTGGCTAGTTTATTTACCGAACAGTTTTCGTTTTCCAAAGGTGACAGTGCTGTTGTTATAGGCTTGGGCCGATTCGGCAGTTCGGTTGCCGATGCCTTGACCCGTTTGGGGCATGATGTCATGGGAATCGACCGTGACCCCGAGTTGGTTCAGGTGTGGGCCGATATGCTGACACACGCGGTGCAGGCCGACTCAACGAATGTGAACACTATGCGCCAGCTTGGCGTTGCCGACTTTTCGCACGCCATTATTGGGATCGGTTCAGATTTGTCCGCCAGTTTGATGACCTTGATGGCGCTGACCGAGTTGGGTATCAAGGATATCTGGATCAAAGCTTTAACGCCGGAGCATGGCAAGATTGCCCGTAGAATCGGGGCGCATCACGTTGTGTCGCCCGAGGCTGACATGGGTGAAAGGGTTGCGCATTTGATTACGGCCCGGATGATGGATTTTATTGAGTTTGATGATGGCTTTGCCATTGCCAAAATCCGGGCGCCGGAATCAACCCATAATCAAGTGTTGTTCGACTCGCGGGTGCGCGAGAAATTCGGTGTAACGGTGGTCGGTGTTAAACGGGCCCAAACGGATTTCCAGCACGCGGTTCCTGAAACGCGAATTTTGCCTGATGACTTGCTCATTGTGTCGGGGCCAACCCGTAAGATTCAGCAATTCGCAAACGATACTGAACGCAGGAAAGACAAATAACAGCGTGTTATTTTGTAACAGTGCTGGCATTATGTGCGAAATAGGTCCAAAGTGCGTATGGGGATAATTTTTTCCCTTTTATCTTAGGACTATTAAATTGAAAACAGAAATTGGTATTGTGAAATGGTTTAACAACGAAAAAGGTTTCGGCTTCATCATGCCGGAATCCGGTGGTAAAGACCTTTTCGCACATTACAGCGAAATTCAGGGCACAGGCCACAAATCTCTCGAAGAGAACCAGCGTGTGTCGTTTGTAGCAGTTGAAGGCCAGAAAGGTCCTCAGGCTTCAAATATTCAAATTCTTTAATCGCCCCACCCGTTTGTAAAAACGGGTCGCTCGCGATAAAAAACGCCTCCTGAAACAGGAGGCGTTTTGTTTTGGGAATAGGGCTATTTGTGTGACCTTGTTGTTTACCTTATGTGTGTTTCAAGTAGAGACGTCTGAGTTGTTGCTTAAATAACATATTGTGTTGTTATAATAACAATTGTACGGGTTAAATAATAAAGGTTTTGTATGCAAACAGATCACAGTACGCACGGGGTCGACCGCAGCAAAATTAGCGTCATGCTCATGAAGCTATTTGACCACTGGGGTTTAAACAGTACGCAAATGCTGGGTTTGTTGGGTTATTCGCCCACCAATCGCGGTTTGCTGTCTGATTACCGCTCGGGCAAACCATTGGCCAACGATCGCGACAAGCTCGAACGGGCAGGTATTTTGCTGGGTATTCATAAGTCGTTGCGTTTATTATTCCCGCATAACCGTCAGTTGGCGTATACCTGGATGACGCAGGCCAACCGGGCTTTTGGTGGTTTATCACCTGTTACCGTTGCTGAGAAGTACGGCATTATGGGCTTACATCAGGTACGTTCTTATCTCGACGTTCAGCGGGGCCGTTAATGGCGTTTGCCGACTTAGACGGTCTGACACTCAAAAATGTTGAGCAGGATTTATTTAGAAATATTGTCTCGTTGCGCCAAGGGCAGGATCTGTTTGACGACTTAAGTGATCATCCGGAGGATTGGCGTTCGGCGATTAACCTGGAGCTTGCGTTCAAGCCACCGTTTTATGAGTCAGAGCAGCCTGTTATTGATCGTCCGTTCGAAGACGCCGCCCATTTTTCCGCCATTCAGTTTCCCTTTGATCATATCGGCCAAAGTCGTTTTAGCGCAGGCAAATTTGGTGTTTGGTATGGCAGTGAGTTGCTGGAAACGACCGTGTATGAAACGGTTTATCACTGGCAGAATGGGTTGTTGGCTGATGCGGGTTTTCAAAACATTAACGACGTCAAGATAGAGCGCCGGGTTTATTGGGTGCATTGTGAAGCGGCACTGGTGAATTTACTGCCTATGGCGAAGACGTGGCCTCAATTAACAGCAAACGACTATGGCGATTGCCAGTTTTTGGGTAATAAGCTGCATCGCCAGGGGTACCCAGGGGTGTGGACATCGTCGGCGCGATATATTGGAACGAATGCGGCGGTTTTTACGCCCAAAGTGTTAAGTAAGCCGCGCGATTATTGTTATTTAACTTACCATCGGGTGAATGGGCGCGTGAATGTGTACCGCGATCCGGATACGGTGTGGTTTTCGATTTAGGCATTCGCGTTCAAACCATCATTTCGGCATGCGTCGCCGCAACACTTCAAGGGTGGCCAGTAGCGTAACGGAAAATACAATCAACAGGGTGGCGACAGCCAGAATAGTGGGGTTAATTTGTTCGCGCAGGCCGGAAAACATTTGGCGTGGAATGGTGATTTGGTCGGGCCCGGCCAGGAATAGCACCACAATGACTTCGTCGAACGAAATGCCAAAGGCGAACAGGGCGCCGGAAATAACACCTGGGCGAATCAGGGGAACGATAACGGTGCAAAATACCTTGAATGGCGAAGCACCCATGCTTAGGCCGGCCCGGTAAAGCGATTGATCGAATTGGCTAAGGGTGGCGGTAACGGTAATAATAACGAAAGGCACACCCAGGGCGGCGTGGGCAATAACAATCCCCCAGAAGCTGGCCACCAGGTTAAAGCGGGTGTAGAAGAAAAACATGCCCGCAGCCACAATAATGAGCGGCACAATCATGGGCGAAAGCAGCAGTGCCGTAATAGCGCGGCGCAACGGCATGGTGGAACTGGCCAAACCTACCGCAGCCAGGGTACCCAAGGTAGTAGCGATAAAGGTGGCGCATAGGCCAATTAAGAAGCTGTTGCGTATGGCCAGTTTCCATTTCGCGCTGTCGGCAATGGTGCGATACCACTCCAGTGAATAGGCGGCAGGGTCAAGCCGCAGCATACCCTCGGTGAAAGTAAAAAAGGGTTCCGCGTTGAATGACAGCGGAATGACAATCGCAATGGGCAGCAACAGGAAAAACAAAACCAACCCGGCACCCAGGCGCAAAAGCCAGACGCTTAAACGGTGCTGCCAGGAATAATAGGTGGCTTCTGTCATTTGACTAGCTCAGTTTCAGATTACTGGCGCCAACCAGGCGGTCGTAAAGCCAATACAGAATCACAATAACCGCCAGTAACAGCGAACCCAGTGCCGAAGCCAGCCCCCAATTATTTGATTGCTGCATGTGGTATGCAATGATGTTGGAAATCATTTGGCCGTCGGTGCCGCCTACCAATGCCGGAATGATGTAGTAGCCCACTGCGGTGATGAAAACCAGTAATGAGCCGGCACTGAGCCCCGGCACGGTTTGGGGCAGATATACGCGCACGAAAGCGGAAAACGGGGGGCTGCCTAAAGACAGCGCGGCCTTTACATGGCTGGGGTCGATGCCTTTCATAACGCTGTACAGCGGCAGAATCATGAACGGCAGCAAAATATGTGTCATGGCCAAAATAGTGGCCAAGGAGGTGTAGAGCAGCTCAAGTGGTTGGTCAATAATGCCCACGCTTTGCAGTAAAGAGTTGATTACACCATTGGTTTGCAGCAGGGCGATCCATGCGGTTGTGCGCACCAGAAAGGAGGTCCAGAACGGCAATAACACCATTACCAGTAAAACACCTGCAACCCGGGCAGGGGCGTGGGCCAAACAGTAGGCCACCGGGTAGCCCAGCGCAATGCACAGCAGCGTAATAATCAGCGACATACTGAGCGTTTTACTGTAGAGGTCAATGTAAATGTTGGATGATTGACGCTTTTGAATGTTGCCTTGCGCGTCGCGCTCAAGGTCAAGCGCGGTTAGGTAGTTGTCTATCCGGTATTTGGCTCCAAGCCGGTCAATGGCTTGCCATAGCTTGGTCTCACTCCAGCGTGGGTCGGTATCAAGTAAGGCCAGGTGCCCGGTTTGCGCCAGTTGATTGGGGTCGACGTTGCGTAATTTGCGTGCCGTGGCGTTAATTAGGCTGGTGGCGCCGGGGTAAGACCGGTTAACGGCGGAAGCCAGGCGGCCTGACTCACGCTTTTTTGCCAATTGCTGTAATTCAATACTGAACGTGAGTAGCGTTTCGGGTTTTGGCGTCCCCGTACGGTCCCAATTGGATAGTGCATTAACCGTGTCGGGTATCAGCTCAACCAATGTGGGGTTGTAGATGCTTCGGTGAAGCATGCTGGAAATCGGCGCGACAAAGGCGAAAAAAAGAAACAGCAAAATAGGTACCACCAGCAGCAAGCTATTGCGCCGTCGTCGTTGCTGTTCCTTTCTCTCGGTATGTATTTCGGCGGCCGAAAGGCCGCCTGGGTTTTGATGCATGACTTATTTCAGCAACCACTCGTTGAATTTTTCGGTTAGAGATTCGCCGTAGTCGGCCCAGAATACGTTATTCGCCTTCATGCCTTTATCCAGATGACTGCTGGGCAAATGCGGTAACACATCCGGGTCGACCAGTGCCTGAGAGGATTTACGCGCAGGGCCGTAAGCCACGTCTTGGAAACCTACCAGTGGTTTGGTGCGTGTGGTGAACGCAATGAACTCAAGTGCCTGCTCTTTGTTGGGCGACCCCTTTAAAATCGACCAGACATCCATATCAAACAAGGTGTTGTCCCACACAATGGTGAAAGGCCGATTCTCATCGGCAATAGCGTTGTAGATACGGCCGTTAGCCGATTGCACCATCACGGCGCCGCCGTCGTTCAGCAACTGCGGAGCCTGCGACCAACTGTCGTACCAAACCACATGGTCTTTAATCGTATCCAATTTGGCAAAGGCGCGGGCCTGGCCTTCAGGGGTGGCCAGTAAGTCGTAGACCTTTTCCGGAGCGACACCGTCGGCCAACAACGCCCATTCCATGTTCACTTGCGGGCGCTTACGTAGAGCGCGTTTGCCGGGAATTTTTTCTACGTTGAAAAAATCTTCCAGGGTGGTGGGCTTCACGTTGCCGACGGTTTCGTTGTTATAGGCGAAGATGTTGCCCCACAACATGACGCCGATGCCGCACTCATTTTCCAGCGTAACAGGGAAGAAATCTTCTTTGGCCGGTGTGCCGTCGTCACCTGGTAAGAGGATGTCGCGCGGGATGACCTCCAGCAGGCCTTCTGCGCAGGCACGCTCCAGATCGATCGACTCAATGTCGACTACATCCCATTGAATGTTGCCTGATTGCACTTGCGCTGTCATTTCCGCCACGCCGCCGGCGTAGCTTTCCATGACGACTTTCTTGCCGGTTTCAGCGGCGTAAGGGTCAACCTGATGTTTCTTTTGCGCTGCCCCATAGGCGCCGCCGAACGAGACGACGGTAAGGGGTCGCTCTTGTGCGTGCGCCTGGCCGGCGATAACGAGGCCGGCCAATACCGTTGTTCCCAACAGTGTTTTCAGCGTTCTGTTCATGTTTAATCTCCTTGAAGAGAGGATGAGTCAGGTTGGAATGCAAAACAATCAGCTTGTTGCCAGCACAGTTCTGTGGTTTGCCCCTCGCGAAAAGACGGAGCATTAAGGCCGTTCAGCGTTTTTGTGGTGATAGTGGTGTCGGTACCAAGGGAGCCGACGGCACCTTCGGGTAAAGAGAAAAAGTCACGCATGAAGTCGCCGACGTAGTGACGCGTGACGAAGGTGACGGCGAGCCGATTTTCCGTTGTGAGGTTGGGCGTTTCTTGGTCTTCGAGTTGCGCTGTTCGCAGCTTTTCCGGGCGAACAGAAATAATGCAGGTCGAACCTTTGTCAGAGCAGTTGCCGTTCACTGCGGAAATAACGGTATCGTTTGCCAGTTTTGCTTGCACGATACCGTTAGGTTGAATGCTTTGAATGGTGGCCGGGATGAGATTGTTTTCACCGATAAAACTGGCCACAAAAGCATTGGCGGGGCGTTCATAGAGCGCACTGGGTTCGGCAAATTGTTGCACCTTACCGCGGTTGAAGACCGCAATCCGGTTCGACATGGTAAGCGCTTCAACCTGATCGTGGGTGACATAAATTACGGTGAACCCCAACTTTTGATGAAGGCGGGTAATTTCGAACTGCATTTGTTCACGCAGCTTCTTATCAAGCGCGCCGAGGGGTTCGTCCATCAGGACCAGGGCGGGTTCGAATATCAATGCGCGGGCAAGCGCAACCCGCTGGCGTTGCCCGCCGGATAACTGACCAGGATGGCGGTTACCGAAATCTTCCATTTCAATGAGCTTGAGATACTCAGTCACTTTCTGCTTGATGTGGGCGCGGGGCAGTTTGCGCACTTTTAGCGGATAAGCCAGATTCTCGGCTACCGTCATGTGGGGAAACAGGGCGTAGTTCTGAAACACCATGCCAATATTCCGCTTGTAAGGTGGGGTGGCGGTAATTGGTATGCCGTTAATACTGATACTGCCGCTGGTGACATTCTCGAAGCCCGCCAGCATCATTAACACCGTGGTTTTACCGGAGCCGGATGGGCCAAGAAGGGTGACGAACTCGCCTTCTTTTACTTCCAGATTGAAATCTTTTACGACCAGTGATTTTTGATCGTAGGTTTTCTTGACGTTGCGAAAAGTTAGAAAAGGGTCGGTTGCCGCTTGTGGATGTTGCATCGGAACGTTGAGTTATGCGCGGAGATGCCGCGCTTTGGTGCACGGTCTTCAGGTTGATTTGTTGCTGTGCAGGATAGCACTACCGCCCCAGGTTGGGCACAAGGGTTTCCCCTGTATTTCGTGTATGCGTGACGGGTACGCGGTATAGTGCGCCATGCGTTTTATTGGCAAAGTCCTCAACACCCTATTGATCTTGGCATGTTTCGCCTTTGCCTCGGCATGGGGGCAGGTCGCCGTTGCGCAGACCACCTTGGGGCAAGGCATTGCATTTCAGTGGTATGAAGATGTCGACGGATCGCTTGCGGTGGATGAGTTCCTGGCATTGCCATACGAGAAAATCAAAACCAGTAATCACGTTTTATCCTTGGGATACACACGTTCGGCATTGTGGGTCCGTTTTTTCGCTCCGGTAGGTAGCGAGGCGCGTTGGTTACAGTTACGGCCCAATTTTTTGGATGACGTCACCTTGTTTTATCGGCCCAGCGCTGGGCCACAAGTAGTCGAAAATCCGCACCCTTGGGTGGTTCGCCAAACGGGGGATCGGTGGCCCCAAGCCCGCGGGGAAATTGACTATCGTTTTCCTGTCTATGTTTTACCGGCGCTGGACGATCAAGCTGGGTATGAAGTGCTGGTGCGAGTGCAAAGTACCAGCGCTGTATTGTTGCAGGCGTCGTTGTGGTCGCCCAGCGCTTTTGTTCAAGCCTCAACCCGAAGTACCGCATTCTGGGGCTTTTATTTCGGTTTGGCGGCGTTCTCAAGTATTTTGGCGCTGATTGCAGCCATTTATTTGCGTCGACGATTGGTGTGGGCGCTGCTGGCGTTCTCGTTATCTTATTGGCTTGTGGCCTGCATACAGGGTTTTGTCGATTGGATGCTGCGCCCGCACTTTGCACTGATTCAGCACTATTTAACCGGTATTCTTACCCTGCTAACGTATACAAGCCTGCTTTGGCTGGCCACCGAGGCGCTGGATTTGCGCAAGCATCATCCACGCTTGAATCGGCTGATGTGGTTCATTATTGGTTTGAATCTTTTTTTGCAAGTTAGTATTCCGTTTGATTTTTATGCTTTGGCCATCAATATTCAGGGTGTTGTATTTATTGTGACTGCCGTCGTGTTAGCTATCAGTGCCTGGACGATTTGGCGCGATGCACAAAGCGGTGTGATGACGTTGGTGGTGGGCTTAATGCCTATGCTGTATGTCATTTCCGGTTTGCTGGCATTGGCGTCGTTATTCGGTTGGATTCCGTACGATGAAACGGTGTATGGCATATGGCAGTACGTGATTATGGTTAATATGTTCACGATACTTGCCTGGGTGGCCTTGCTTGTACGACGAGAGTCACGGGAAGCGCAAAGTCGCGTTCAGTTGGCGCGTGAGCTTGATATCGAGCGCGAAGCCAGCTTTCACCAACGCCAGTTTATTGGCATGGTCGCGCACGAGTTTCGCAATCCGTTGGCGGTTATTTCAAGCGCGCTAGAGAATTTGCAATTGAAGTCTATTTCCGACGTACAGCGCCGGCGTCGATACCGCAATATGCGGCTGGCCACGAATAGGTTGGTTCAGCTTACCGACAATTGTTTGGCTGATTCGCGTTTGAACGCGGACCGGCTAACGTTGCAGCGCGATAAAGTGAATGTGCTGGATATGGTGCGATCCGCCACCGAGGTAGTGGATCGGTCTGAGCGGCATCGGTGGCGTTTGTCGGTGAATGGTGAGGAACGCCAACATAATTTGCGTTTTGATATTTCGGTTTTTGCCGACCAGGCGATGTTGCGTATCGCATTGTCGAATTTGCTCGACAATGCGGTCAAATACAGTGAACAAGGGCCGGTGGATATCGATGTGACGATGTGTACGTCCGATATTGAAGGTGGTGTTGTCTGCATTTCGGTTCGCGACCGGGGTAAAGGTGTGGCCGCCGCTGATGCCGATATTATTTTCGAACGTTATCGGCGTCATGCATCGAAAGACGAAGCGGGCGGTGGGGAAGACCCTGGTGGCACCGGCCTGGGCTTATATGTTGCGCGCCAGATCGCGCGAGCACACGGCGGTGATTTGGTGCTGGCACACAGTTCCGTTGAAGGCAGTTGTTTTAAGTTGTTTATACCCGGTGAATAGGCAGGCCGGACAAGAACCTAAAGGGGAGTGAGTGGGTGAAGGCAGGGCGTCAGGCACGGATTGCAATTATTGAGGATAACGTGGGGCTTCAGGAGGAACTGGTTTTTTTCCTGGAGTCGAAGGGGTTTTCGGTTTGGGCCGTGCCTAGTGCAGAGGCATTTTGGAGGCACCTGCATGCCGCCCCGGTGGATATTGTGTTGGTCGATATTGGTTTACCGGGAGAAGACGGCTTTAGTGTGCTGGAGTATTTACGTGGACTGGGGGCGTACGGTTTGGTGGTGATGAGTGCGCGTGGTGCTCAAGCCGATCGAGCACGCGGACTGGCGCTCGGTGCCGATGCCTATTTGGTGAAACCAGTGAACTTTGCCGATTTGGCGATTGTGCTGGCGCGGTTGTGGCAACGATTAACGCACGAGAGCGATCTTGGCGGCGCCGGCAATAGTGAAACATTAGCGTGGGCGTTGCGTGATTCGTTCTTGGTGGCGCCTCAAGGACAAAATTTACGGTTAACAGAGCAAGAAACGCGCTTGTTGGAAACGTTGATGCGCTATCCCAATGAAGTGTGCGATAAAACGTATTTGCACGAACATCTTTTCGGCTTTCATGAAGAGCCCGACACGCACCGCATTGACGTAGTGTTAAGCCGTTTGCGAAATAAGGCGCGCAAGGCGCAGTTTCCTTTGCCGATTCGGGTGGTGTTCGGCAAGGGTATTGTGTTCCTGGTGGATTAATTGCGCGCTGTCGTCGTTACCACACGTTGAGACAATTGAGATAATTGAGACTGACGTTAGAGTGCATGCTGTGGCACATTCCAGCAAATCGTTGCTGGAATGTGAATGAAAAAGCCGTTGTTGTTGCCCAATGTTGTGTTGATGTCTTTGTTTGCGTATGCGGCCGGCGTGCAGGCGGGGACGGCCAAGGTGGAAACGGATGAGTCTGTCGCTTCGCTTCAGTGGATGATTAACAATTTAATTGTTGCGCCGAATACTAATATTGATGTCAATTCAGGGTTTTCTGCGACGTTGGCGCTGAATGAAAACTCTGATTTTCAAAAGCAGTGGTTGACTTTTCAAAACGACCCGGCAAAAGCGCCTTTGTCGATGAGTGCAACGCTGTCAAATTTATATAACGACGTTTCGATTGCGCGCTTAACAGGCAAACCTCAGCATCACTACGTGTCCATCATTGGTAGTGGCGTTCAGAACTCACATCATACGACCGGTGGTGTGGGGCCTAATCTTGATATCGAGGTGCAAAGTATCCGGGTTGAAGCGTCGCTTGACGACGGCAAGTTCGATGCGACGGGTAATAACGGTCCAACCAGCGTTTATCACTTCCGATCGCAAGGGGCCGATGGCAGCCATTCAGATGGCGTGGGCAGTGGGTATGATGGTGGAGCCGTCTCCTATGAGTCGTATGGCACTTCGTCTATTACTGGTTCAGGCAATTTGGCGCAGGGAAGCAGCAGCCTTCCTTGGGAAGCAGGCGGCGCTTTGGTGACGGTCATGTCCAAAGGCGGGCAGGCTACTAATGAGGGCACCGTGGCGTTGCATGGCGCTTTTGGCGGCAATGTGTCTGTTCACTCTGCCGACAACTTAACATTGAATGTCAATGCCTCTGCAAATTCTCCCATGGTGGGGCTGCTGGCCTTGTCGCAAGGCGGTAAAGGCACGATTAATAATTACATCAGTGGTGCCGGCAGTAATGGCAAGGGCGGCATTGTGGATGTCACCTTCCAAGGAACGATTAAAGGAAGTAAGCCTTACTCAATTGGCCTGGTTGCCGCCAGCGTGGGTGCGGCCACGCAGTCTGACATTAGCGATCTGCACGCTTCCCCGTCGGGCGGCGGCAGCAACGTGACCCTTAAGCTGGAAGCGGCACACGTTAACCTTGGCAGCACCAACACAATTGGGCTTGTTGCTACCAGTACGGCCCAGAATCCCAGCAGTGGTAAAGGCTTTCGCATATCGGGTAACAGCTATCGAGATGTGCTGGTATCGCTCGACGCCGGCAGTTCCGTGTCAGTTGGGAACACGACAGACACCGTAACCGCAACGGATACGACGATCGGCATTCTGGCTAACAGTGCGGTGGGTTGGAGCAGCCAGCCATTTTTAGGTACGGCCCCCAGCTCGATGTCGAGTCCAGGCAAGGTGGGTAATGTCACTATAGAAAACAAAGGCAGTATTACGGCACTGGGCAGCGGCGCTATTGGTGTGCTGGCGCAGTCGATCGCCGGCAATGGGGCCAGTGCCAGTGGTGGCGTGTTGTCGTTTATTGGTGACTCCGGCGGTGCGGGTGGTACGGCCGGCGCGGTAACGTATAAGGGCGATGGCGGCCAAATTACCGCAAAAGGTGCCGGCGCAACGGGTTTGTTAATGCAATCTATTGCGGGCGGTGGTGGTAACGGCGGAAATGCCAGAGGCCTGTTTGTGGCCGTAGGGGGGCACGGCGGTCATGGGGGTGACGCTGGTACAGTTAGTTTTTCACAGCAGAACGGCGCCATTATTAAAACTGAAGGTTCTTACGCCCAAGGCGTCGTGCTGCAATCGATTGGTGGCGGGGGCGGAAACGGAGGGCATTCCAGTTCTTATTCAATGGGGACCCCTGTGTCGACATCGATTGGTGGCCGAGGCGGTATTGGAGGTAACGGGGGAGCGCTTGAGTTTGGAGGTCTGAAGGCATCTGGGTCAGATCAAACCAGCACCATTATCACGTCCGGGCGGCACGCCCACGGGGTGGTGGCGCACACCATTGGCTCCGGTGGTGGCAAGGGTGGCGCGGCGCACAGTTACGATGGCGGTGTCGGTTTAAACGTGGCCCTGGGTGTGGGGGGCGATGGCGGCCATGCCGGTAACGGCGGCGATATTAAAGGCGTTAGTGACACGTCGGCGGCTTCGTCTTTCGGCGACGTTATTACAACGGGGCACGATGCCATTGGCATGCTGCTGCAAAGTATTGGCGGCGGCGGTGGTGTTGGGGGCGCCTCTACGGCCGATGCCTTTTCTACGTTGTCGATTCCGGAAGTGCCCAATATTAACGTGGGCATTGCGGTTGGCGGTACCGGCGGCATGGGCGGCAATGGCGGCAAAATTAATTTTGACCTTGCCAACAACATGACCACTCGCGGTGCGTTTTCCCACGGCTTTGTATTGCAAAGCGTAGGGGGTGGCGGTGGCGTCGGGGGTGATGCCACAGCAGGTGCAGCGGCTATTCTGGCCAACAATGAATTCACCATGAATACTACGTTGGGCTTAGGCGGTGACGGTGGCGCGGGTGGAAAAGGCGGCGCCATTGTCCTGGGTTTATCCGGTACCCAAGCCACACGCGGTCATGGGGCTTTGGCGATTCTTGCGCAGTCGATTGGTGGCGGCGGCGGTGCCGGTGGTGTGGGTAATGCGGCTAGCGTGGTGGCCATTCCGTTGGAAGAAAAAAATTACCAACTGGATTTAAGTGCCGGCGGCAATGGGGGCAGCGGTGCTACGGGCGGCAGTATCACGGCGACCACTCATAGTGATGCCGTTCTAAGTACCCTGGGTTCGGGCGCGCCTGCTTTGGTTGCGCAAAGCGTGGGCGGCGGTGGTGGTGTGGCAGGAAATGCAGGTAGCCAGGGCATTGGCGGCAAACTTACGACGAAAGTTTCTGTGGGCGGTGATGGCGGATCCGGGCATCATGGTGGCAATGTATCGGTTTCGCATTCCGGCAAAATCACAACGGGCGGACGTTACCAGGTGCAATATCAAACTGATTCAGGCAAAACGGCATTGACCACTCCTATTGCCTTAGGCGGCAGTTCTCATGGGATTGTGGCGCAAAGCATTGGCGGGGGTGGCGGTATGGCTGGTAATGCCGACCCGGCAAAAAGTATTCTGCCCGATTTGGCTGAAACCATTATTGACGATGTCAATAAAATCATGGATGCGAAAGGCACCATTTTGTGGATTGCCAGCCGTGTTGTGAATTGGGAGAAAAAGGAGCATGAGTTCCCGAAATCGTATTCCGTTTCGTTGGCTGTAGGCGGCACAGGGGGCGCCGGCGGTAATGGCGGCGATGTCGAGGTGACGCTGGAAAAAGGTGCGCAAATCGTTACGCAAGGCCATCGTTCCTACGGTATTTTTGCCCAATCAGTAGGGGGTGGTGGTGGTGAAGCAGGTGAAGCTACAGGCGACGCCATTCTGGACGCCGATGCGGAGTTAAGCCCGTTGACCGGTGCTGATTTTTCCCTGGGTATCAATGTAGGGGGTGGTGGCGGTGCTGCCGGTGATGGTGGTGCGGTTTCCGTGCATACCGGCAATTTTGGCAGCAATCAGCGTGATAATTTTATTACGACGGCCGGCTATGCGTCGCATGCTGTTTTTATGCAGTCGGTAGGCGGTGGCGGTGGCGTAGGGCATGAAGGCTCGATTTTCGGCCTTGGTGAAAAATTGGCAGGCGCCGATGTGCCAGCGATTACGTTGGGTAAAGCGCCGAGTAGTTCAGGAGCATCCGGTAAGGGGGGCGAAATTTATTATGGCGCTCCTTCCAAGCCCGCTTCCCAACGGGCTTGGATAACCACTGCTGGTGACGATGCCGCCGCCATTTTTGCCCAATCCGTGGGTGGCGCTGGGGGCACGGCTACCATGGGTTGTACGAATAGCGGATTAAGTACATCACAAGCCACCAGCGCTTGCCATACGAATGCTGAGACTGCGACGTCCGACACGCCATTTACGGATGTGCCGAAGCGGTTTGTGAATCGGCAACAGCGCTACAAGTTGAATATTTCGCCTCAGGGTGGCGCCTGGAGTGATGGCGGTTCCGTCTCGTTGCTTCCAGGTGCAGGTACATATACAACTAGCGGTAACCGCAGCCCCGCCTTTATGGCCCAGTCAATTGGAGGTGGCGGCGGTTACATTACCACCCATAACGAGCATATTGAGAGTGCCACCATTAGCGGGATCAACGGCGGTACCGGCGGTGACATTCTGGTTGATTTGCGCGACGTTACCGTTAACACGAGCGGTCATGGCGCCTGGGGTGTATTGGCGCAGTCGGTTGGGTCTGGCGGTGGTGTGTTGGCCGACCTGGCGGGTGAGGTGACATTTGAAAATACCGGGATATCTTCCTCTCGCAAAAGTGGGCAACACGGTGGAGATATCAATATAACGGTCGGGTCGGGGTCCAATATTAATGTGGGTACAGGCATGACGTCGGTTGCCAACGCGCACGGTATCGTGGCTCAAAGTCTGGGTTCAGCGGGTGGGTTGCGCAGCGACGGTGATAAATTGGTGTTCGACGGTAAAAACAATTCAGTCAGTGATGGTTATGGTGGCGCCATTACCATCACAGTTGAAAATAATGCGTCTGTTTTCACTGATGCAACCGGTGGCATTGGCATATTGGCCCAGAGCTCCGGCCAATATGCCAATCATGATAAAAAAGGCATCACTGTGCAGGTAGATGGCGATGTCATCGGCGGACATACGGGGAACAGCCCGATTACCGGGAATCATCTGGACGGCGTGGGCGTTATGGTGATGGGCGGTGCGGTAAAAGATTCGGGCTTTGCAAACACGATTAACGTCAATGGCAGGGTATTGTCCGGCAACACCTCAAGCGGATACGCGATTAAAACGGATCATGGCTTAACCAATATCAATAATTCCGGCGTTATAACGGGTAGTGTCGACATGGGTTCCACGCCAGGCACGTTCACCAATAAGCATACCGGCACGTTGGAAATGGGCAATATTTACCGGGTGGGGAACAACAGTCTGCATAATTACGGCACCCTGCAGGTGGGGACCGAGCAGTCTGTTTCCACCACCACTCTTTATGGCACTATGCATCAATATGAAGGTGGGCGGCTGGTGTTTACGGTTGATGCAGCGGCCAGTGGTGCCAAGCATGACAAACTCATCGTCGACGGCACGGCCAATCTTGGTGGAGAGGTCCAGGTTTATGCAAACACGCTGTTGCCCGGGTCGTATTCATTTATTGATGCCACGAATTTGAACTTTACCGGTCGCTTTGCCGACTCCCTGATTTACGACTGGGTCCCCGTGGCGAGCAAAACGGGCCTCTCGGCAGGCCCGACCGCCAATTTCAATGGCGTGCATTTGAATTTAACGGGCACGGCCGCCAGCCTAGCTGATTATCTTGCCCGTGGTTGGCAAAGAGCCGATATCGCCAAAGCGGCATTGTTTGCCCATTTGCATCATGTTGAATCAAGCGAGGAATATCAGGAAACGCTGGAGCAGTTGGGTGGTCAGCAGTTTCAGGCGCAAACCCAGCAGATGGTCGCTTCCTCTTTTGATGGTTTCAATGACGCCTTGCGATGCCCGCGTGACGGCATGGGGGTACGTCACCGTGCGCAGGGTTGTGTGTGGGCTGAAGCTACGGGTAATCACACGCGTCAGACTGAACAATCTGAAAACCTGGGATTCAGCTCCGAGGGTGGCGGGGTGCGTATGGGCGCACAACGCGCGCTTAACAACGTGGTGACCCTAGGGTCGGCCTTTGGCGTGAACCGCAACCGGCTCACCTCCACGGGGTTCAGCAGCAAGGGCAATACGTTCGATGCAACGGTTTCCTTGTCTCGCGATGTGGGGAACTGGACGTTTTCCGGTGCGGTGATGGCAGCGCATGGCCGATTCCACAATGACCGTACAGTTGATTTTGGGTCGGGCGGCGCGTCTCGGGGCTTGAACGCCACCTATAGCAGCCGCTCTCGCACAACCTTGTTGGGCGTCCGTTTACGTGCGGCATACAACATGAGTTTCAACAATTATTATCTGCGACCGTTGGTGGATGTGGATGTATTACACAGCCGCAGCCCTTCATTTACCGAGTCGGATTCAGGGCCGCTGCAGTTAGAGGTGGGTTCGGCCAAGCAGACACAAATCGTGTTCAGCCCCACCCTTGAAACGGGAGCGTCTTTCGATGTGGGCCCGGAAACGTTGATGCGGGCATATGCCGGCGTCGGCGTGAGAATGTATTCCGATGCCAAGCACAGCAGTCAAAATCGCTTTAATCAAGCCTTAATATCAAGCGGAACGTTTACGTCTGAACAAGACACACCCTCTGTTTTGGGCCGCTTAAGCCTGGGCGTGGAGTTTGCACGTGAAGATAATCTTAGCTTTAGCGCCGAATATGGTCTGCAGGCGGGCGGTGGCTATCGTTCTCAGAACCTGAATGCACGGCTAACCTATCGTTTTTAATTCGGTGTTAAATAACTGGTCGTTTGGCCCAGGAAAAAAGTAGGACAAGCTTTATTGCCATAACTGGCATATGCTCTGCGTATGGCCGCGGCAATTTCGTCTGGCCATCCATTGACCAATGGAGGTCGAAATGGACAAGAAAGGTAAATCTCCGAAGAAACCGCAACGCCCTGCGCCGGCGTTGAATGAGGCCGGTTGGCCTAACCAGGACAAAGGCTCTATGCCTAAAAAGGGGAGTGCGGTGCAAGATCGCAAGCCGGTCGGGCGCAGTGCTCCCAGGGGAAGGTAAAGCCGGTACCGTGTCGTGAGATTTTGAAGCAGGGTGTGCAATTGTTTTTTGCACACCCGTTTCTTTTGTGTGTTTGCACGATGAGCGCGGCACCCGTTGCATACATGCGGTAAAGAGCAGGGCACGAAGTACAATCGCACTTAATTAAAAAAAGGAGTGCTCATGTACAGAATTGGCGCTGTAACGTTAACAGTTTTACTTGCCGGGTGTACGGTGTCGGGGCCTGATCCAACGCTTGCGATTGGCATGCCAAACCCTGCCTCTGTTTATTGCATTGAGCGTGGGGGCACCTTGGATATTCAAGAGCATGCTAACGGAGATGTGACGTATTGTGTGCTTTCCGACGGGACTCGAATCGAAGAGTGGAAACTCTATAGGCGAGATCATCCGCAGGAGTAGCGTGATTATTGATCCATGACACGTAACCTGGCGTCATATCACAGCCTTTTTCGGTTGCTACCAAGTTTTCCAGTGGGTTATGCACAGTTTGTGTGGATAACCGGGGTATGGATGGATACTTATTTGTTAGCGCGTTTCTGCTTGGCGCCCATACGTTTGTTGGCGGCATGAAGGCGCAGGCGACCCAGGCCAAAACCGACGACGCCGAAAAAACATCCAAAAGCAAGTATCTTGATCGTATCCATATACAGACTCTTTGTGGTTGTTGAGAGGGCGACTTATAGCGCTAAGTCGGTAGGATCAGTCTGTCGAGAAGATAGCACGAAGATCGATACTTTAGGGGGTATTTAAGGTTGGGTGCTTTTTTAAGATTGACGAACTATTGGAGTGAATCGGCCTGGGTTTATCACTCCCGGCCGCCTTGCCGGTTAAGTATTCTCAACTGCTTAATGATTTCATCCAACCTTTTTTTGATGCCGAACACCGCAAAGGGCAGGGCGATCCAAAGAATTACGATCAGTACTCCGAAGAGCCATACTATTGTGCCTAGTCCGGCCAATCCCTCTTGCATCATGCGTCTCCTTTGCAAAGTCAAAGTAACTTAAGGTGGGATCCCAATTGTTGGAAACCATGAGCGTCATTTAGCAATTGTTTTTGCCTTAATTTGATCTCAATGGTGAATAGGTTCTATTGGCAGTGCCTGGTTCCGACGACTAAACGAACGGTTTTCATGGCTTTGTTTCCTCGTCGGTAATTGAACACTGAGATTGTTATTTGGTGGTTTGGTATGTCAGCAGTATGTCTTCAATTTCTTTGAAGCCGAGCTTTTGGGCGTGTTGTAGCGGAGTGACGCCATCTCGGTCAGCCAAGTTTGGGTTTGCGCCGGCCTTGAGCAAGATGGCTACGATTTCTTGATGTCGTTTTCCTCCGTCACCCAAAATCACGGCCTCAATCAAGGCTGTCCAGCCAAGTCGATTAACATGGTCGACAGCCACGCCGGCATCGATAAGTGTTTGTACTGTTTCGACGTGCCCTCGTTCCGCGGCTGGGATTAACGCTGTCCCGCCAAAGCGGTTGGTGCTTTTAAGGTCGGCTCCGTTTACCAATGTCATTTTCAAAATCTCAAGGTGTCCTCTGGCTCCTGCGTAGAGGTATGCGCTATCTTGAATGTTGTCTTTTACATTTACATCGGCACCAGCATTAATGAGTACTCTAGCTGCGTCAATCGCGTTTGCTTTGGTTGCGGCCACCAAAGGAGTCGCCCCAGTTTGATCGCGCGCCTCGATTGGGCTGCTTGCAGAGAGTAGCCGCTCTACTTCACTAACATTGTTCTGCTTCGCTGCTGTATGTAGAGGGTATTGATCCATAGGATTGGCAAGGGTAATAGGTGAGAAAAATACTAGAGCCAGGATGGCTGCCGTTGCTAGTTTGTTGCAAAACCTGCCCAGGTTGCTTGCCATTTCAATAGTTAGGCGCATATTTTTCCCACAAAAACATCAAGCTAAGCGTTTGTTAGTTACAGTTCAAAAAAATAGCCCAGTCAGAGCAATCTGTACAGGGCTATTTTTCCAAATCGTATGGCATCACCGAAGGATTCCATACAAAGATGGAGATGATCTCGCGCAGAGCGTATGGATTCAGGAATTTTGAAAATTACCGCATGAGGGTCTTGGCCCAGTGCGGTTGGAACGGTGTGATTAACCGTGTTTAATGAATGCTGCATCCCCCCTTTTGTGGGGTAGAGCCGAGCCAGGAAATCTTGGTGCCCCCCCCGTGAGTCGAACACGGCACCAACGGATTATGAGTCCGCTGCTCTAACCAAGCATGAGCTAGAGGGGCACGAAGCCCGTTATTATGGCATAAACACGGGCTGCTAAAAAAGACGCTTTATTTAATTGCCAAGCATCGCTGCTTGCTGGGCAACACCTTCCATGCCAACAACAATGAACCCGATAAATACCGCAACCCATATAAGAGTGACAACGGCAGTGACCAGGCCGGGAGAGAATTTCGGGGTGTCGTTCGCCATACTGAAGGCCTCCGGAGTGAATCTGTAATAAATTGTTTAATGGTTAACTTTAAGTGCAGCGCCAATTATATACCGGTCAAACTGCTAAAATCGGGGGCCGAGCATCAATAAAGGAAGGGGTAACATGAAAACCGTACAAAAATTGGGTCGGCTTGTATTGCCTTTGAGTTTGCTGGCGTTGGCTGCATGCCAAACCATGCCGGGCGACTCCACGTCAACCCAGCCATCAACAACACCCTCCACCACTGCGCCTGAACCGGGTTCGGCTGCATCACAACAACAAAGTGAAGCACTGCAGGCTGCGCGTCAAGGTGCGCCAGTGGCTGTATTCCTGGCCGATACACAAGAGCAAGCCGGCTGGCGGGCTGTTCAAATTCAGTCGGGCACGCTCTACATTAATCCACAGCCTGTAATTACGCGTGAAGATTTGGTTGATGTGCGCGCGGGAACGAGCCGTCAAGGTGATGGTTTATTGGCGTTAGGGCTATCTGAGCTTGGTCGTAAAAAGGTTGAAAACATTACGGCCGCGAATCCAAACAAGCGTTTGGCATTGGTCGTGGGGCGCACTATGTTGGCCGCACCGGGTTACAGCACACAAGTTTCTACCGATCAGTTGGTGTTCGGCGTGGGTAGTGAAGCCAATGCAACCGCTGCTGCACGGGCGATTGCCGGCGCGCAAGAGGGTGAAGAAAGTAACCCTCCTGCACAGTTAACACCTGCGGCCACGACGAATTAGTCGTTACTGAAATCGCAGCCGTTAGGCTGTTACATTGCAGGAAATAAGATGAACGCCGGTCACGCGAAAGCGGGCCGGCGTTGTTTTTTTCCAAAGATGCAAAAAATTATCGATATCTGTCGCCCAAGAAAATAAAATATACGCTTTGCGTATATTTATATTGGAAGGGGCTCCCATGTCTGTTTCTCAACAGGTTTTTCTGCGCGATGCCATGCGTCGTTTGAATTTAACGCGCGACGTTTTTGCGGCGCGTATTGGGGTAAAGCGCCGAGCGCTAGATACATGGTTGTTGCCGGAAGGGTCTCAAGAAGCGCGTTCAATGCCCGAGGTGGTGGGGCGTTTCGTAACCGAAATTGTTGAAAATGAATCCTTAATGCGCAAATATGCGCAAAGCGCACAGTTCGGTCCCCTGCGTGATCGTATTGCCGTAGAGGGCAAGCATCAGTTGCTGTCGGTGGATCAGTTCACACGCGAGTCGGTTGAGGAGTTGTTTCGCATCGCTGATTTAATGCAACCCATTGCACGTCGCCAGAAAGTTTCGCGCGTACTGGAAGGGGCGGTTTTGGGTAATTTGTTCTTCGAGGCAAGTACGCGAACCCGGGTGAGTTTCGGTGCGGCGTTCTGTCGCTTGGGCGGGTCGGTGTGCGATACCACAGGCTTTACGTTCTCCTCTATGGCAAAGGGCGAGTCTATTTACGATACCAGTCGGGTGATGAGTGGTTACGTTGATGCCATGGTTATTCGCCATCCCGATCAAGGTTCGGTGGCGGAATTTGCGCAGGCCACCAATATTCCAGTGGTCAATGGGGGGGATGGCCCGGGTGAGCACCCCAGCCAGGCGTTATTGGATCTGTACACCATTCTTACGGAATTTTCGCGCTTGGGGAAACTGCTCGACGGTGCGCATATTGCAGTAGTGGGAGATTTAAAGTACGGCCGCACAGTGCATTCGCTTATTAAGTTGCTGGCTTTGTACAAAGGGCTGAAATTCACATTAATTGCGCCGCGGGGGCTGGAAATGCCCCAGGATATTATCGATAAGGTAACGCAAGGCACCGATCATGTGATTGAGCAAACACACTCATTGCGCGAGGGTTTGGTAGGGGTTGACGTCATTTATGCGACCCGTGTGCAGAAAGAGCGGTTCTCGGGTGAAGACCTGGAAGGCTACACAGCCGATTTTCAGGTGAACAAAGCGCTGGTGGACCAGTGCTGCGGGCCTGATGTCATTGTGATGCACCCGTTGCCGCGTGACAGTCGTGAAGGAGCCAATGATTTAAGTGTGGACTTGAACGACGATTCGCGCTTGGCGATTTTCCGTCAGACAGATAACGGAATTCCAGTACGGATGGCAATTTTTGCGGTGTTGCTGGGGGTGGAAACGCTGGTACAGCACTCGCTACGCGACGTGACCTGGAGCCCGCCTACGCATATTGGGCCCGACGACAGCGTGTTCCACGGTATTGATTAAACTTTTTTCTCGCCGCCCAGTGCGTCGACCAAGTCGTTCAGCATTTTGCCCAGTTCCCCGGTCATTAGGGCGAAATCGGTGTCGAACGCATCGGCATCTGCAGTACTTAACGCCTCCTGGTTCTCTTTAAGGACATCAAGTGGAGATATCCGCTTGATGTCTAGTGCATCGGTTAGCACGAACGAGACGCGATCCGCCCAGGTCATGGCCAAACGGGTACATTGCTTGCCGTTTTGGACGTGTTTGCGCACTTCGTCGGTCTCAATACTATGGCGCACATAGCGCACAGTGGCCCGGTTTTCGCTGGTTGAACGCAATTCCGTGTCTTGGTCGATCGTGAAAGCGCCTGGACCGTCGTTTTCCAGTAACCATTGCGTCATGGCCGAGGCGGGTGAAATTTCGGTGTACAGGGGCGTGGCTGGGAAGGGGTCAAGCGCTTTCGCCAGCATGCCGATGACTTCATCGGCCTTGGCGCCGGCGGCGGCATCGATAGCCAGCCAATGGTTGCGGGTATCGATCCACACACGGGTATCGCGGTGCACGCTGAAGGCTTTGGGCAATAGCTCTTCCGTTACCCGTTCTTTGATTTCCTTCATTTGCTTGCGGCCGGGCTTGTACCCTTGCTGCTCTTCAATATCGGCGGCGCGCGCTCGTGCGACCTGGTTGACAACTGATGACGGCAGTAGTTTTTTATCGACCCGCAGACTAATAAGATACTGGCCGGCCAGAGAGTGAACCAAGCCGCCTTCATCGGTGGGCGACACCCAACCCATACTGACCATGTCCAGGCTGCTGCCCGGGGTAAAGCGTGCCTTTTCCAGGACGCTTTCGATGGCTTCAGCCGACAGACTAAAATGGGTTGAAAGCCGGAAAATCTTTATATTTTTAAACCACATACAGTATCTTTTTAACAAATAACTTAAATTAGAACCAAAACAATTAAAAAAAATTGAAAATTTATCAATAATTCAATTATTTATGAATATTACTTAATAAATTACATCATAATATTTTATTTTTATGTGTTTGTTTCAATGTCGTCCCGTTTTGCCGCAAGGCAAGCAGTCATTCAGTGAACTTTACCGTAACTTAAGACTTTACTTGAAGTTGCGAGGCAGACATTTTCATCCGGTTGGCGATTGTAAGCGCAAAGCGAAAACGGCATAGTAACGGTTGCAGATTATTAACTTGTTTATCTGTTTTTTTATACAGTATAATTTAATGCAATAATTCACTTTTTTGCCAAGGAAACTACATGGACGCCAAACAAAGCAAAGCCGCTTCCGCCGAACGGGCCAAAGCACTGGCCGCAGCCTTATCGCAAATTGAAAAGCAGTTCGGTAAAGGGTCGGTCATGCGCTATGGCGATAACCAGGTCGAACACGACATCCAGGTCGTTTCCACTGGTTCGCTGGGGCTCGATATCGCGCTGGGCGTGGGCGGGTTGCCTCGTGGTCGCGTTATTGAAATATACGGCCCGGAATCCTCCGGCAAAACCACGCTTACTCTGCAGGTGATTGCCGAAATGCAAAAAGTAGGCGGCACTTGTGCATTCGTCGACGCTGAACACGCTCTCGATGTTCAGTATGCCAGCCGTTTGGGCGTGAATTTGTCCGATCTTCTCATTTCGCAGCCCGACACGGGTGAACAGGCACTTGAAATTACAGATGCCCTTGTGCGCTCAGGCTCGGTCGATTTGGTGGTAATCGATTCGGTGGCCGCGCTGGTTCCCAAGGCGGAAATCGAGGGCGACATGGGCGATTCCCTGCCTGGCTTGCAGGCTCGTCTCATGAGCCAGGCTTTACGTAAGCTTACGGCTAATATCAAACGCGCCAATTGCATGGTTATTTTCATTAACCAGATTCGCATGAAAATCGGCGTCATGTTTGGCAATCCCGAAACCACCACCGGGGGGAATGCGCTTAAGTTCTATTCCACAGTTCGTCTTGATATCCGCCGCACCGGTTCAATCAAGAAGGGCGACGAGGTCGTGGGCAACGAAACCCGTGTGAAAGTGGTCAAGAATAAAATCGCGCCGCCGTTCAAACAGGCCGAGTTCGATATCATGTATGGGGCCGGCATCTCTCGCGAAGGTGAAATTATCGATCTGGGCGTGCAGGCGGGTATCGTCGATAAGGCCGGGGCCTGGTTCAGCTATAACGGTACCCGTATTGGCCAGGGTAAAGATAATGTTCGCGAGTACCTGAAAGAGCATCCCGAAATGGCAATTGAAATCGAAAACCGTGTGCGGGAACAAATGGGTATTGTGTCGCGTGCCCAGGCCAAGGCGTATACGGAATCGGGTGATTCTCCTACCGGTGATACCGAAGGTTCCGAGGCCGATCTGGCTTAAACATTGGGTGTAAGTTAAGGGTTAAGGGGAGGCTATGCGAAAACGCGATTTTTCCGGGCAATCCGGCGCGTCTGCGCAGGCCGGCCTCCCTTCTGACGAGCGCTTTTCACCGGAAAGTGGTAAATCCTCAAAAACTGGGCCTTCTTTGAAGGTGCGCGCCATTGGATATTTATCTCGGCGCGAGCATTCCCGTCACGAGTTGGCTCGCAAGTTGGCTCCTCATGTCAGCCCAGACGATCCTGCCGAGCTCGACCTGGTGCTGAACGAGCTTGAACAAGGCAATTGGTTGTCGAACGAGCGTTTTGCCCAAAGTCTGGTAAATCGCCGGGCTCCGGGGAAGGGTACGGTTGCGGTCATGCACGAGTTGCGACAGCATGGGCTTGATTCGGGTCAGCTTGAATCCATTCGCCAACAACTTGTTGATACTGAACTGCAGCGCGCTCAAGCGGTCTGGGAAAAAAAGTTTGGTGTGCCGCCTGCTTCTCCAAGGGAAAAGGCACGGCAAATTCGTTTTATGGCGTCGCGAGGCTTTTCCGCGGCAGCATTAGGTAAAATTTTGGGCGATTTAAATAATCTTGATCCTACTGGCGACTAGTTGCAGCGCATCAGCTTTAATTAACAGCGGGCCAGGCCTCAAAGCGAAAATATCCAAGTCTTGCAGCGCAAATGTACAAACCTTTGGTTGTACCTGTTCGGGTCGGGTACGTTATACTTGAAAAGTTTACCGCCTTAATTTCATTATTGATTTTCACCTCTCATGCCTTTGCCAGACTCCGAACAAAATCGTGAGCGCCTGCACACACGTACCATCCGTGTCGATGCGTTCGCCCGGGAAGATGGCCTGTGGGATCTTGAAGCCGAGCTGATCGATATCAAAGGCTACGACTTCCCCAAACATGGTGGGGTGATTCATAAGGCGGGGCAACCTGTGCACCATATGCATCTAAGGGTAACTTTTAACCAAGAGTTCACTATTACGGCGGCACAGGCTGCTTACGATGCGGCCCCTTATAACGAATATTGTGCTTCGATTGCACCTAATTACGGTGATCTTGTCGGCCTGAATTTGTTGCGGGGGTTTCGTCATGCCGTTAAGGCGCGTTTCGGGCGTACCGCGGGCTGCACGCACATGACAGAAATGTCCTATGTGTTGCCTACGGTCGCAGTGCAGTCTATGGCAGGGCGTCGCCGAAAGGAAAAATCTCCCGAAGCGCAGAAGAAAAAGCCTTTCCAGCTTGGGGGGTGTCACGCTTTACGGCTCGACAGCCCCATGACAAAGAAGTTTTATCCCGAATGGTATATCGAGCCTGAAGAGGGTTCCGATTCCTGAATCAAGTTTTTATTTTCCACGTTCTGACAGGTAACAAATGAAAATTCACGAGTATCAAGGCAAGGAACTGCTAAAGCAATTTGGCGTGACAGTGCCGCGCGGGTTTCCTGCATTTTCCGTCGATGAAGCGGTTGTAGCCGCTGAAAAATTAGGCGGTCCGGTTTGGGTCGTAAAGGCCCAAATTCACGCAGGCGGTCGCGGCAAGGGTGGTGGCGTAAAGCTGGCACGCTCTATCGACGAAGTGCGTCAGTTGGCTTCCGAAATTCTGGGCATGCAACTGATTACCCACCAAACCGGTGCTGAAGGCCAGAAAGTACGTCGTTTGCTGGTCGAGGAAGGCGCCGACATCAAGAAAGAATACTACGTCGGTATTGTTACCGATCGCGGCTCTCAGCGCGTTTGCGTGATGGCGTCCAGCGAAGGTGGCATGGAAATTGAAGAAGTTGCGGAAAAGAACCCCGACGCCATCCTGAAAGTGTTTGTCGATCCCAAAACCGGATTAACGGAAGCGGAAGCATCTGAACTGGCACGTGGTATTGGTGTACCCGACGCCTCAGTTGCCCGGGCGGCAGCCGAGTTCCAGAAGTTGTACAAGGCTTATTGGGAAACCGACGCTTCTTTGGCTGAAATCAATCCCCTTATTCTTACTGGTTCGGGCGACATTATCGCGCTTGACGCCAAGTTCAACTTCGACTCCAACGCGTTGTTCCGCCACCCTGAAATTGTGGCTTACCGCGATCTCGACGAAGAAGATCCTGCAGAAGTTGAAGCCAGCAAATTTGATCTGGCTTACATTCAACTTGAAGGTAATATCGGGTGCCTGGTGAATGGCGCCGGTTTGGCGATGGCCACAATGGACACCATTAAGCTGTTCGGTGGTGAGCCTGCCAACTTCCTCGATGTTGGTGGTGGTGCAACGGCCGAGAAAGTGACGGAAGCTTTCAAGATCATGCTTAAGAACAAGGAAGTGAAAGCCATTCTGGTTAACATTTTCGGTGGCATTATGCGCTGCGACGTGATCGCTGAAGGTGTGATTGCAGCTTGCAAAGCGGTGAACCTAAGCGTACCGCTGGTGGTGCGCATGAAGGGTACCAACGAAGAGTTGGGCAAGAAATTGCTGGCTGAGTCGGGCTTGCCCATTATCAGTGCTGACACCATGGCTGAAGCCGCAACCAAAGTTGTCGCTGCCGCGAAATAAGAATTTGCCGAGGATTTTTAAATGTCGATTTTGATCAACAAGGACACAAAAGTCATCACCCAGGGTATGACAGGTAAAACGGGTCAGTTTCATACCCGTATGTGCCGTGAGTACGCCAATGGCAAGAATGCGTTTGTTGCCGGGGTGCACCCCAAGAAAGCCGGAGAAGAGTTCGAAGGCGTACCTATTTTCGGTACCGTTAAAGACGCCAAGGAAGCCACAGGTGCAACGGTTTCCGTTATTTATGTGCCGCCTGCAGGGGCCGCTGCCGCCATTTGGGAAGCCGTTGACGCCGATCTCGATCTGGTGGTGTGCATTACAGAAGGCATCCCGGTTCGTGACATGCTGGAAGTGCGTAACCGCATGCGCGCCGAAAACAAGAAAACCCTCTTGTTGGGTCCAAACTGCCCGGGCCTTATTACACCCGACGAGCTGAAGATTGGCATCATGCCGGGTCATATTTCGCGTAAAGGGCGCATTGGTGTCGTGTCTCGTTCCGGGACACTCACTTATGAAGCCGTGGCGCAGCTTACCGAACTGGGGCTGGGTCAATCTACGGCTGTAGGTATTGGTGGTGATCCCATCAACGGCCTGAAGCACGTTGATGTTCTGAAAATGTTCAACGAAGATCCTGACACCGACGCGGTTGTCATGATCGGTGAAATTGGCGGCCCCGATGAAGTCGATGCAGCGCTTTGGGCAAAAGACAACATGAAGAAGCCGGTTGTTGGCTTTATTGCCGGTGTTACCGCGCCTCCCGGAAAACGTATGGGGCACGCGGGTGCGCTCATTTCCGGCGGTGCCGATACGGCCGATGCAAAACTTGAAGTCATGGAAGAGTGCGGCATTCGTACCACCCGCGACCCATCTGAAATGGGTAAATTGCTTAAATCGGTTCTTTAATCGGTTTGGCAGTTTGGTAAAAGGCTCGCCTCAGGGCGGGCCTTTTTGGTTAATTGGAAAGGGGAAGGAAGTCTATGGGCCTGTTTAAATCACCCAACGACAAAGACGGCAAGGGGCCGGGTATCACCTTGTTGCAGGGGCTGTTAATTTTGGCCGTGCTGGGCATTTTGGGCTGGCTGGTTTCCTCGTACTTTATTTCGTGAGTCGTATGCACACCCCTGAAAAACTTGTTATTGCAACCCGTGCCAGTCGTCTGGCGTTGTGGCAGGCGGAACATGTGCGTGCTTTGCTTCAGCAGCGTTACCCGTTGTGCGAGATTTCGTTGCTGGAAATGACCACGCGTGGCGACCAAATTCTTGATCGTACTTTGTCGAAAGTGGGGGGCAAGGGCCTGTTTGTCAAAGAGCTCGAAACGGCGCTGCTTGACGGCCGTGCCGATTTGGCGGTGCACTCGTTGAAAGACGTGCCGGTTGAGCTGACTCATCCTTTTGCGCTTCCGGTTATTTTGGAGCGCGATGATCCTCGCGATGCGTTTGTGTCGAATGAGTACAGCAGCCTGGCAGATATGCCTGTCGGCGCGGTAGTGGGCACATCCAGCCTACGACGCGAGTCTCAGGTGCGGGCTGCGTATCCGCATTTAACCGTTAAGCCTTTGCGAGGCAACCTTGATACGCGGTTGGGCAAGCTCGATCGCGGCGAGTACGGGGCGATTATCCTGGCAGCCGTCGGTTTGCGGCGTTTGAAGCTGGATGAGCGTATTCGTTGTTGCCTGGAACCGTCGGAAAGCCTGCCTGCGGCAGGGCAAGGTACTCTGGGTATCGAAATTTTGGCCGAACGGCATGATCTGGCCCAATGGTTGGCGCCGCTGGCATGCTCAAAAGCAACGGCATGTTCTGTTGCCGAGCGCGCCGTATCGCGTGTTTTAGGTGGGTCGTGTCAGGTTCCACTGGCCGCCTACGCCGAACTAAGTGGTGACACCGTGCATCTGGATGCTTTGGTTGCTGAGCCGGATGGTACGGTCGTTATTCGTGCATCAGGTACCGCGCCGGTACATGAAGCGCTTCAAATGGGTGAAAGCGTTGCCCGGGAACTCATGGCAAAAGGGGCTCAACCCATTCTTGCCCGACTGGCTGATGGTGGAAACGCCGCACCGCAAACCTGACGGAGTCGTTTTATGTCTGGTCGCCCCCGTTCCTGCATTGTTTTAACCCGGCCGGCGGGGCGTAACCAGATACTGTCGGCCAGTTTGCGAGGGGCTGGATTCAACGTTCTTGATATGCCGGTGTTGGCCGTGTCGGCGTTACCTTACGATGTGGAATCGTTTGTGTGGCCTGATGACTATCAATTGATGGTTTTTGTTAGTGTCAATGCGGTCGATTTTTATGTCGCCCGTTTAAAAGCGATGTTGGCGGGCGCCCGCGGCCAGGTTGATTTGGGTTCAGTCACGTTGGCGGCGGTGGGCCCTTCAACGGCTGCACGCCTGCGCAATGAGCCTTTGTTTCGTTCGGCCAGGGTTGTGGCGCCGGTCGAGGGTTACACTTTCGATTCCGAAGGTTTGCTGGCCACGCTTGAACCCGATTTGTCCTCGGTGTCGAAGGCCGTCATCGTAAGGGGGCAGGCTGGGCGCAACTGGCTTGCTGAACAGTTAAGCTCCCGTGGTATTCGGGTTGATCGCTATGCCGTGTACCAAAGACATCCGGTTAATTGGTCTGACACCGGCCTGCAGGCACTGAAGAATTGCGTGCATGAGGGGGGACGATTAACCGTGTTGCTGACCAGTACCGAGGCGGTTGATGCGTTTTGCGCTAATCTGAAAGCCGGTGATCTGGCATACTTACTGGGAGCCATGCGCTTCGTGGTGATACACGAACGCGTTGCTGCACGTTTACAATCACAGTTACGCAGTATTCCCGACGCGCAAGTCATGCCCGGGGTTAAACTATGTGCTCCCGACGACGAATCCATGCTTCGGGCCATCATGCTTTCAGCCACTCTTTAATAAGGCCGGAATAAGAATATTAGCCATGACAGAATCAAAGAACGCTTCGCAGAATGAAAAGCAACACGATGACAAGCAGTCGGCGGGCGTCAAGCCCGACGCGCAATCAGGCAAACCGCCGCGCGCTGCAGCAGTAAAGCGCAGTGGCAAGTCGGTGTGGCCGGGTTTGTTCGTCTTGGTTTTGTTGGTCGCCGTTGCATTAGGTGGTTTTGTTTGGTGGCAACATCAAACGCATCAAAAGCTCCTGGGCGACCTGATGGCCCAAATTCAGCGCAGTACAACAGCCTCGCAGCAGGCGGGCGAATTGGCGCGGCAGGCGCAAAGTAGCGCGCAAGCTCAAGCTGAGCGGGTTCGCGAAATGCAGTCGTCGCTGGCGGCTATGCAAGGTCAGGTGTCAGACCTCGATCAGGCCTTCCAGATCATGACGGACAGCGGTTCCGATTTATTGCTTTTGAACGACATTGATCACCTTGTTTCCATCGCCAATCAGCAGTTGTTGCTCGGTGGAAATGTGGCTAATTCGTTGGTGGCCCTGGAAGCGGCACAGGCGCGCCTGGCGCGTGCCAATCGTCCGGCGCTTGCTTCATTGCAGCAAACACTGAACGGCGATATTGACCGTCTGCGGGCGGTAGCCACAATCGACGTCAGTGTGTTGTCGCGCCAGCTTGATCAGCTTAATGGTTTGCTTGGGCAGGCGCCATTGCTTGTGCCCGATGAGGCCGTTCCCGAATCGGCGGTGCAGGCAAATGGGTTGAATGGTATTTCCGCTTCGTCAAATGCAATTGGCAACGCGCCGCGCGATGCGGCGTCAGATTCAGCTTCGGGTACTGAAGCAGGTGCAGATCCCAATGCCTCTTGGCTGGAACGCAGTTGGGACAGTACCGCGACTTGGTCTCGTGAGGCGTGGGCGGTGATTCGTCATGATCTGGCTGGATTTTTTGATATTCGTCGGGTTGATAACGAAGCGGCGTTGTTGATTTCACCTGATCAGGCAACGCAATTGCGTCAGGCTTTGCGTTTACGAGTCATGACGGCGCAATTGGCCCTCATGATGCGTCAACCTGAAATCTGGCGCTCTGAGTTGCAGGCCGTGCTAACGGCGCTGGAAACCTATTACGATAATCAGTCATCCGTAACTCAACGTGCCGTGCGTCAGGTTACGCGACTTATTGAAACGCCTGTCGATACAAAGCTTCCCACCTTAAGCAATACCCTGGAAGCCATCGAGGTTCTGCGTCATGAGCGTGCCCAGACTTTAACGGAAACTTCTGATCAGAACGAGGAGACCCAATGAGAGCCTGGTTCTGGATGCTATTACTGTTGGCTTTGGCCGTTGGGCTGGGGGTAGTGCTGCGCGAGCATAGCGGGAACGTTCTCATTATTGCGCAACCATGGCGAATTGAAATGTCGCTGACGCTCTTTGCCTTGCTCTTGTTGGCTGCATTTGTGGTGCTGTATCTGCTGTTTCGAGGTTTGTCATGGTTGTTATCCGGCCCGGAACGCTTCCGTGAGTGGCGTGGTTTGCGTGCACGCAAGCGTGATCACGAACTGCTTGAGAGCGGATGGTTGCATGTGCTGGAGGGGCGTTATCCACAGGCCGAACAAGAGTTGTCGCGCTTGTTGGCTCGCACGCGGTCAGCCAACACGCGGGTGTTGGCTGGGCTTGCACTGGCCCGGGCATGTCATCAACAGGGGCAAATGCAGCGCCGTGATGAAGCCCTTACATTAGCCCGTTCGGCAGTGGGGACGGATTCGCGCCTGAAAGAATCTTGGGCTACCGCCGTGGCAGAAATGTATCTCGACCAACATCGTGCTCAGGAAGCGTTAACGTTGTTGCAGCCATATCAGGATACCGGCGCAAAACATTTGAATGCCACTCGATTGTTGCTGCAGGCGCATCAGCAATTGAACAATGCGGATCAGGTTTTTGAGCTAACGCGACAACTTTTGCGGCGCGGCGCCATTGATAAACAAAAGGCGCAGCCTCTTATTGCGCAGTCTGTTGCCGAACGACTGCGGGCGGCTGGGCCGGAAGGGTTCCGCTCGGTATGGGCCGAATTACGTGGCGACGAGAAAACCTTGCCTGAAATAGCGTTGGCAGCCGCGCATGTTCAACAGCAAGCGGGTCATGCCGATGAGGCGGGCAAAATATTGGAAGCAGCGCTGAATGAGCAACTTGAGCCGCGTTTGTTGAATGCTTATTCCCAAGCCCCCGCTGATCAGGTCTCTCGTCGAATCAATAAAGCGGAAGGCTGGTTGAAAAACCACCCCGACAACTCGGCCTTGTTGGCTGCCTTGGGTAACTTGTGTCTTACCGGCCAGCTCTGGGGTTCGGGCGAACGTTATTTGCTGCGTAGCATGGCGATTCGCAGTGATGTTCGCATTCACGCTTTGCTTGGTAATCTGTACGATCGTCTGGGGCGGCAGGCCGACGCAATGAAGCATTGGCGTTTAGCGTCAGGTGTAGCTGGGGTGTTGCCGGTATTGCCCGGTAGTACTGTATTGCCCGCTGCAGATACACGGGGTGATCCAACCCTGATCGATGTGCAGGACCTGGAGTCTTCTTCGACCGAGGCAGCTGCTTTCGGTGAGGTTCCGGTGGCTGCCAGTGCTGCGGACTATCTTGAGTCTGAAGAGCCTGTCGGTTCAACGGATTCTGCCGCTGGTTCGGCCAAAACGTCTGAGCCAAACCCGCAAGACCCTGATTATCACGAGTATTTCGATAGCGCGCCCATCCCGGGTGTCGACCTTTCGCAAACGTCTGATCGTCCTACCCGGCGTGGCTCTTGAGCTTTCATTCTTTTTGCTTTCGATTTTTATTTCTGTTCATTGATTCACAGGTGTTTAAAACATGAGTTTAGATCGTGTTCCAGCAGGTTCTAACCTGCCCGACGAGTTCAACGTTATTATTGAAATTCCCATGAATGCCGACCCGGTTAAATACGAGGTCGATAAGGATAGCGGCGCGGTGTTTGTTGATCGCTTCATGCTGACCGCCATGCATTATCCTGCGAATTATGGTTATATTCCGCAAACCATTTCCGACGACGGCGACCCGGTTGACGTGCTGGTTATTGCCCCGTTTCCCATTCAAATTGGTGCGGTTATTCGTTGTCGTGCCATTGGTGTGCTGAACATGGACGACGAAGCGGGTGGTGACGCCAAGTTATTGGCTGTCCCGGTTGATAAACTCTACCCACCGTATCGACACATTCAAAAACCGGAAGACTTGCCGGAAGAAGATCTGCGCCGTATTCAGCATTTCTTTGAACACTACAAAGATCTTGAGAAAGGCAAGTGGGTGAAAGTGCGTGGCTGGGAAGGTGTCGAGGCCGCACGCAAGGAAATTACTGAAAGTGCGGCGCGCTATACGGCCGGCTCAAAGTAAAATATAGAAATCAGGCTCATAAAGAACCTGGCGCATTAACAAACCCCCGAAGGTTGGACATGTATCCAACCTTCGGGGGTTTTTGTATGACGCTTTTTATTCTACCGGCTCGTAGGGCAGGCCCACGTAGTTTTCGGCAATGGTACGCAAACCCGCGTCGGAGTTGGTGAAATAATCCAATTCGGCCAATTGCATGCGCTGGCCGAAGGCGTCGTCGTTGAAACGATGCAGCATCGACGTCATCCACCATGAAAAGCGCTCGGCTTTCCAGATTCGGCGTAACGCCAGTTCGGAGTATTTACCAACCAGATCGGTACGACCTTCTTTGTATACCTTGGTAAGGACGCGGTACAGGGTAGAGACATCACTGGCCGCCAGGTTCAAGCCTTTGGCACCGGTGGGCGGCACAATGTGCGCGGCATCACCCACCAGGAAAAGTCGACCGTAGGTCATGGGTTCGGCTACGAAGCTACGTAACGGGGCAATGCTTTTTTCAATGGAAGGACCGGTTACCAGAACGTCGGCGGACTCTTTGGGTATACGGGTTTTCAGTTCTTCCCAGAAACGGTCGTCAGACCAGTCTTCAACTTTGTCTTCCAGTGGAACCTGCACATAATAACGGCTTAAATTGGCGTTACGTTGGCTACAAAGGGCGAAACCATTGGGATGGTTGGCGTAAATAAGTTCTTCGTTTACCGGTGGGGTGCGAGACAAGATGCCCAGCCAGCCGAAAGGGTAAACACGTTCATATGTTTTGATCTGGTCTTCCGGGACAGATTGGCGCGATACGCCGTGAAAGCCGTCGCAACCGGCAATGTAATCACATTCCAATTCAACTTTTTCCCCGTCTTTAACGAACGTGACACGTGGCTTGTCGGAGTAAAAATCATGTAATTGGACGTCTTCGGCTTCGTAAATACTGACTGCACCGGTTTCGGCGCGAACATCCATCAGGTCGTGGGTGACTTCTGTTTGCCCATAGACCATGACGGTTTTACCATCGGCATATTTGGTGAAATCAATTCGCTTTAGCTGGTTATTGAAGGAAAGGAACACCCCTTCGTGAATCATGCCTTCCTTGTCCATGCGATGGTTTGCTTTGGCTTCACGCAACAGGTTTACGGTACCTTGCTCCAAAACACCGGCGCGAATCCGACTTAGCACGTACTCGGGCGAGCGGCGCTCTAGTATGACGGTGTCGATGCCTTGCAGGTGCAGCAATTGGCCCAACAATAAACCGGAGGGGCCGGCACCGATAATGGCAACTTGTGTTTTCATTAAAAGCTCCTTTTACATGAATCCGCAGGTAAGAACGCGTGTAACGGACCACGTTGATTCAAATGTTCGAATTGGCCGCAGGAATAGGCCGTTGGTGTTATGTTGCGCTGAAAGTCGGCGCTTGAGAATGGATAATTTCGTATAATAATTGCACTTTTGGAAAATAATTTTTCTTTCATGAGCGCTAAAACATTGAAAAATTAAGTTTATTCAATGTTTTTATAAAGGCTTCCTTGTATTATTGAATTTAAGGGCCTTATATATTTTGTGGCGACATTTTGTCCCTATTTCTGTTATCAGTCGCTTTATGTCTTACCTATCCTCTCCCGCCGCGCCTCGTGTTCCCGTTTATCAGCTTTATGGTGAAAGAGAGCAATGGCCTACACCCGATATGGTGCATTGCGAATTAATCGCCGATCGCAGTCGCCAGCACGACTGGGAAATCAAGTTGCATCAACATCATGGGTTAACGCAATTGCTTTACCTGAAAGAAGGGGAGGCGCGCGTTTGTCTTGATGACCAATATCATGAAATGATGCAGGGGCAAGTTGTGTTGGTGCCGCAAATGTGTGTGCACGGCTTTCGCTTTTCGCCCAACGCCAAGGGGCACGTCGTAACGCTGGCTTTCCCGTTGCTTGAGCGCCTGGGTCGATTTTTGGGGGATGTCGACGTGGGTGCATTGGGTGCGGGCATTTACTCTCTTGATGCGCAAGAGGATGCAGTGATCGATCTTGCGTTTAACACGCTCGACCAGGAGTACCGCAGAAGCGGCTTGCATCGGAATGTATTGCTAGAGTCTTTGTTGCTGACGATTTTTGTGTGGTTGAGCCGGCGTACAGTACGCGGGCGGCTGGGGCAGGTACAGGAGGTTGATCGCGGCCGAGAGTATTTTCGCCAGTTTAATCAGCTTATAGAAGAACACTACCCCGAGCAGTGGTCGGTTGAACGGTATGCGCGGAAAATCGGGATTACGCCGGTTTATTTGAATGTGTTGTGCCGGCAGTGGGCCGGAGAGTCGGCTCTGGCGTTGATTCACCAGCGTGTCGTGTTAGCGGCCAAGCGCAGCCTTGTGTATACGTCGATGACGATTAGCGTTGTGTCATATACATTGGGGTTTAGTGATCCCGCTTATTTCACCCGGTTTTTCAAACGACATGTGGGCGTATCACCCAAATTATTCAGAAAACAGGCCGCAACTCTGGTTGAGTAGCGGCCTGTGACGGGTGCTTTTTTTATTTCCGCGCGTCTTGCAATTTCACGTCGGTAAGCGTTTGCAATTGCTCGAAGGTCATGCCGTCGATGATGTCAATGACCTTGGCGCCGTCTGCGCCCAGGTCGATCACGGCCACGTCGGTATAAATGCGGCTGACGCAACCAATGCCGGTTAAGGGGTAGCTGCATTTTTCCACTAGCTTGGGCTCCCCTTTTTTGGTGCGCATTTCCGTCATGACATAAGTTTTCTTGGCGCCGATTGCCAAGTCCATGGCACCGCCAACCGCTGGAATGGCATCGGGTGCGCCGGTACTCCAGTTTGCAAGATCACCTGTTGCCGAGACCTGGAACGCACCCAGCACGCATACATCGAGATGGCCGCCACGCATCATGCCGAAACTGTCGGCATGATGAAAAAAACAACCACCTGGAAGCAGGGTAACGGGTTGTTTGCCGGCGTTGATAAGATCGTAGTCCTCTTGTCCTTCGGCCGGAGCGGGACCCATGCCAATCACACCATTTTCACTGTGCAGAATGACTTCGCGGTCGCTGGGCAGGTGGTTGGCTACCTTGGTGGGCAGGCCAATACCCAGGTTAACGACGGCACCGTCGGGGATGTCTTGCGCCACGCGCGCGGCAATTTCATCGCGAGACCAGCTTGGAAGCGTATTTTGTTCACTCATGGTAGTTTCCTTAGTCCTGTTTGAAGCCGGCAGGGCCGGTGGCCGTGCGTGGGACTTTCACGATGCGCTTGACGAAGAGACCGGGCGTGACAACGACTTCCGGATCGATTTCGCCCAGTTCGACAATGTTGTGAACCGACGCAATGGTGCATTTGGCCGCAGTGGCCATAATGGGGCCGAAATTACGAGCGGTTTTCCGATATGTCAGGTTGCCCCAGCGATCGCCGGTTTCTGCCTTGATTAACGCAAAGTCGGCATGAATGGGATATTCAAGCACATATTGACGACCATTGATTTCACGGGTTTCCTTGCCGTCGGCTAATTCCGTGCCGAAGCCGGTGGGGGTGAAAAAAGCGCCAATACCGGCACCTGCGGCGCGAATACGTTCGGCCAGGTTCCCCTGGGGGACCAGTTCCAATTCGATTTTCTTGGTGTGATAGAGCTCGTCGAATACGTAGGAATCCGCCTGGCGCGGAAAAGAGCAAATAATTTTGCGTACGCGGCCCGCCTTCAACAGTGCGGCCAACCCAACTTCGCCGTTCCCTGCGTTGTTGTTCACAATAACCAAGTCTTTGGCGCCTTGGGCGATAAGGCCGTCGATGAGTTCGGCGGGTTGGCCTGCTCCGCCAAAACCACCAATCATGATCGTGGCGCCGTCGTAAATACCGGCCAGCGCTTCTTCGACCGAGGGTGAGATTTTGTTAATCATGTTTTCCCTACGAACAGAATATAGATAAGAAGAGTAAATGTTCGTATAATGAACTTTTATTCGTATATAGAACTATCTACCGAAAGCTTAATCAGCAGGACGTCTCTTGTCAACTTTGCCAGATCACAATAAACCGGGCGACAACTACGTGCAATCGTTTGCACGAGGCTTGGCGGTATTGAAAAGTTTCGGGGCCGAGGCGCCGGCACAAACCTTGTCGAACGTGGCGGCCCGAACGGGGCTTACCCGCGCCGGCGCCCGGCGTATTTTGCATACGTTGTTGGCGTTGGGTTATGTGTCGTCGGAAGGGCGGTTGTTCAGGCTCACACCTAAAGTGTTGGAATTAGGTTTTGCTTATTTAACTTCACTACCGGTATGGAGCCAGGCGCAACCGGTGATGGAAGGTTTGGTTGAGCGTTTGCGACAATCCAGTTCGGCTGCGGTTTTGGACGGCGACGAAGTAGTGTATGTACTGAGGGTGCCGGCCCACAAGATCATGTCGATCAATCTGGGCGTAGGTAGTCGTCTGCCGGCGCATTGTTCTTCAATGGGGCGTGTGCTGTTGGCCGGCCTGCCTGACGACCTTTTACAAGAGCGATTGGCCGCTATGACCCTAACGGCTTTTACGCGCAGCACCATTACCGACTCCAATCAATTATTTGAAACGTTAATGCAAGTGCGCGCGCAGGGTTGGTGTTTGGTGCGTGAGGAGCTTGAGCCGGGTTTGGTGTCAATGGCGGCACCCATTCGCGATATCTCCGGCCGTGTGGTGGCCGCTATTAATATAAGCGGCCAGGCCGATAAAGCCGATGCCGCTTATTTGCTGGACCAATGTTTGCCGCAATTATTGGCGGCTGCGGCGCGCATTAATATGCTGCTCGGCGCGCCTGCGCAGGGTGCCTAAAGGTTACTTTGTACGGGTGTTGATCCAGTAGGTAAACAGTATCACTATTAACATTACGGCTTGGGCCCCAATGCTTTGAGCACTGGGATAAATACCCAACAGGTCAACCCGAATGAATTGAATGGGCGTAATGTTGATGACGCCCGCCTCTTGAAGCCCCACAATGCCTTTGCCCGTGAGCACAATTGCCAATAGCGCCACAATGATTGAACTGGCGGAAAAAAAACGACCTATGGGCAACCGTTGACTGCCTTTGAACAAGGTTCCTGCTATAACAGCCAAAACAATGACACCGGCCAAAATGCCGCCACTGAACGCCCAGGCTTGCTCTGGTTGCCATAGCGCAGCGTAAAACAGAACCGTTTCAAATACTTCGCGGTACACGGCGATAAAAGCCAAAATGAACAGGAACCACGCTGTGCGGCGTGTTAACGCGTGGCTTAGCTTGTTTTGAAGGTAGGTTTGCCAACGGTTGGCAACACTTTTGTGATGCATCCAGGCCCCCACCGACAATAAGACGATTGCGGCAAAGAGCGATGATAAGCCTTCCGTAAGTTCTCGGCCTGCACCACTGATGCTAATAAGGGTCGTTGCCGCCAGCCATGTTGCTCCGCCGGCAAATAAAGCGCTGACCCAGCCCGCATGCACATAAGGCGTTACGTCGCGCCGGTTGGCTTTCACCAAAAATGCCAGCATGGCAACCACAATCAGCAGCGCTTCCAGGCCTTCGCGTACCAGAATGGTAAAAGCGGCGATGAACGTTGCACCGGAATCTGCTTTTGAAGGGCTCAGCGCCGCTTCCGCGTCGATCAGCCAATTTTGCAACTGCGCTTCCGTACTTCTGGCTTCTGTGATGTCATTTCGTCTGACTTGGGTACGAAAAGTGATCATTCCCGATTCGATTTGGCGCATTAAGGCATTGTTGCGTATTGCCAGTGCCGCTTCATTTGTTTCAAAGCCGTCCAGGTAAGCCGATAATGCCAACTTAATGGCCGTGTCTTGCTGACCTTGCTCAAGCGCTTTCAGGCTTTTTTTCAACTGGCTGCGAGCCAGTGAAAGCCGACCCGAGGCGTTTTCCTGATTGGAGGATGATGCAAAATCGGCAACAAAATAAGCCAGTGCCCATCGTTCTTGGTCGCTTAACGCATCGAAACTGGGCATGGCGGTGCCGTCGACCCCATTACTAATAACCTGGTATAGCGCCAGCTTGCTACGCTGGGCGGCACGTGCTGCATCGGTGAAATCCGTGGGTGTTGGGTCTAATTGTGCCGCCAAAGGCCCATTGCCTTTACCCGAGGCCCCGTGGCACTGAACACAGTTTGCCTGATACAACTTTAGACCCACCGTTAAATCGGGCGGTATTTCAGGTTCCGTTGGAAAAGGGTAGGCATTATGCACGCCTTGTGCCAATTGCCGGGCCGCTTGAGCAACCTGTGTGGGTGCACTTTTATTCTGAATTTTTTGTTGGAGTGTTTTGACCTGATCAAGCAGGCCCGCCTTATCGGGATGAGCGGGCAAATTATGCAATTCAAACTGAGCGACCTCGCCGAATTCTTTCATCTCCGCATATTCGGTTTCGGAGATGATTTGCCCGTTTTTTACCGCGCCGGGATAGTCGACCGCGATGTAGTCAAGCAATTGCCACAGCTGGCGGCTTTGTGTTTGAACATCTTGGGCTAAGGCAATAGCAGAAAAGAAAATACAAGAAAGAAGCAGTGCACGAAAAAACCAACGAAAATCCAGCGGGCGCGTCATACCAACCTAATAGCTTATAAAGATAATGATTATAATTCTCAATTATTTAATAATGCAAAATAGGTTTGATTTGCACCTATGGTAATGGGTCGCTTCGGACAACGTAGCGGTTCGGCATGCAAATAAAAAATCGGCCTTGCAAACAAAAGCAAGGCCGATAAGGCAAAGACGTTTAAGGCACCAAAAATGAGATATTAGCGGTGCTTCAAACTTTTAGGCGTCAAGAAATACGGTTTCGTTGGGCCCTTGCAGGTAAATGTCGAAGGTATAAACAACCTGGCCGTTTTTCTCGTTGCGTTGGGCAACCAGGGTTTTACGACGCTCCACCCATTCAATTCCGTTCAGAATGGGGTCGGCTGCATTTGCGTCGGCCTCGTCGGAAAAATACATACGGGTTTGCAGGCCAATATTAATGCCACGAGCAACGATCCACAGGTTAATGTGGGGGGCCATGGGTTTGCCGTGACGGCCGGTAACGGAGCCCGGTTTGATGGTATCGAAGTGATAAACGCCGCTTTCGAAATCGGAACAGGCGCGGCCCCAACCACGGAATGTCGGATCGATGGGTTTGCTTTCCTGCTTGTCGGCCGGATGGTTGTAGCGACCTGCTGCGTTCGCTTGCCAGCATTCCAGCAACACGTCTTTCACAATGGCGCCGCTGCCGTCGAATACGCGGCCTTCAACACGAATGCGCTCACCTTTGGTTTCGGGCGTCACCAGCACATTGCCGAAGTTATTCTCAAAAATGTCGAAACCGGCCTGTTTGGGTGCCAGACCAATGTGAACGTAGGGGCCGGCCGTTTGCGAGGCGGTTTCTTTCAGATAGACGGGCGTACTCGGATGCATTATTTGCCTCCTTGAATGTGGTTTTCAAACAGCGTGGCACGAGAGCCGCGTACGACGATGTCGAATCGGTAGGCCATGCTGTCCAGAGCAACAAATGCGCCCCGATCCATTTGGGCGATGAGCGTGCGCACGGCGTCTTCGTTCGGGATGGATCGCACGATGGGGCAATGTGGAATGAGGGGGTCACCCTCGAAATACATTTGGGTAATCAGGCGCTGAGCAAAACCGCTGCCGAAAATTGAGTAATGAATATGCGCGGGCCGCCAGTCGTTGATGCCGTTACGCCAAGGGTAAGGACCTGGTTTGATGGTACGGTAAAAATAGTAGCCGTTCTCGTCGGTAATGCAGCGGCCACAGCCGCCGAAGTTGGGGTCGACGGGTGCAATGTATTTGTCGTTTTTATGGCGATAGCGACCGGACGCATTGGCTTGCCATACTTCAATTAGGGCGTTGGGCACAGGGCGGCCGTTTTCATCGCGCAAGTAACCATGCACCAGAATGCGCTCTCCGATGGGTAGGCCGTCTTTGGCGTAGTTCATGATCAGGTCGTTGTCCAGTGCGCCCAGCTCATCTCGCGAGAACAGGGGGCCGGTAATGTCAGACAAGTCGTTTTCAATGGAAATCAGGGCTTTTTGGGGCGAACGCAATACACTGGTTTTATAACCGGGCGTGTAGGCAGGCGGGTGCCATGTGCGGTCGCGCATCAGGAACTCGCCGAATTGTTCGGTAGGCGTGGTCATCAGGTTTCTCCTTGGTTCTGTGTGGGTGATCTCACAGCACAGTAGCGTCATGATAGCGCCGGACTATCAGCACGGTAAATTGAAATCCTGCACATTATTGGATAACCTATGGTTATGAATAAAGACTATTTTCTTAACCGTGTCCGGTTGCGCCATATTCAATGCTTTGTGGCGGTGGCACAAGAGCGTAATCTGGGCAAAGCGGCGGAACGACTCAATTTAAGTCAACCGGCTGTTTCAAAAACGTTGGTTGAGCTTGAGCAGATGGCGGATACCGTACTGGTAAAGCGAGGGCGTTTTGGTGCTCGTTTAACTCCCGACGGGGAACTGCTTTTGTCTTACTGCGTTTCCATGCTGGAGGCGCTGGAGGGCGCACAGCGATCGCTCTCCCGGGGTTTTTCGGGTAGCCAGGAGTCGGTATCCGTGGGCGCTTTGCCGACAGTTGCGCCGGATCTGTTGCCGGCGGCGCTGGCCGATTTTCGTATGCAGTATCCGCAGGCGCGTTTGCAGGTGCAGGTGGCAACAAATAATTTGTTGTTGGAAAAGCTGAAAGCGGGCGAAGTGGACCTTGCCGTGGGGCGAATGGCGGATCCTCAAATGATGGTGGGGGTGTCGTTTGAATTTTTGTACGCAGAACCGTTGATAGCCGTTGTGCGTGTCGACCATCCTTTGTTAAATGCGGCAGGAGCAACCTTATTGTCGGAGGTGGTGGCGCATCCGTTGGTTGTGTCAGCTGCAGGAACGGTTCCACGTCATAATACCGAGACGTATCTTAAGGAACGCGGCATGCATTTGCCCGAGCATCGTCTGGAAACGCTGGCGGTATCGGTTGCCCGTTTAGTGGTGTTGCAGTCAGATGCGGTTTGGTTCACGCCGGCCGGTGCGGCGCGCGATGATCTGCAGCGTGGTTTACTGGCTGTGCTGCCGTTGTCGTTCGAGGGCACGGAAGAACCGGTAGGGTTGTTATACCGCAGCGAAGCACCCCTGAACGCGCCCGGACAGGGGTTGATTCGTATTTTGCGCAATACCAACCGGCGTAAAGAGGGTGCGTTAACGTTTAACGCGCCAGAAAAGCCTGCACGGCGTCGGTAAAAGCCTGAGGCTGTTCGGCAACCGCCAAGTGCGAGGCGTCTTTCAAGACCACAAGCTTTGCGCCGGGAACGGCGTTGGTGATGGTTTCCGACATGGAAACCGGTGCGCCTTGATCCAGTTCACCGGCAATAACCAGCGTAGGAACGTTAATTTGGTTTAAACGATTCGTGGTGTCGACGGTCCCCACTGCGTTGCAGCAGCCCACATAACCTTCTGCATCGGTGGTAATCAACCGACGGCGGAACGTGGCGACGGTAGCCGGCCGCTCACGGCGAAATTGTTCGTGAAAATAGCGTTCCATTACCGCGTCGGCGATCACTTCGATTCCCTGAGCCTGAACGGTTGCAATGCGCTGTTGCCAAACTTCGCGGACATTATCGGGGTAGGCTGAGGTGGAGTTGGCAATTACCAGCGCGCTGATGAGCTCCGGACGGCGGATCGCTAATTCCTGGCCGACCATCCCACCCATGGAAAGGCCAATCCAGATTACCGGACCGCAATCCAGTTCCTCCACCAGGCGCGCAGCGTCGTCGGCCAGTTCAGCCATTGAGTAAAGGCCGGCCGGCGCATCGGAGGCACCATGCCCACGATGATCGTAGGTGACGACGTTGAAGTCGGCCGAGAGGGTCGTGGCCAGGCGATCCCACATAGTAAGGTCGCACCCGAGTGCGTGGCTCAATACTATGGTTTGTTTTTGTTGCGTGTGGTTATTGCGTGCGGGGCGAACGCTGTAATGCAAGGCTGGCTTGCTTTTGGTGACGCGTTCGTGGCCATAGCCGGGGTGACAGGTGTCGCCTGGGTTAGTGGGCGTGAGGGCATAGCCAATTTCATCACCGATTTCTTTCAAAATAGCCTGCGCATGGCTGAAGCCGGTATTAGCCGCGGGTACACCGGCATAGATGGCGGTTTGAATAAGAATTTCTTTGAGTTCGTCCGGCGTCAGGCGCGTATCGGGCGCACCGCCTTGAAGGCCTGCACGCACATGCAACTCAAACTCCTCCCAACGGCCCAGCGCCATGGTAATGGCCAATACCATGGCGCGACGTGTTTTCTTGTCGAGTCCTGGACGGCCCCAGATTTCTTTCCAGGCAAATCGGGTGATGAGTTCCTGAAATTCCGCGTTGAAGTTGTTGGCACGCTCGAAAGAGCGATCGACCCAGGCGTCGCCCAGGATTTCGCGGCGATTTTTAAGGCCGCGTTCGAAGTCGTGACGGATAGGATCAAAAGTCATGATGTTCTTTCCAGATAGCGAGTGAGTTTTGGTTTAAGTGCGCAGTTGTTGTCGCAATTCGTCTAGCCGCGCCGAGGTGAGTTGCTGCGCTGAAACGCTGGCTTTAACAGGGTCAAACAGACTTTTCACGATGTCGACATCCAGCTTTCCGGACAGGTTGGGATCTTTTTGTACAGTTTCAGTGACAACATCGGCTAAATGGCATTGCTGTGCCAATGTTTGGCCGGTAAGTTCTTCCATAAGTTGGTGAGCCGCCGGCCGCCCAATGGCTTGGGCCAGATAGATCGAAACGGCTTCGGCAAAAATAAGACCTTGTAAATTGTCGATATTGCGTCGCATGCGGTCGGCATCGATAACCAAACCAGAAAACGCCTCACGCAAGGCGCTGACTGAACCGTGGGCGCTTAGGAACAGGCCGGGCCATTCTGCCAGTTCTGCTTGCCAGTTGCCCAGGCTACGTTCATGTTCTTGCGGCAGAGTCGCTAACAGTGTTGCGGCTTTTTGGGGGGTGCGTGCTGCGGCGGCAAGGGCAACCATGGCCGATACCGGGTTACGTTTGTGCGGCATGGCCGAAGAGCCGCCGCGCCCTTTTCCTGTGGGTTCGGCCAGCTCGGCCACTTCGCCCTGCGACATCAGGCTCAGATCTTTGCCGATTTTGCCCAGGCTACCCGTTAGAATGGCCACTTCCAGCCCGAGGCGTATCCAGTTGTCGCGTTGCGTGTGCCAGTTGCCTTGTGCGGGACTTAATTTCAGAATATGTGCGACGCGCCGGGCAACGGCGGGGCCTTTCTCACCCATGACCGCAAGTGTGCCGGTTGCGCCGCCAAGTTGTACCTGTAACGACATCTCGGCCAGGTCTATTAATGCCTGGCGGCTGCGGATCAGCGGTGCCGCCCAGTTCACCATTTTGAAGCCCAGAGTGGTGGTTTGGGCCGGCTGCATGAGTGTGCGGGCCAATACCGGGGTGCGCAGGTGTTCTTCGGCCAGATCAAGCAGGCGCGCGCATAGCGGCGCAAGGTCGTTATCGATAATCTTCAGCGCTTGACGGGTCACCAAAACCGAACCGGTGTCGATGACGTCTTGGCTGGTGCTGCCCCAATGCACTTTAGTGGCGGCTTCTTTGTTTTCACCGGCGACGGACAGGGTTAGCTCTTTAACCAGTGGAATCGCCATGCTGCCGGCACGCCGCGCCGCGATGACAAGTGCCGGAATATCGAATTTTTCTGCTTTGCAGTGGTTCGAAATAAGTGCGGCCGTTTCATTTGAGATTAACCCTTCCTGGGCTTGTGCCTGAGCCAGGGCGGCTTCGAAGTCGAGCATGGCCTGAACGACATTGGCGTCGTCAAAAACCTGACTCATTTCAGTGGTGGTAAGAAAGCTTTCAAATAACGGCAGGCTCACGGACACTCCAGAAAGACAATCGGGGCCATCTTTTATGGCCCCGATATTGTACGGCGTTGCGAGTGAGACTGCTGCGTTGGGGTTATGAAGCCCTCAAACGCAGCTCGTCGGAACCCACCATGGCGGGTCGACCCTGGCTTCTTAAGCCGGTATTCAGAACGGCAATGGCTTCGGCCAGGTTGTCGGCTTCCGCTGAAAGTGTGCGTACGGTTTGGCTTAAATCATTAACCAGATTGGCATTTTGTTGTGTGACCCCATCCATTTGGCCAATGGCCTGATTGATTTCACTTAGCCCGGTGGATTGTTCTACGGACGCGGTGGTGATCTCGTTCATGATGTCGGTAACACGCCTTACCGACTCAACAATTTCCTGCATGGTGTCGCCGGCGCGGGCAGCTTGTTGCGAGCCGGCGGTGATGCGTGCATTGGAGTTGTCGATTAAACCTTTTACTTCTTTGGCTGCCTGCGAACTTTTCAGTGCCAGGTTGCGAACTTCCCCGGCTACAACGGCAAAGCTTTTGCCGGCTTCCCCCGCACGTGCTGATTCAACTGCGGCATTAAGGGCAAGGATATTGGTTTGAAAAGCGATTCCTTCAATAAGGGTGACGATATCTGAGATTTTCCCTGAACTTTCGCTGATGCCGTTCATGGTTTGAACGACTTCCGACACCACTTCACCCCCGCGCTGGGCAATTGCCATGCTTTCGTCGGCCAGACGATTGGCCAAGTGGGCGTTGTCGGTGTTTTGTTTAACTGTAACCGTAATTTCTTCCATGGCGGCGGCGGTTTCCTGCAATGAGGCGGCCTGATCTTCCGTGCGGGCCGACAAATGGGCGTTATTGGCATATAAAACTTGCGCCGTATGGCCGGTGGCGGTAATGCCACTTTGAACATCATTGGCAATGCTGATCAGACTTTTGCGCATGATGTCGAGATAGAAATTCAAGTTGTTGACTTCCTGACTCCGGCCTTCTTCGAGCTCAAGGGTGAGGTTACCGGCGGAAATTTGACGCGCCTGGCGGGCCGCGTCGTTTAACGAGGTAAGCATGCGTTGTGCGATGATCCAGCCATACCCCAGCATGCCGGCGGTTAGTAGGCCAATAACGGGCCAGGCATAGTATTGATGAGATGCCGGAATTCCTCCCGTTGCCGCGTAATACGCGCTGATGGCAATAGCAGCGACGCCCATGGCACTGGTGCGTAATATGCCGGATCGCAAACTGCGGCTGAAAGGCCGGCCGACCCAATCGACCAGGCGAAGTACACCCTTGGGTACTTTTTGGCCCTGGCGGACGGTGTGCCAACGTGCTTTGCCCTGGTTAATCGCTTCGTAAAACGCTTCAGCGGCCTCAACCTGTTCCTGACTGGGTTTGATGCGCACCGAGGCATAGCAGGTGACCTCACCGTTTTCCACTACCGGGTAGGCATTGGCTAGAACCCAGTAGAAACCGCCGTCTTTGCGCCGGTTTTTTACCAGCCCCAGCCAGGGCTTGCCGGCTTTCAGGGTTTCCCACAGATCGGCGAAAGCTTCGGGCGGCATATCGGGGTGACGAATAATATTGTGCGCTTTGCCGATCAGTTCGTCGCGCGTGAAGCCGCTGACTTCGATGAAAGCCGGGTTTGCATAAATAATGCGTCCTTTCATGTCGGTTTTTGAGATCAGGTACTGATCTTCGCGTACAACAGTTTCTACATTGGTCACCGGCAGATTTTTGCGCATAAATAATTACTCTGATGTTGCAGGCGCAATGCGCGCCTTTTATGACACGACGGGTTGACGGGCGCAAAGAAAACGCCCTTGCCAGATACACACTGGCAAGGGCGTTAACGACTGCTGAACCGAATTGTTTAGTTTCGGTGTTACTGGCCGGCGTTTTGAACGAACTCGTTGGTAAACAGGTTGTTCAGGTCGATGCGGTTGCGGATAATTTCCTGGTCAAGGTAAAAGTCTTGCAGGCTGGATACACGTTGGGGGTCGAAGCGGCCAACGGTTTCCTGGTCTGCATATACGTTGTTGGCGTAATAGGTAAGCACCTTTTCAACAAACGCTTCTCTGCCTTTGTACGAAGGCATGAACGACACATACTCTTTGGCGGCCTGGGCTGGGTTATCGCGCACTTCTTTAAAGGCTTTAAGGGTGGCGTTGACAAATTTTTGCACGAGCGCCGGGTTCTTGGCGATCATTTCTTCAGAGGCCAATACGGCCTGAGCCATGCCGGGGAAATATTCGCCGGTGGATTGCCAGGTCATGGGAATGCCTTCGGCTTCGACCATCGCGCCGTTTTCCGGGGCGCCAATCATGCCTTGTGCTTTGCCCGACGCAACCAATTGCCAGATTCCTACCGGGCCGGCCGCTTGAATATCGGCATCGGCACGCGTCAGGCCTGCTTGGGCCAGCACGGCCAGCGTGGCATAGAACGAGGTGTCTTGATACGACATCACCGTAATGCTTTTGTCTTTCAGATCGGCCGGGGCGTTAATGTTGGCGTCTTTACGCATCATCATTTGATGAAGGGCGCCGCCACCCAGCAAGGCAACGCCTTTAACCGGGATATCGTTCTGGCGCAAAATAATGGGGGTATCGCCCAATGCGCCACCGAGCTCGGCATTGCCGGCCCCCAGCTGTTTGCCAACATCGGCGCCGCCTTTCACCGTGACGAAATTTACCTTCAGGCCTTCATCGTCGTAATAGCCTTTGTTTTGGGCCAGCATCAGTGGTGCAAATGCGATTACGCCGGCAGGGGCTGGTAACAGGTAAGTCATTTCTGTGGTGCCGGCTGCGGCGTTGGAGGTGCCCAGCCCCATGGTTGCAAAAGTGGTGAGCAGTGCCATGGCGGCCCCGCGTTGCAGTCGTTTCAGGTTTTGGATCATTGTGTCGTCTCCTGGTGATGGTTTGGCGTTACGCCTTTAAATGGGTTAAGTGTTTCGAGTTGCTGGTAAAACTGATCAACTTGTAGTTGTGCTTTTTGCTGCATGTTGTGGTTGCGCGCCAGACAACTGGCGGCGTCTTCGATGGCACCGGCTTCGCCCACTTTACGTGAGGCATCCTGAACAAAACGGCAAATCGGGTACCGGGCGGTGCCGAATGCCTCCAGAACCGATGTTTGAAATTGATGTTGTTGTAGAAGTGTTTTTAGAACAACCGCATCTTCAATTGCCATGGCGCCGCCCTGGCCCATGAAAGGCGTGGAGGCGTGTGCCGCATCGCCTAGCAATAAGACCCGGCCTTTATACCAGGGGGGGTCGGCGGCGACCTCTTCAACGACGGTGTAGAGCACTTCCGTATGTTCCGAAACCTCGTCAAGGAAGGTACGTGCCGGGCCTTGAAATTCGGCGAATTTTTCGCGCATGATGCGCGGCCAGTCTTGTGGATCGAACCAAGGGTTGCCGGGCTCCGGCACGGTGCCGAAAATGTAGAGCTTGTCATCGCTAATAGGCATAATGCCCAGTCGTTTTCCGATACCCATTTGCATGTATTTGTCGCGTAAATGGGCAGGGCGCGCATGTACGCTGCGCCAGACTCCGAAATGTGTATTTCGGGGGGATATTTCAGGGAAAATCAGTTGGCGAATTTGAGAGCGAATGCCGTCGGCGGCAATAACCAAGTCGAACGTTTCTTCGTTGCCGTCATTAAATACGACATTTGCCGGAGCGGACGGGTCCAAAGCGTTCAAACGCGTAACAGTGGTGGCCAGTTTGATATTCACGCCCAAAGTGGCCAGCTTGCCTGCCAGAATGCGGTGAATTTCGCTGCGTTTAATGCCCAAAATAGGCGGGATGCCGGGCGAGACGCTGGGGTAAAACACGTTGGTAATGGGTGCGCCGGTGTGATCCAGATAAATGTTTTTGCCATCGGGAATGGCGAAACCGGCGTCCAGTATTTGCGGCAGCACGCCTACCTGCTGTAGGGCTCGCAGGCCGTTGCTGTAAACGAAAATGCCGGAACTTTGAAAACGCCATTGGTCTTGTTTTTCAATAAGCGTAATGCTTAACCCCAGTTCGGCCAAGGTAATGGCGGTGGAGCAGCCGGCAATGCCGGCGCCCACGATAAGTACTTTTTTTATAGGTTGCGGATTCATTGGCCGGCCTCCGCCTGCGCCAGCAAAGCCATAATTGCGTGGGCTTCACGCACTGCTTTGTCGGCTTTCAAGCCCATTGGGGGATCGTTCGCCGCCCATTGTTGGTTGCGCTGTTGTGCTTGCGTGATGTCGACGTCTTCCATGTGAACGATACGGGTGTCGTGATCGAGCTGTTCCGAGAACGCGGTGTCGTTCACACGAAAGTTACGTGAAAGCGCCACGTAATAGTGATGAGAGGTATCGGTTTCAGGTGTAATGAAATGATCGGCCCTGAGGTCGACCTGTTCGGACTCGTTTTCGTTGCGAACAAGGACTGTCACGTTGCCGGGAGGCGTCCATTCCGCCATCTGGGTGCGGGTAATAGGCGCCGCCAGTTCGTGCCATGCCTTATGTGCCGGGGCCTGTTGGGTGTTGTGAAAAATACGCTGGGTACGCACACATTGCCCTTCGGTGTGAACTTCCAGGGGGTCGTTACCCAACCGTCGGGCGTCGAACCCTATTGACGCCGAGTGTAAAAAGGCCACATGAGACAAATCCAAAAGGTTGTCGCTCATGTAACTGTGGTTGGCTTGTACATTGAAGTATTGAACAACGTCGATATTCCAATGACTTGATTCGCGCCACGGACGGTGGGGAAGCGCTGTATCCGAAGCGAGCTCAGGATTCCCAGGAAATATCCAGATCAATCCATAACGTTCTTGTGATGGGTAGCTGCGCACATGAGCACGCGGGGGGATGGCGTCTTGCGAAGGAATGGAGACGCATTGGCCTTGCCCGTTAAAGGCCATGCCGTGATAAATACAGCGCAGAGTGTTGTTCTCAACCGTGCCTTTTGATAACGGCGCCAAACGGTGCGGGCAGACATCGCGCAAGATGGATGGGCTGCCGTTATCGGTTCGGAACAATACAACCGGCTCGTTACAGATGACGCGTGCAAGAGTGGCGCCGGCCTGGAGTTCTTGGCTGGTGCATGCAACATACCAGACGTTTTTCAGCATCATGACTTCGTTTCAACTTAAAAGTTATTAATTCACTAAAGCGTGAATTATGATGCTGTCGCAAAAACGGGTCAATTCGGGTTAGCGCTAGGTTTGTCCGGTTCGCTTTGAACGCCGTTCAGAATTAAGTCTGTTAGAAAGTCGATATAACGCTGTTTAATTTCTTCGGGCGGGGTGTTCGGGCCGAAAAGCTCCCGCAGAAGCGGCTCGGCAGAGGTAAAGAACTCGGTTAACCCAATGAGTGCAACGTGTAGAAAACGCGGGTCGACAGCACGAACGGGGGTGTTTGGCGTGTCGTGCAACATGCTCACGGTAAGCGTTAAACCCCGGGCGGTGACCCGGCTTAGTAACTCGTTTTCCGGGTTTTGTGCCGATTTCCCGTAGATTTGGTCGAGCACAAGACGATGAAAGTGTGGGTTGGCCTCAATAAGGTCGATCATGCCGGTTAGGCGCGATTTCAGTTTGTCTTGCAGCGGCGCGTGGCTTTGTACCGAAGGGCGTACGGTTTCATGCTCGCCTTCGACCAGCCGCTGCGTGGCGCGCGTCAGCAGGCCGTCTTTACTGCCAAAGTAATAACGAATTAAGGCTGGGTGAACGCCCGCGCGCTGCGCCACAGCGGCCAGGGTAAGTGCTTGGGGGGTGGTGTGGCGCAGTTCTTCAATGGTTGCGTCCAACAGGGCTTCGGGGCCCACACCATCTACGGCGTCGGGCCGACCCTTTGCACGCGGTTTACGGGGTTTACGGGGTGATTGTGTTGCCATAGTTTTGTACGAAATTATCTTGAGAAAGGGAATTTATTTCATTCTACGTGATTAAATAATTCATTAATAAGATAATTAATGGGTCTGCAATAGGAGCGCGACGGTTTTATCTGCCTCGGCTTTTGCGAATTGTTGGGCTAACCAAGTATCGCCAGACTGGAGCTTCGTTGATGACCGGAGAGCCAGATGAAAACGATTTGCCGCCATGCCCGAGAGCGCGGTCAGGGAATGACTGAGTACATCATTATTGTTGCGTTGGTGGCGGTGGCCGCCATTGCGGTGTATCAAACGTTCGGTCAGGTCATTCGGGCGCAAACGGCCGCAATGGCGCAAGAACTGGCTGGTGAAGACGGGACGGCACAGTCGCAAATGGCGCAAAGTGCAGCCCAGGCGGGTGCATTGCAAAGCGAAGCCAAAACTCTCAAGTCGTTCACGGGTAACGCCGGGGCGGGTCAGTGAAAACGCATTTCAAAGCGGAAAAAGGCCAGGCCATAGTGTTGGGCTTGCTGCTCTGTGGCGTTGCGGTGGTGGCATTGCTGCATTATTTTTCGCTGGGGCAGGTCTTGGCCGAACGCACCCGGCAGGTTCACGCATTAGATACGGCTGCTTATAGCGGAGCGGTCGTGCAATCACGCGCGTTGAATTTGTTGGCGTTATCAAATCGGGCCATGGTGGGGCATCACCTTGCGATGGGACATCTGGTAACGCTGGCTTCATGGGCCCAATTAGGTGGACATCAGGCGCAACAGCGTCTGCGCGCAAATCCGCCGGCTTTTCTTATCGGTATGTTGTTTGGTGTAAAGCATGGAACAGCTTACGCCGCTTCATCGGCTGCCCGTGGGTTGCAGCGCGAAGCGATGCAAAGCGGCCAACTGGGGCAGCGCTTTATGCAGCATGAGTCCCGCGTGCACGACACATTGGCGGTGGTTCAGTCACAAGTGGTCTCAACGCTGGCGGGTACGCGCGAGGCGGCGATCAAGGCGGTTCTAAACCGGTATTACGCAAATGCGCAATATGATTTAACCATTACGGCACCACCGGTTAACCAGTGGCTGGAACGTCGCGCTGCGCCGTCACTACATCCTTTTATGCAGCAAATTACCGGTGGCTACGGTTTTTTGCAGGAACGCAACCATACTGCGCGTAATGCCTGGCTAGTAAGCCTGCGTTGCCCGACCAGGCGCCATCAATTGCGTCGCCGCGGCAACACAGTGCTTGATTCAAGTGGTCGTTGGGAGGCGGCTGATACTCAGTCTTATCATGCTTTGCGCTCGAACCGTTGGATAGGCTGTTATTACCGTGAGTATGCAATGGGCTGGGGTTGGTTGGCCTCAAGAAGCACCAGCAAACTTTCCGCACCGCACGTCAATAATCCGCCCGACAACTTCTCATCGCAGGATTTTTGGCGCTGGGTGGCCGACGCCACCAATTGGGATATTTTCACCGGACAAGATAACCCCATGGCGAATTCGCGTGCGGTCGCCTCACGCGTTGTTTGGCCCACCCGAGGTTATGCGAGCTATTTCGATGTGCGCCCGTTATTACTTGGGGTTAATGAGGGAGTCGGGTCGCCATTTACGTCGTCTCAATCGGGTCGTGTTCGTTTCTCGGTGAAGCTTCAGCGCGTTGGTTATGACAACTTGCGATACACCGTTAGCAGTGCGGCCGAATCGTATTTTGAACGGCCGACTCCGCGTGACGATGCCCGTCATGAAAAGGCTAACTTATTTAATCCTTATTGGCTGGCGCGGCAAGGTCCCGTGTCGGGAGGGCTCTAATGGCGCGCTTTCTCCCTCCAGCAGCGCTGTTCTTTTGCGTGCGACGAAACGAAGGGCAGGCATTGACTGAAGGCGTGGTGGTCATGGCCGCCTTGCTGCTGTTATGGGTGATGTCGGGGTGGCTGATTCGCTTACAAGATCTGGCTTTGCAAGCGTCGAACGCCAGTCGCTATGCGGCTTTCGACCTGGCCCGTCAAGCAAATACGGATCACGTTCAATTCGCCGCCTCACCTCATGTTTACTTTTCCGGTTTGGGGCAACAATGGAGAGATTTACGTGGTCGCTCGTGGTTGGCAAATGAACGGGCTGTTAGATTGAGCGGCGAGCTTGGTACGCCGCTGCCCGAGTTGGCGCAGCCCGGCGGGGCCAACGCGTTGGCTTCAACTTTACGCTGGCAATGGGCATTGGCCGATACCGGGGTGCGTGAAGTGACGGTCACTGTCTCCCCCAAAACCGGCATCGCGAATCAGCCTGAACATCTTCAACGACAATCCTTTATCGCGGTGAACACAGGGCATGCAAGCGATGACGGACATGTAGTTCGACGGGTTCGGGCTTCCGGTTTGGCGTGGGCACAAACGGAGCAGGCGTCGCGTTATGTCGGGCAGTCGATGGGGGCACGGTTGCAACCGCTGGATGACCCGTGGTCACGTCCGGAGCCCACGTTCGACTGGTTAAAGCCCTGGCAACATGAGGTGCCGTCACTTCATTTGCAAGACCATGCCCCTTCATTTCCGTCTGGTTTACCCTGGTGGCCGTCAGGAAAGGGGAGGCCATGAAATACGTCAATCGGTCTCTTAAATGGCATTTCTATATTTGGATGGCGGGCATGTTAATGCCCTTGCAGGTCGGCTGGGCGACGCCGTCAAACTGGTTAGACGCATCGTCTGCACGCACTGAGGTCGAGCGTTTTATTGCGTACGTCGGCTTGCCTGATGCGCGTTGGTCTCCTGTTGAGTCCATAGCGGTCCAGGGGGTGTTGTTCCATTTCAGTCGTGTAACGGTGCGCGCCCGGCTTGCATCCGTTCTTGACGCTTTCACCGGAAAAGACTCTCCATTTGAGCTAATTTTGTTTGGCGCCAATCAAGTCCTGCTGTCCGGCTGGCGGCAAGAGCGTCATTGGCTTTTGCATTTGAATGCAGCGGAAAGGGAGGTGCAAGGCACGCTGTCTGTTTTACCGTTTAAACCAGAGGCGCACAATATGCCGATAAACCCAGATCATGCTGCGATCTTGAACGATTGGGCCAGGGCCTATTCAAGTTTGAGGCAAGCGCCGTCACAGGAGCTGCCATGATGAACCATCCTGTATTTATGCGCCGGCGTGCGATTTCTTTGCGCACCTGGGTCATTCTAGCCGTCGCGATTGGTTCCGGCGTGCTGGCCGCTTTAACGGCGAAGCAGCATCTGAATAGCCGGGAGCGCCAATTGGCGGAACAGGCGGCTGTGCCCATGGTGCAACGGGTCGTGGCAGCCCGCCCTTTGGCCGCCGGCGTCATTATTGAATCTGAGCATTTGGCTACTCGTGCGTACCCCGCCCATCTTGTTTCCAGTGATAGCGTTTCGCCGGAAACACATATGCTGCTGGTGGGACGGGCGTTGCGGGTCGATTTGCAGGCAGGAGATCCCGTTCTTGAGGCGCACACGCGTTTGCAGTCAACTGCGCCATTTTCTTCACGTCTTCAGAAAGGGCGTCGGGCAATTACGTTGCCGGTTGATGTAATTAATTCGGTTTCCGGTCTACTCAGCCCGGGAGACTTAATTGACTTGTATGTGTCGTTTGATTATCAGCGGCGACGGATCACTGCACCGTTACTGCAAGGCGTTTTGGTATTAGCCACGGGTACTCAGGTGCAGCAGGTGGGGAATGGGCTCGCGCAAGATGAGTACACCGCGGGTTCGGGTGTTTCGCGGTTGGGAGGCTTTTCCACCGTCACCCTGGATACCTCGCCGGAAGATGCTGTGAAGCTGGTGGCGGCGCGTCAAGGGGGAACGATTACCGCAGTCCTTCGACGCCAGGATGACATTCATGCGTCGCAACGTGCGGTGCGGGGGGATCTGGCCAGTTTGCTGGGCGTGGCCCGCCCGGCGCCTTATACCTTCGCCCGTAAACGTGCACCGGTTATCTACGGAAACACCAAAGCGCGTGGTTTACCCAGTTTGCAACCCTCACCTCCGAAGAACCCACAAACCAGTGGATTGTTTGATTTGCCCTATGTGCCTGGGTTAACGAGTGCCTGGCGGGCAAGTAATGCAGAACCGTCCCTTGAGCCTGAACAGGAGCCTTGAATGTTTTTGCGTTATTTACCGTTAATCAGTGTGATCTTGTTTATTGCGTTACAGGCCCGGCCTGCCTATGGGGCAACCGAGACGTTGCTTAAATTGCAGGTCGGGGAGGTCCGTGTACTGGCCGTTCCAGACGTTGCACGTGTTGCCGTCGGCGATGGTCATGTGTTGAATGCGGTTACAACCGAGGAAAAAGAAGTGATTGTTTTCGCGCGCAATGCCGGGTCTAGTGCTTTGCAAATCTGGTCGGCCAATGGTGTGCGTCATGGCTACCAAGTCGATGTAGCGCCTGAAGGCGCGCGACAGACTCAGCAAGAGTTGCGCTTGGTGCTTGAGCGCATTCCCAACGCACAGGTTTCCGCGGTGGGCGACAAGTTAGTGGTAGAAGGAGATGATTTATCGGATGGCGATCGCCGACGTCTGGCGGAACTTGCGGAGCGTTACCCCCAGCTTGTTGATTTCACGAGCCATGTTGGGTGGGACCGCATGGTATTGCTCGATGTGGAAGTAGTCGAGGTGCCTCGGTCTCAGTTAAGGGAGTTGGGTGTACGCTGGGATACGGAAACACAGGGCGGTTTGAGCGCGGGCGTGGCCTGGGAGGGCGCGTCCTCAAGGTTGGAAATGCGCCCGGCGGAAAACCCTTTAACGTTGCCTTTTCCGGCTACCGTGGCGGCGGGTTACTTTGGCGCCAATGCCTTATTGTCGGCACGCGTTAAAGCCATGGCGCAAACCGGGGAGGCGGTGGTGCTGGCACAGCCTCAGTTATTGGCTCGCAGCGGGGCGACGGCCGAGTTTTTAGCGGGCGGTGAAGTTCCTTATTCAACGGTTGACGCCAATGGCAACACCAACACGGCGTTCAAGCCTTATGGGGTTTCGTTGCGTATTACGCCGCAAATCGAAGGCAACGACGTAGTTAGATCACATATTGAGGTCGAAGTCAGCTCAATTGACCCAGCACTGTCCATTCCCACTGGGCCGTCTCTTAAAACACGACGTGCAGCCACTGAGTTCAATGTTCGATCCGGGCAAACTTTGGTGTTGGCCGGTTTTCTGTCACGTGAGATGTCTGAAAACGTTGATGCGGTGCCCGGTTTAGGCAGTATTCCCATTCTGGGCGAACTGTTTCGCTCAACGCGCTATCAAAAACGTGAGACCGAATTGGCAATTTTTGTGACACCTCGTGTGGTGGGTGCTAACCAGATACAGTTGGCGGAACGGATAAGAAAGGGGCGGGCACATGTTGATATGGCTTTTCCCGAGGCGCCGGTAATGAATATGCCGTTGGTGTCGTCAGAAGACCCACTTCCTATGCCGACATGGGCCAATTCCCAATATGAAAATTGAACTTACTATTCACTATGAAGATGGTCGAACGCAGAAAGTACATTACGATCTGCCCTTAATAATTGGTCGGGATGCCGCTTCAGGACTGTGTTTGAAAGGGTGGCGTGTTGCACGTCAACATGCCCGTATTATTGGCGTCGGGGATACGGCACATCTGGAAGATTCAGGCTCACTGGCCGGCACGCTGGTCAACGGTAAGCGCGCGGGTCCGCAAACGGCTTTGCAGAATGGCGACGAGATCATTATTGGCCCATGCCTTATCGAAGTAGGGCGTATTACTCTCGAACCTGCTTTAAGGTATGAAGCGCCCGTAACGCCGACTCAGCCGCGAAACAAGGTGGAAACTGGGCCAGCCATAACAAATACAGACGTCGGTCCGAACGCCAAGCCGGCTATCGACTCAGAATCCGATGTTGACACAGTGGTTCTGCCGGACGCTTCAATCGTTCAATCACGCTTGCTGCTTCAACGACAAAAATTGCATCGCTTGTTGCTGGAAGCACTCGATTTGCGGCGGCGTGACATTTCCGCGTTAAGCGATACGGCATTGCGTGACGAGGCTCGTGCCATCGTTACGCGTTTGGTCGACGCAGAACAGAGTGTGCTGCCGGTAACGCAACGGGCGCAGCTTGTGAACGATGTCGTGAACGAAGCAGTGGGTTTGGGGCCGCTTGAAAGTTTGCTGTCCGATCGTGGAATCACGGAGATTATGGTGAATCGTCACGATGAAATTTTTGTTGAACGATCCGGGAAACTGCAACGTCATGCCACTGTATTCAGCAGTGAGCAAGCCGTATTGGCTGTCATTGATCGCATTGTGTCGCCCATTGGCCGCCGTATAGACGAAAGCGCGCCGATGGTGGACGCCCGGTTGAAAGACGGATCGCGGGTGAATGCGGTGATACCGCCCATTGCCTTGCGGGGTGCCAGTTTAACCATTCGCAAATTTCCCGAGCGCCGCTTGGCGATGGAAGACCTTCTGCGGGTTGGGGCGCTGAGCGAACCCATGAGTCGTTTTCTGCAGGCCTGTGTGACATACCGGCGCAATATTCTTGTGTCCGGCGGGACGGGTTCGGGCAAGACAACACTGCTGAATGTATTGTCGAACGGCATTCCTGACGGTGAACGAATCGTTACGATTGAGGATTCCGCCGAGTTAAAGCTGGCCCATGCGCATTTGGTTACCCTGGAAGCACGTCCGGCGAACTTGGAGGGGCGCGGTCGAATTGATATTCGTGACCTGGTGCGCAACGCACTTCGCATGCGGCCCGACCGTATTGTGGTGGGCGAGTGTCGCGGGGCGGAAGCGTTCGACATGCTGGCCGCCATGAACACAGGGCATGAAGGATCGTTAACGACATTGCATGCCAATACTGCCCGGGACGCATTGGGTCGTTTGGAAACCATGATTCTGATGGCGGGTATGGATCTGCCTCTGGCAGCAGTGCGTGAGCATATTGCAGGTAGCATCGATTTAATCGTGCAGCAAGCGCGCTTGGCCTCAGGTCGTCGCTTGATTACTGCCATTGTCGAAGTCACCGGCATTGAAAGCGGGCGCATTCAAACGCAAACTCTATTTGAATTTCAACCAGGCAATCCGCCTGTGTTTCAAGGATGTGGATTGATTCCGGAATGTTTTAGTGCACAGATGCAGCATGATGCGGGCCTTGAACCGGCGGTTTTTAGCGCCCGCACTATCGCCAATGAAAGTACCGGTGTGCTGTCGAACGAAGGCGCATAACATGGAGACGCTAACCATTATTTTTACGGGGATTGCCTTTACTGGTGTGGCCTGGTTCGTGCAAGCGGGGCTGAGGTTTGCTTATTCACGTTATCGCGCCGGCTTTACCGACCAGGCGCATATTCAATTGAGTGAAGTTTTTTTATTTCTGGATCCTGTGCAGCTTTGGTTTTTAACGGTGTTTGTGGCCGCGGCGTTAGGATTGGTGGCATACGGACTGATGCAAAGTATTGCCCTGACATTGATTATCAGCGGTGTTGCATTATTTTGCCCCCCCTGGTTAATGCGCTGGCTGCGTCAACGCCGCCACGCTCGGTTCGAATGTCAATTACCGGATCTTCTATTAAGTCTGGCAGGTGCGTTGCGTGCCGGGGCTGGTTTGCAGTCGGCACTGCAAACGATAGTGACGCAATCGCCTGCGCCGTTAGCCCAGGAATTGGGGCTGGTGCTGAAAGAACAAAGAGTGGGGGTGCCGCTGGAGCAAGCATTATCCAGTTTGCGGCGGCGTATGCCCGGTGAAGGCACACAATTACTTGTGTCCGCGTTGACTATTGCCTTGCATACCGGGGGAAACCTTGCCGAAACGCTTGAACGTATCGGCCACACTTTACGCGCACGTTTACATTTGCTTGGCCGCATTGATGCCTTAACTGCACAGGGCCGAATGCAAGCCTGGGTGATGGCAGGCTTGCCGTTGCTGCTGGGTCTGGTTTTAACCGGGCTCGAGCCAGACGCCATGCAGGTGTTGTGGCACACGCCTCTTGGGTGGGGCGTGCTGATGTTGGTCAGTGTGCTGGAAATAAGTGGCATTTTCCTTATTCGTAAGATCGTCAGGATTCAGGTATGACATTCTGGTTAAGCTGTTTGTTTGCGGGCCTGAGCCTGGCGGTGTCGACATGGTGGTTGTTTCGGCCTTGGGCTGACACTGTTCAGCAAAACGCCAATTCTGCTTTTTCATCAAAAGAAAGCGGGCAGGGCGTTGCACGATTGTTACGCTACCTCGATCCCTGGGTGGTTGCGTTGGAACCACTGGGGCGGCAGTTGTTGGGGTGGCGTGGGCGCAAGAAACTCATGCTGCGTTTGCAGCGCGCCGGGTTGTCCGGTTCATGGACACCGGAGCGAATCACAGCCTATCGCTTACTGGGTTTGGGTGTAGGCGTGGTAATCGGGTTCGTGGTAGGGCGCATCTTGGGTTTGTCCGGAGCGTTTGAAACGTGGTTGGCGGCTTTAACAACCGGCGGAGCCGGTGCGGCCGCACCGGGCTATTTTTTAAAGCGTTTAACCTCCCATCGACAACGCCGGATGTTGGTGGACTTTCCTTTTTTGCTGGACATGGTCACGCTTTGCGTAGAAGCAGGGTTGAATTTGCAAGGCGCGTTGCAACAGGCGTCACAACATGGGCCGTCGGGCCCATTGCTTGAATTGTTGCGAATTACGCTGGCTGAATTGCGTACAGGTACACCACGTCATGAGGCGTTGAGCTCATTGGCGCATCGATCGGGTTTACCGGAAATCAAGCAATGGGTGCAAACTTTGGAGCAAGCCGAACAGATGGGCATGAATCTGGCACCAGTCTTACGTGCTCAGTCCGATCAGCGTCGTGCCGAGCGGTTCCTGCGGGCAGAAAAAATGGCCTTGCAGGCGCCGGTAAAAATGCTGTTCCCCATGGTGGTGTGCATTTTTCCTTGTACGTTTTTAATTATTGGCTTTCCGATCGCAATAAAATTTTTTGCGGGTGTCGTATGACGCATGTTCTGCCAAGGCATTAGGATGATGCGCGCCCCTATTGAAACATTGCGTGTATACAAAGCAACCGGCCTCATGCAGCGATTGCGGGGTCTGCTGTTTCGCCGTAGACTCAAATCACATGAGGCGATGTGGTTATTCGACACGTGGGCGGTGCATACTTTTGGTATGCGTTACCCACTCGATCTGGTATTTCTTTGTTCGCGGAACCGCGTGCTGAAAATCGTGCACAATGTGGCACCTGCGCGTGTTTCCATATGCCGGCGGGCGCGCTCGGTTATCGAACTGAATGCCGGGTATTGTGCTCGTCGTCCTCAGGCGTTTGTGCCGGGCCGTTCTGTGTTCCTGGGTCAACCTTCGAAAGGTTTGCCGCGTGTTGTTTTTAGTGTGCCTTCCACCATGAATAAAGCATTTGTTAAAGAATCCGATCACGATGATGACGACGACTTGGGGCCGGAAGCCATTGCCTTGCCTCAGGGCAGCAAAAATTACATGACCAAGTCGGGATATCAGCGCTTGCGTGCCGAATTGGCCCATTTAATGAACGAAGAGCGCCCTAATGTCGTTCAGGTGGTTTCCTGGGCGGCGTCGAACGGTGACCGTTCGGAAAATGGTGACTATATCTATGGCAAGAAACGTTTGCGCGAAATCGATCGCCGTATTCGTTTTTTAACCAAGCGGCTTGAAGCGGCCGAGGTCGTAGACCCGGCTTTGCAACCTAATCGCGATCAGGTTTTCTTCGGTGCTACTGTGCTGTATTGCGATAAAGCGGGTACAGACCACCGGGTCACCATTGTGGGGGTAGACGAAGCCGACCCGCTTAACGGCATGATTAGCTGGATATCTCCGGTTGCACGTGCGTTGCTTAAAGCGCGGGAGGGCGACACCATTACTTTGCGCACCCCGGCCGGGCTTGATGAGCTTGATATTCTGGAAGTCATTTACCCCGAACCGGCTTAGGTTTCGCCGCTTGCAGGCAGGCAGGGGCAAGCGCGTTAAAATGCGTGTTTCTTCTCCTCTTGAACAAGCGCGTCTCACTGTGAATTCCTTTTTGCATTTCCTCGGCTCTTCTGTTCTGTCTGATTTTCGTCGCGAACGCCTGCTGCAAACTTTTTCCCGTCTGAAGTTGCCTGTTGCCAATATCGACGGCTTTTACGAGCATTTTGTTTGGGTCGATCAGCCGCTTGATTCCGCCGGTGAGGCGCGTTTAACCCAGTTGCTCGATTACGGCGTTCAAGAACCGGCTTTCAGTGAAGATAAACGCACCCTGATATTACGTGTCATTCCCCGTCCGGGTACGGTTTCCCCCTGGGCCAGCAAAGCAACCGACATTGCGCACAATTGTGGGTTACACGCTGTGAGGCGCATTGAACGCGGGATTCGTTATGTAATTCAGCCTGCGAAAGGGTTACTGGGCACACAGTCTGTTTCGGAAGAGCAACTGGCCCAAATTGCAGCTTGTTTGCACGACCGCATGACCGAAACGGTTGTAGACGCGCAGTTTGAAGGGCAGGCTTTATTTGCCTCGCTACCCGGCAAACCCATGGCGTTGATCCCCGTGCTGGAACACGGCAGGGCGGCGCTGGAACAGGCGAACAAAGAATTGGGTCTGGCGCTTTCCGATGACGAAATTGAATACCTGGAACAGTCTTTTAAGGGCCTGAAACGTAACCCGACCGACGTTGAGCTGATGATGTTCGCCCAGGCGAACAGCGAACACTGTCGTCATAAGATTTTCAATGCGCAGTGGGTTATTAACGGCGAACCTCAGAACAACACCTTGTTCGGCATGATTCGTGCCACACATGCGGCGCAACCGGCCGGCACCGTGGTGGCCTATTCCGATAACGCCGCCATTATGGAAGGTGGCAAGGCCACGCTCTTTCACGTGGCGTCGTCTAACGGCGCTATGGTTTATGGCTCTCATTCTGCCACGGTGCACACCTTAATGAAGGTGGAAACGCATAATCATCCCACGGCGATTGCACCCTTTCCCGGCGCCGCAACCGGGGCAGGTGGCGAAATTCGCGATGAAGGGGCCACGGGGCGTGGCTCCAAGCCTAAGGCCGGTCTTACCGGGTTTACGGTTTCGCATTTGCATTTCGAAGAGGCGCCTGAGCCTTGGGAGCAAGACACCCATGGTCGCCCCGACCGTATTGCCAGTGCGCTGGACATCATGGTTGACGGCCCTTTGGGCGGCGCCGCATTCAATAATGAATTCGGTCGCCCAAATTTGTTGGGCTATTTCCGTAGTTATGAACAAACCGTTGCCGACGTTCGTTGGGGTTATCACAAGCCCATTATGATTGCCGGTGGCTTGGGCTATATCGACGACCGTCTCACACACAAAGATCCCATTCCCCCTGGCGCGTTGTTGGTTCAGTTAGGTGGCCCGGGCATGCGCATTGGCATGGGGGGCAGTGCAGCGTCGAGTATGGGGGTAGGTTCGAACACCGCCGAACTGGATTTCGATTCCGTACAACGGGGCAACCCGGAAATTGAACGGCGCGCGCAAGAAGTCATTGACCGCTGCTGGCAATTGGGCGCGGCCAACCCTATTATTGCGATTCACGATGTGGGCGCAGGGGGGTTGTCGAATGCCTTCCCCGAATTGGTGAACGACGCTGAGCGCGGTGCTGTGTTCGATTTAACCCAGGTGCATCTGGAAGAAAGTGGCTTGTCGGCGGCTGAAATCTGGAGTAACGAAGCCCAAGAGCGTTACGTGCTGGCTATTGCGCCTAAGGACCTTGATCGCTTTGATGCGCTGGCCAAACGAGAACGCTGCCCGTATGCGGTGGTGGGGGTGGCAACCGAAGAGCGTCAGTTGAAAGTGACGCTGGGGGAAGACCTGCCACATCCGGTAGATGTGCCTATTGACGTCATCTTGGGTAAACCACCCCGTATGACGCGTGATGTGCAACGCGAAACACTCGAAACCCCCGCCGTTGATTTACCGCTGATTACGCTGGAAGAGGCTACGCAACGTGTGTTGCGACACCCAACAGTGGCCAATAAAACATTCTTGATTACCATTGGTGACCGTACCGTGGGTGGCCTAAGCAGCCGGGATCAAATGGTGGGCCCGTGGCAGGTGCCGGTGGCCGACTGCGCGGTCACGTTAAGTGATTTTGAAAGCACACGGGGCGAGGCGATGGCGATGGGTGAACGCACCCCCATTGCAGTCATGAACGCGCCGGCGTCGGGGCGTATGTCGGTGGCCGAAGCGCTGACCAACTTGGTGGCGGCCGATGTGCGTGCCTTAACCGACATCAAACTATCCGCCAACTGGATGGCCGCTTGCGGCTCAAAAGGGCAGGACGCCGCGTTGTACGATACGGTTTCAGCCGTGAGTGAATGGTGTCAGGCGCTCGACTTGTCCATTCCCGTGGGTAAAGATTCATTGTCGATGCGCACTTCGTGGCGTGAAGATGAGCAGGATCGCGAAGTCATGGCGCCTGTTTCGCTGATCGTCACGGCATTTGCGCCGGTGGCCGACGTACGCCGTAGCCTGACCCCTCAGTTAAGAACCGACGCCGGCGATACGGCACTCATTCTGATTGACCTGGGCAAAGGTCAACAACGCATGGGTGGCTCTGTGTTGGCGCACTCGTTCAACCAGGTCGGCAACGAGGTGCCGGATATCGATGACGCAGTCATGATGCGTGCCTTCTTCGAAGCCATTCGTTTGCTGGCCGACGACAACCATATTCTGGCGTATCACGACCGCTCTGACGGCGGTTTGTGGGCCACGATTTGTGAAATGGCGTTTGCCGGGCACACTGGGGTGTCACTGAATCTGGACATGCTTACGATTGATCCGTATGCGGCTGATTGGGGTGATTACAAAATTCGTCCTGAACAAGTCGCGGTGCAGCGTGATGAAATCACGCTGAAAGCCTTGTTCAATGAAGAAGCCGGTGCTGTTATTCAGGTGCCGTTGGCCGAGCGTAATACGGTTTTACAGAAATTGCGCGAAAAGGGCCTGTCGCCCTACAGCCACGTTATCGGCGGCTTGAATCAGGCAGACGAAATCCAGATTTTCCGTGATGGCAAATGCATATACCAGCAGGGTTGGCGCGATCTGGCACAACAATGGAGCGAGGTCAGCCGCCGTATTATGAACCGGCGCGATCATCCTGAATGCGCGCAAGCGGAATTCGACGTTTGGCAAAACCGGGAAGACCCAGGCTTTCAGCCCAAGGTGGCCTTCGACCCTCAGGAAGACATCGCTGCGCCGTATATCTCCAAAGGCGCAAGGCCGGCCATGGCTATTTTGCGCGAACAAGGTTGCAACAGTCATATCGAGATGGCCTGGGCGTTCGACAAGGCCGGGTTTGAAACGCATGATGTCCATATGACTGACCTGCTGGCCGGGCGCACCGACCTGGCCGATTTCACCGGCCTGGTGGCCGTGGGCGGCTTCAGCTATGGCGACGTGCTGGGCGCCGGGGAAGGGTGGGCGCGTACCATTCGTTTCAATGACAACCTGGCTGAACAATTCACCCGTTTCTTTGAGCGTGAAGATTCGTTTGGTTTGGGCGTGTGCAATGGCTGCCAAATGATGGCGGCCCTGGCCGATATGATTCCAGGCGCGGAAAATTGGCCTCGCTTTACCCGCAACCAGTCGGAAAAATACGAAGCCCGTTTAACCATGGTGGAAATTCCCGAATCGCCTTCGCTATTTCTGCAAGGTATGGCGGGCTTGCAAGCACCAATTGCGGTCGCGCACGGCGAAGGCTTTGCCAATTTCGAGCGTCAGGGCAGTATTCAAGATGTAAACGTGGCCATGCGCTATGTGGATAACCAGGGCATTGCCACGGATACCTATCCGTACAACCCGAACGGCAGCCCCGGCGGCGTGGCTGGTGTTACTACTGAAGATGGTCGTTTCACCATTATGATGCCGCACCCCGAGCGCGTGACGCGTAATGTCATGATGTCCTGGGCGCCCACACGGTGGGGAAATCACGACACCGGGGGTGAATTTACACCCTGGCTGCGTCTGTTCCGCAACGCGCGTATGCGTTTAGGCTAGGGCCGTTTGGTTAGGGTTAACCTTGCGTCGTATAATTTTGCTTTGTGTACGGAGTTATTGAATGCGTCTTATCAAAAAAGCGCTCACCTTCGACGATGTGTTGTTGGTGCCGGCCTACTCCCAAGTTCTCCCCCGTGATACGTCTCTTGCCACCCGTCTTACCCGTGACATCAGCCTGAATATCCCGCTGGTTTCGGCCGCCATGGATACGGTGACCGAAGCGCGGTTGGCCATTGCCATGGCACAAGAGGGCGGAATTGGCATTATTCACAAGAACCTGACTGCGGACGAACAGGCCCACGAAGTGGCGCGTGTGAAGCGTCATGAATTCGGTATTGTGATCGACCCGGTTACCGTTACCCCCAACATGAAAGTGCGCGATGCCGTTGAGTTGCAACGCAAGCACGGTATTTCCGGCTTGCCGGTTGTGGAAGGCGGCAAAGTGGTGGGCATCGTTACGAACCGCGACCTGCGTTTTGAAGATCGGCTCGACGTGCCACTGCGCGACATCATGACGCCGCAAGAACGGCTGGTCACCATGAAAGAGGGTGCCACGCTGGATGAAGCCCAGGCACTGATGCACAAGCATCGGCTTGAGCGCGTGCTGATTGTGAATGACCGTTTTGAACTCACTGGGCTGGCAACGGTTAAAGACATCGTTAAGAACACGGAACACCCCAGCGCCAGCAAAGACGGCCAAGGACAGTTGCGCGTAGGCGCTGCCGTGGGTGTGGGTGACGGCACGGAGGAGCGTGTTGAAAAACTGGTGAAAGCCGGTGTCGACGTGCTGGTGGTGGATACCGCACACGGCCATTCAGCCGGTGTACTTGAGCGCGTTCGCTGGGTGAAACAAACTTACCCCAAGGTGCAGGTTATCGGCGGCAATATTGCCACGGCGCAAGCGGCGCGTGATTTGGCCGATGCCGGCGCCGATGGCGTGAAAGTGGGCATTGGCCCCGGTTCTATTTGCACCACACGGATTGTTGCCGGTGTGGGTGTACCGCAAATTACCGCGATTGCCGACGTGGCCGAAGCCTTGAAAGACACGGGTATTCCGCTGATTGCAGACGGCGGTATTCGCTTTTCAGGTGATGTGTCCAAAGCGCTGGCCGCCGGCGCTTCCACCTGCATGATGGGTTCCATGTTTGCCGGTACCGAAGAATCACCCGGCGAAGTGGTGCTGTATCAGGGGCGCTCTTACAAAGCGTATCGCGGCATGGGCAGCCTGGGTGCCATGGCACAGGGTTCGGCCGATCGCTACTTTCAAGACCCGGCCAACAACGCCGACAAGCTCGTACCGGAAGGTATTGAAGGGCGCGTGGCGTACAAAGGCAGCGTTATTGCCATTATTTACCAATTGGTGGGTGGTGTGCGTGCTTCCATGGGGTATTGCGGCTGCGCATCCATTGAAGAAATGCATCAGAAAGCCGAGTTCGTTGAAATTACGGCGGCGGGTTTTCGCGAGTCGCACGTTCACGATGTACAGATCACCAAAGAAGCACCCAACTACCGCGCTGATTCATAGCATTCGCGTTGTACGGGTTACCTGAACTTTTATTTCACGGTGTCGCATGACACCGTTTTACTTCTAACCATCTTGCCCAATTATGCACCAGCGTATTCTTATTCTTGATTATGGCTCCCAGGTAACCCAGTTGATCGCGCGCAGGGTGCGTGAAGCCGGCGTTTATTGCGAAATTCATCCCGGCGATGTCGATAACGATTTCATTCAATCGTATTCGAACCTGAAAGGCATTATTTTGTCGGGCAGCCATGCGTCGGCCTACCATGAAGAATCGCTGAAAGTGCCGCCGGCCGTGTTTGAAGCCGATGTCCCGGTGCTGGGCATTTGCTATGGCATGCAGGCCATGGCCATGCAAATGGGCGGCAAGGTGGAATGGTCGGATCATCGCGAATTCGGCTATGCGGAAGTACGCGCCCGCGGCCATACGCGCTTGCTGGAAGGGATTCAGGACTTCTCTACGCCCGAAGGCCATGGCATGTTGCACGTATGGATGAGCCACGGTGACAAGGTTACGGAATTGCCACCCGGCTTTAAACTCATGGCGTCAACCGATTCCTGCCCCATCGCCGGGATGGCCAATGAGGAAAAAGGGTTTTACGGTGTTCAGTTCCACCCGGAAGTCACGCACACCTTGCAGGGCACCGCCATGTTGTCGCGTTTCGTGCGGGAAATTTGCGAGTGCGCCGGCGACTGGAACATGCCCGACTACGTTGAAGAAGCGGTTAAGGCAATTCGTGAACAAGTGGGTGACGACGAAGTGATTCTGGGTCTGTCTGGCGGGGTGGATTCGTCGGTTGCGGCAGCACTGATTCATAAAGCCATTGGCGACCAGCTCACCTGCGTGTTCGTTGACCACGGTTTGCTGCGCTTGAACGAAGGCGAGCAGGTCATGCAAACCTTCGGCGATCATTTCGGTATGAAGATTATTCATGTCGATGCCACCGACCAATTCATGGGTAAGCTGAAGGGGGTGTCCGACCCGGAAGCCAAGCGCAAGATAATTGGTGGCGAGTTCGTGGAAGTGTTCCAGGCGGAAGCCTCGCGCCTGAAGAATGCCCGCTGGCTGGCCCAGGGCACCATCTATCCCGATGTGATTGAATCGGCGGGTGCGAAAACCGGTAAAGCCGTGGCCATTAAGTCGCACCACAATGTGGGCGGATTGCCGGAAACCCTGAACCTGAAATTGTTGGAACCCTTGCGTGAACTATTCAAAGATGAGGTTCGCAAGCTGGGTGTGGCACTGGGTTTGCCGCCGGCCATGGTATACCGCCACCCATTCCCCGGCCCCGGCCTGGGTGTTCGCATTCTGGGCGAAGTGCGCAAGGAGTATGCCGATTTGCTACGCCGCGCCGATGCTATTTTCATTGAAGAACTGCGCAAGGCCGAAGACAGCAACAGCGGCAAGAACTGGTATGACTTAACCTCGCAAGCCTTTGCCGTTTTCCTGCCGGTGAAATCGGTGGGGGTCATGGGCGATGGTCGCACCTATGACTACGTGGTGGCGCTGCGCGCGGTGCAAACATCTGACTTCATGACGGCTGACTGGGCGGAATTGCCTTATTCGTTGCTAAAGAAGGTATCCAGCCGCATTATTAATGAGGTGCGGGGGATCAACCGGGTGACTTATGATGTGTCGAGTAAGCCGCCTGCGACGATTGAGTGGGAGTGAATTCGGCTAATAGGGATACGCATGACCACTGCACATGTTTTTATTGCCATTAGTCTGGATGGCTATATCGCTCGGCAAGACGGCGACATTGATTGGTTATTGGAGCGCGATGATCCAACAGAAGATCACGGCTATACAGACTTCATCGCCGACAAAGACATGATCGTTATGGGGCGAGGCAGCTACGAGAAGGTTTTGACCTTGGGCCCCTGGCCCTACCATAAACCGGTACTGGTGCTGTCTGAACAATTGGCCAATACTCCCGTGCCCGATGCGCTTAAAGGCAAGGTTCGCTTCTCTAACAGTTCGCCCAGATCCACCATGGCGGAACTTGCAAAGAAAAATGTGCGGCGGGTCTATGTTGATGGCGGGCGGCTGGTGCAATCATTTTTAAGGGATGGGCTGATCAATGATATGGTGATCACCTGCGTTCCCGTGCTGATCGGTTCCGGACGGCCTTTATTCGGGTCACTGTCGCAAGACATTGATCTGACGTTGGTATCCAGTCGCAGCTTTCCGTCAGGACTGGTGCAATCTACTTATCGTTTGGGGGCGGGCGGTTTGCTTAGCGGTTCCGGAACGGGCTGAAAATGCAGTTGATCGCGGCCGGACATCAGGTCGCCTTGTACTTGTTCCGACAGGCGCTGGGCATCCCTGCTGCGAATATCCTCGGCGGCCTCTTCAATGTCGACCTCGGCATAATTCAACGCCCTCAACGCTTGCGCTCCCATTAAATAGGCAGACTCAACCGTTTCTCGAATCTGATATTCGACACCGGCGCGAATCAGTTCAATTGCGTGCCCACGGTCATAGCTTCGTACCAGCAGTTTAGCTTGAGGAAACTCGTGTCGAGCCAATTCCACGATTCGCACCGCTGTTTTTGGATCGTCGATGCAAATCATGATGGCATTGGCTTCATTTGCGCCTGAGTGGTGCAGGGTGTCGAGTCGGGCACCGTCACCGAAAAATACTTTGAATCCGTATCGTCCTGCATCACGGATCCGATCAGGGTCTTTGTCGATCACGGAAATATTCACACCTCGGGATAGCAGTATCTGTGATGCGATCTGACCGAAACGGCCAAAGCCGATGACGAGAATGCGACCTTCCAAATTGCAGGCCACGTCGACGCCGTCCATTGACACTTCCTTGCGCAGAAAACGGTCGGCCACCATCATGAGCAGTGGGGTCATGACCATGGACAAGATGACAACGGTCGCGAACATCACGTTTTCCCGTGCATCGATCACGCCACCCGACGTTGCCGCGGCATAGAGCACGAAAGCGAATTCCCCGCCCTGCAGAAACATGGATGTTCGGTGTAATGCCTGGTGCCTGGCACTGTGGAACAGGCGGGCAACGGCATAGACCACGGCGCCTTTGGCGATTGTGAACGCAATCAGCATGAGCAGTAGAAGCCGCCACTCCTGCGCAACGATGGATAAATTCAACGACATGCCGACTGCCAGGAAGAACAGGCCCATGAACAGGCCCTTGAACGGTTCGATGTCGCTTTCGATCTGGTGCCGGTAGCTCGAGTTCGACAGCATGACCCCTGCCAGGAACGTGCCCATCGCCATTGAAAGACCGGCAAAGTCCATGAGCAATGCCGCGCCAAGAACCACCAGCAGGGCGCCTGCCGTTAATACTTCACGTGTCCGGGTTCGCGCCAGCAGCGCGAAGAACGGGTTCAGCGCCCAACGGGAAACAATCAGCAGTGCCAGTAGCGCAGAAAGCGCCAGCAGGATGTCAGTCCATCGGGCCTGCCCATCTGACAGGGGTGACAGGAAAGCCACCACCGCCAGAAGCGGCACGATCATGAGGTCTTCGAATAGGAGAATCGCAACGGATTTTTGACCTTCGGTGCTCGAAATTTCCCCCCGATCTTGCAGCACCGACATGATGACGGCGGTTGAAGAAAGAACAAAGCCTGCACCGGCAATAAATGCAACGGGTGCCGTAAAGTCGAAGATTAAGATGCCCGTTAAAGCAAGGGCAATGATTGCGGCAGCGACCTGAACAAGGCCCAGCCCGAATATTTGACCTCGCATTGCCCACAGCTTGGTCGGGCGCAGTTCCAATCCGATGACGAACAGGAACATCACCACACCAAGTTCTGAAAAATGCAGGATCGACTCGGCATCCGTAAATACGCCCAGAACCGATGGGCCCACAAGCAGGCCGGCGGCAAAATAGCCCAGAACGGAACCAAGCCCAAGCCGCCGAAACAAGGGTACGGCAACCACTGCTGCGCCCATCAGGACGACGGCAGGTCCAATTATCTGTCCTAGGCTCGCTTCAGCCATTGCGTTACCTTTCTAATATTGTGCTTCCAGAAAAATCGCTCGTTACAAACGAAAATCCAATTGAAGCACAAAAGTGATGTCGGTATCGTTGATTTTGTGGTCGACCCGGGGAACTGGCACAATCTTAAGTGCAAGGAAACTCCTCCAGGTTGATTCACCCAAGGCGACGCTATGAAAATTCTCATGATACTGACCTCCCACGACAGGCTGGGCGACACCGGCAAGAAGACCGGCTTTTGGCTGGAAGAGTTTGTAGCCCCTTACTACGTGTTCGTTGATGCCGGCGCACAAATCACGTTGGCATCCCCTGCAGGTGGGCAACCGCCGCTTGATCCGCAAAGCGACGCTCCTGATGCACAAACCGAAGCGACCAAACGTTTCAATAGCGACGATGCAGCAAAGAAAGCGCTTGGCAATACCGTAAGGCTGGCCGAGGTGGATGTCGATAGTTTTGACGCCGTCTTTTACCCGGGCGGACACGGCCCACTTTGGGACCTCGCGGAAAATGCGCACAGTCAACGCATCATCGAAACGTTTGTCACAGGGAATCGTCCTCTTGCGGCGGTATGCCATGCACCGGCCATCTTCAGGCATACGAAAGATGCTCACGGAAAGTCGCTGGTTTCAGGCCGCCGGATAACCAGCTTTGCCAACACCGAGGAGGAGGCGGTGGGGCTTACAGGCGTTGTTCCGTTTCTTGTCGAAGACATGCTTAAAGCGAATGGTGGGGTCTATGAGAAAGGGCCGGATTGGGATGCTTACGTTGTCGTCGACGGCAAACTCGTGACCGGGCAAAATCCCGCTTCGTCAGAGGCCGCTGCCAGGCAATTGCTTAAACTCCTTCAATAAAACATGAAAACATCTTCGGTCGAACAACGTATCGCCGATCTTTATAAACAAGAATCGAGCAGGGTGCGGGCTACCCTGATTCGACTGTTGCACGGTAATTTCGATTTGGCCGAGGAAGCCCTGCAAGATGCGTTTGTTGTAGCGCTGTCGCAATGGCAGCGCGACGGCATTCCCAACAACCCGCGAGCCTGGCTGGTTTCGACAGGGCGTTTCAAGGCGATCGACCGAATACGTAAAAACGCCCGTCTTGATGATTATCTGGTGCAGCTAGCGTACACGTTGGAAACCGAAACACAAGCTGATTCATTCGACGTAACTGACACCATTGAAGATGATCGTTTGCGATTGATCTTTACCTGCTGCCACCCCAGCCTGGCCATGCAGGCTCGCGTGGCGCTAACACTGCGGGAAGTGTGCGGCTTAACCACTGAAGCCATTGCGGCTGCCTTTCTGGTCCCTGTACCCACGTTGGCGCAACGCATTGTGCGGGCGAAAAATAAAATCCGCGGTGCCGCAATACCCTATGCAGTGCCCGAGCAAGACGATTTACCCGCGCGGCTGGAGGCGGTGTTGTCGGTGGTGTATTTGGTATTTAACGAGGGCTATACCGCCTCAAGCGGCACGCAATTAACGCAACCCGATTTGTCCACAGAAGCGATTCGATTGGGTCGCCTGTTGTTAGGTTTATTGCCCGACCCCGAGGTGATGGGCTTGCTGGCTCTGATGCTGTTGCATGATGCCAGGCGAGATGGTCGCACCAATGAAAACGGGGATCTGATTCCGCTCGAAGAGCAAGATCGAACCTGCTGGAACCAAACGCAGATTAAAGAGGGTTGCGATCTGGTGGTGCAGGCGCTGCGAACGGGGCCGGTCGGCGAATATGCCTTGCAAGCGGCAATTGCCGCCGTGCATGCAGAGGCGTCTGCCGCCGAAGATACCGATTGGATTCAAATAGTTGGCCTTTACGACGTTCTGCTTAAAGTTAATCCTTCCCCGGTAGTGGCACTTAACCGCGCTGCGGCCATTGCAATGCGTGATGGGCCGCTTGCAGGGTTGAAAGCCATCGATGAACTGGCGGATCATAAAGATTTGCAGGGCTACTATCTATTGCATGCCGCTCGGGCCGATCTGTTTCGCCGACTGAATCGGCCTGAAGAAGCGTCCCATTGTTATCGACAGGCATTGGGGTTAACCCAGCAGGCACCGGAACGGCGATTGATACAGCAACGTTTGGCAACACTTCAAAAGCAAAAATAAAAATAGCAAAGCTGTCGATTTTCCATAAGCGTAAACGACTAAGAGGTAAACCACCGGCTAATTAAGGAGGACTTACCCATGAGTTATATCGACGGTTTTATTCTGGCGGTACCCAAAGCCAACAAAGACAAATTCATTCAGCATGCGAAAACCGCAGGCGCAGTCTTTATGGAATGGGGCGCCGTTCGTGTTTTTGAATGTTGGGAAGACGATGTACCTGACGGCAAAATTACGGATTTTCGTCGCGCGGTGCAGGCCACAGGCGACGAGGCTGTGGTGTTTTCCTGGATAGAGTGGCCGGACAAGGCAACGCGCGATGCCGGCATGGAGAAAATGAAGACAACCATGAAGAGTGATCCGCGCCTGGATCCGCAAACCAACCCCATGCCTTTTGATCGTATTCGGGTCGTCTTCGGCGGTTTTGCGCCCGTAGTGGCACTGGAAGCATAGGCTATCGCTGATCAGCCTCTGAAAATAAGGAAAATGCCATGCCAAACAAACACGGCGAATTTATCTGGTACGAACTTTTAACCGACGACAGTAATGCCGCAATCCATTTTTACAGCAAGCTACTCGGTTGGGAAGCGGCCAATAGCGGTCACCCCGAGATCGACTACCGCATCTTGAGCATTCATGATGAAACCGGCGCGCGCCGCGAGGTGGGCGACGTGATGCAATTAACCGAACAGATGCGCCAGGGTGGCGCCAGGCCAATATGGCTAGGTTATATCGGCGTCGACAATGTTGACCAAACCGTTGCCAATATGGTTTCCGACGGCGGCACTGTACACATGCCGCCGACCGATATTCCAGAGGTCGGCCGTCTTGCCATGGTTGCAGATCCACAAGGGGTGCCGTTTTACGTCATGCGAGGCGCCGGTAATCAGACCAGCCTGGCTTTTGCCGCCGACAAGCCACGGGTGGGGCACTGTGCCTGGAACGAGTTACTTACAACCGACCCTGAAGCAGCGAAAGCGTTTTATTTCACACAATTTGGCTGGACGAAAGACGACGAAATGGAAATGGGGCCGCTGGGCAAGTACGAGTTCATCCGTCATAACGGTGTTATTGGCGCGGTGATGACTAAACCCGAAGAGATGCCGGTGCCAATGTGGCATTACTATTTTCGTTGCGCCGATATCGATACCGCTTTCAACGAGATTAACAATAACGGTGGGCGGGTTCTTCATGGCCCCGACGCCATCCCCGGCGGCGACTTTATTGTGAAGGGGCTCGATCCACAAGGCGCCGTCTTCGCACTGGTTGGTGGCAGAGAAAATCATTCAGGAGCATCCAAATGAAATATTTATGTTTGGTGTATTACAACGAAAAGTCCATGCAGGAAAAGTCGCAGGAAGAGTGGGACGCCCTGAACCGTGAGTGTATGGCGTGTGTGGCCGACTTAACCGAAAGTGGTCATTTTCTGGACGGTGCGCCTTTGCTTTCAACGGAAACGGCTACAACGTTGCGAATGCGCGATGGCAAACCCCTCATTACCGACGGCCCCTTTGCCGAAACCAAAGAGCAATTGGCCGGGTTTTACATGCTCGAAGCCCGGGATATGAATGAAGCCATTCGATTGGCGGAAAAGATTCCCCCGGCGCGCTACGGCAGTGTGGAAATACGCCCGGTGCGGGAGCTAATGGCGCAAGACAACAACCGTTAATAACGAGCAAAAAAGCAGTTTTAGTGAATGAATCAGCGCGTTATCAAGTAAACGCCGCGAACTTAATATTTGGGAGAATTAAACATGTCTGAAGAAACCGGCACCGTTCGCTTGCACCGCGTCCTGAAGGCCCCGGTTGAGCGCGTCTATAAAGCATTTACTGATAAACAGGCGCTGGAGTACTGGCTACCACCATACGGGTTTACAGGCACGATTCATGAAATGGATGTGCGTCTTGGCGGCGGCTATCGAATGTCGTTCATCAACTTTGGTACGGGCGACAGCCACTCATTTACCGTTAATTTCGTTGAACTGGTGCCAAATGAACGTATTCGCCATACCGATCGTTTTGATGACGCCAATCTTCCTGGTGAAATGCAAGTCACGATTGACTTCAAACCGGTGTCATGCGGGACCGAGTTATGGATTGTTCAGGAAGGGATTCCTTCTGTCATTCCCATTGAGGCCTGCTATTTAGGTTGGCAGGAGTCTCTTGCCCAACTGGCTAAACTGGTTGAGCCGAACATTTCTGACTAAGAAGCACGTGCAAACAGCCCTAACCAGGGTTGTTATGAAAGAATCATGGCCTCGGGTATGTGGACGATATGCCATTGGAACTAAGCGATTTAGAATTTTTGCTTAAGTGAATTGCGTCCGGAGGTCATGATGACCAGCGATATGCAGGGTAACGAAGTGACCAACGCCAACTGTGAGTCGCTGGATGCATACGAACAGGCAATTGCGGCTTTTAATCTGTATCACGGAGATCCGATTGCGTTGCTTGATCGTGCCTTAGCCGTGTCGCCGGATTTTCCTATGGCCCATATCGCCAAAGCGCTGATGTTGGCGTTGTCATCAGAGCCGGCGGCATTCGAGCTGGCGACTAGTCAGTTATCCACGGCGCACAACCTGAAAATGAACAGTCGGGAACGCTCCTTATTTGATGCGGCAAGGGTGTTGTCTTCAGGACACTGGGTTAAAGCAGCGCAGATGCTTAATTTGCACAATATGTATTTTCCGCGAGATCTTTTGGCGTTGCAGACGGGCCATTTGTTGGATTTTTACTGCGCTGATTCGCGCAACATGCGCGAACGCATCGCTCGGGCGATGCCCCTTTGGTCTGAGCAGATGCCAGGTTATTCGGTGGTGCTCGGCATGTATGCGTTTGGGCTTGAGGAAGATGGGCACTACGCGCAGGCGGAAGATACCGGTCGCAACGCGCTTACCCTGGAGCCTTTGGATTGTTGGGCGCATCATGCCGTGGCACATGTAATGGAAATGCAAGGACGGCCCGAAGACGGTATTGGCTGGATGCTCGCCCGTGAACCATACTGGAGCGGTGAGCTTAATTTTTTCAAAGTTCATAATTGGTGGCATCGGGCGGTATTTCATCTTGATCTTGGCCAAACAGATCAAGCTTTAGCGCTTTACGACAGCGCCGTTCGTGATAGTAAAAGCCCGGGGCGCTCGAAATGGTCGACGCTTCAGCGCTTTTGTGGCGGTTGCATCTTTGTAACGTTGATGTGGGTGATCGCTGGAAAGAGTTGGCGCAAGTCTGGCGTAATCATGCCGATGGAAAAACCTATCCCTTTAACGATTGGCACGCGGCGATGGCATTTCTTGGCGCTGGACTTGATTCTGAACTGAATGCGTTGGTTATGCGAATGCAGCAATCCGCAGCAGACTCTCCCTGCGCTGAGTGGATCGACCGTATTGGGCTACCGCTGGTGCAGGGTTTTACAGCGTTCTGGCATGAAAATGACGGAAAAGCGGTGGAAATTCTACTACCTGTTCGCCACTTTTGTGGTGTTTTCGGAGGCAGCCATGCACAGCGAGATATTATCGACCTTACGCTGATCGAAGCGGCGAGTCGTGGTGGGGCCCGAGATATTCACCAGTCATTGGTCAACGAGCGCCTGGCTCAGCGTCCTTATAGCCGGATGACCGCTGGGTTCTTAAGCCCAGGCCAGAGTAGCGCGTGATGAATTTAATTGAGGCGACTGCGAAAGGCGGGAATAACATGCTTTTCCAGCAACTGAACTTGGCGCCTTAAGTAGCGTGAACCGGGAGAAGGCGGTGTCGGATCCGATGTCATGACCACGGTCAGTTCTAACGAGGGAATGACATAAAGCAACTGCCCGCCGTAACCGCGCCCGTAATAACCTGGTTCACCCGCGAGCGGGTGCAGAAACCAGCCGTAACCGTAAGGGTGGTCGGTATAGGCGGAGCGGCCTCGGCCACGCCAGGACTCATCTACCCAACGTTCTGAAAACAGTCGTCGTTCCCCCACCTTCCCAGCGCTGCGGTAGAGCTCGCCAATACGCGCCAGCGCGCGTGGCGAAAGCATCATATTGTTGCCACCAAGGTAGATGCCTTGAGGGTCCTGGTCCCACGGCGGGAATGTAATGCCAAGGGGCTCACCTAGCCAGTCTCGCGCCAAATCCAGCGTCGTTCGACCCGTGCTTTCTGTGAGCGCAGCGGAGAGCAGATGAGTATTACCCGAGGAATAAAGCATGCGTCCGCCAGGTTCATCGACAAAGGGGCGGGTTAGCACATAATCGACCCAATTATTACTTTTTACCCAATCGCCGTAATAGCCACCCGAGGTGCGCTGCAAGCCGGCCTGCATTGACAGTAAATTCCCCAGGGTGATGTGCTCGACCCCGTCAGTTGCAGCATTTGGCACCTGATCTCCAAGCGTATCCACCACAGGCTGATCCACGCCTTCGAATACATCCTTTTCAATAGCGATGCCCACCAGTGCAGCCAGTACGGTCTTGGATAAGGACTTGATATTGACCGGCGTATCCAGGCCGGTACCGCTGAAGTCCATTGCTGCTACCTCCTGCCCCTGGTGCATGATGACTAAAGAATGTAAGCGTGTCAGTTGTTCCGCGTCATTCTTCATGTCGACGCGCCAGTCCCGCTCGCTTGCTGCGCAAACAAGCGGGAATAGAAAAATCAGCAGCAGGACACCGGTTCGGTTTGCGAGTGACGACATAAGCTTGTGAGTCCTTTTAGGATTGAGACGCGGTCGCACGTTCAGTCGCGCAAAACAACGCTATCCAAAAAATAACACGATCACTAGGTTACTCTAATGGTTGCCCCGGAATTTCATCGCTAAACGCTGAACGTAGGTGAAAAGGGGGGTATCCTTTTTCCATCTGAATCAGGGGAATCTTTATGAATTCACCGCTCAACCGCCGCTCCAAAACAATCACCGAGGGCATATCCCGCAGCCCTAACCGTGCCATGCTGCGCGCCGTCGGGTTTACCGATGCTGATTTCAACAAGGCCATTGTGGGTGTGGCCAGCGGCCATTCAACGATGAACCCGTGTAACGCCGGCATTGGCCCATTGGCGGCGCGCGCGGAAGGCGCGCTTAAGGCGGCAGGCGCCATGCCGCAAACGTTCGGTTTCCCGACGGTTACCGACGGCATTGCCATGGGTACAGAAGGAATGAAGTATTCCCTGGTGTCGCGCGAAGTGATTGCCGATGCCATAGAAACCGCTACGCAAAGCCAGTTCATGGACGGTGTGTTAGTAGTCGGAGGCTGTGACAAGAACATGCCCGGCGCGATGATGGCCATGCTACGCATGAACATCCCCGCTATTTTCTGTTACGGCGGCACGATTAAACCGGGCGAATGGAAAGGCGTCCCACTCACCATCGTTTCGTCATTCGAGGCCGTCGGCGCTTATAGTGCCGGCACGATGAGCAAGGAAGATTATGACGGCATCGAGCGAAACGCTTGCCCAAGCTATGGATCCTGCGGTGGCATGTACACCGCCAATACCATGTCGGCCGCGATTGAAGCCATGGGCATGTCGATGCCTTCATCGTCAACCATGGCCAACCCCGATCCGGAAAAAGCGGATTCGGTCGCCGCATCGTCTGAAGCGTTGGTAAACGCGATCAAGAGCGACCTCAAACCACGCGATATTGTTACCCGAAAGGCGCTGGAAAACGCCATCGCAATAATCATGGCGACCGGTGGATCAACCAATGCAGTGCTGCACCTGATGGCGATCGCCTCGGCAGCCGACGTACCGTTGACGATTGACGATTTCGAAATCATTCGCAAGAAGGTTCCGGTACTGTGTGATATGAAGCCCTCGGGGCGGTTTGTTGCTGTTGATTTACACCGAGCCGGGGGTATCCCTCAGGTGATGAAAGTACTATTGGCAAACGGGCTTTTGCATGGCGACTGCATAACGATGACGGGCCGCACTGTGGCCGAAAATCTTGAGCATATTCCCGAGGTACCGCCTACCGGTCAGGAAGTCATTCGGCCATTTGATCAACCACTGTATGCGCAAGGACATTTGGCTATCCTTAAGGGTAACCTCGCCGGCGAGGGTGGTGTGGCCAAGATCACAGGGTTAAAAAAGCGCAGTATTACGGGCCCCGCCCGGGTGTTCAACTCAGAAGACGAGACAATGGCTGCAATTATGGCCGACCAGATTCGCCATGGAGACATCATTGTTATTCGCTATGAAGGCCCCAAGGGTGGCCCCGGCATGCGCGAGATGCTTAGCCCCACTTCGGCATTGATCGGCAAGGGTTTCACCGACAGCGTTGGCCTGATCACAGATGGCCGCTTTTCCGGCGGCACCTGGGGGATGGTGGTCGGCCATGTTGCGCCGGAGGCTTATGTTGGCGGCACCATTGCGCTCATCGAGGAAGGGGATCTGATCACGATCGATGCGGACCATCTGCTGCTTCAGGTAGACGTTTCCGATGAAGAACTCGCCCAACGCCGTGCCGCCTGGAGGCCGCCTGCGCCGCGCTACACGCGTGGGGTGTTGGGTAAATATGCAAAATTGGTTGGTACGGCCAGCCGTGGTGCGGTGACCGACACATAGTTATGTCGTACCGGCTATTTCCCCTTATTCTGGTGTTGTTTCTTGCTGCGTGCTCTACCCGACAGCCTGTGTTGAACCAACCAACGACACTGCCCGATTCATTTTCAGAGACAGGGCAACAACCTGTCTCCGATACATGGTGGAAATCGTTTGACGATCGGCACTTGAATCAGCTTGTGCGACGGGCACTGGACGATAATTTGAGTCTTCAGGCCGCCTATCAACGTTTGCTTCAGGCGCGGGCCGTAGCCCGCCGCCAGGAAGCCTTGTTGTATCCGTCACTTGACGCGACTAGCAGCGCTGAACGGCAAGAAGGGCCTGACAATACCGACGCCAACCTCTTTAGTGTTGGGCTAAGCGCGAGTTATGAGGTCGATCTGTGGGGTAGAGTGCAGTCTCTGACAGAAGCAGATCAATTTCGTGCGTCGGTGAGTCTGGCAGACTACCAGGCGGCGGCCATTTCCCTGAGCGGGGAAATTTCCAATACGTGGTTTCAGTTATTGGAACAGCGGGCGCAACGTGATCTGGCGCAGCGTCAGCTTGAAACTAATCGTACTGTACTCAAGGTAATAGAAACCCGCTTTGGCGTAGGCCTGAGCAGCAGTGCAGATGTCTTGCGTCAACGCCAGTTGGTTGCGGCGTCGGCTGATCGTATTAACGAAACGAACGCACAGATCGGTGTCCTTGAAAATCAACTGGCTGTGCTGGTCGGGCAATCGCCGGGCCGGGTTCAGTTACCTGACGACGGTGCTTTACCCACACTCCCGGAGTTGCCTGAAACCGGGATACCCGCTGA